>NZ_JBEOPS010000025.1:0-101453 GCF_040310305.1 Pseudomonas sp. HY13-MNA-CIBAN-0226
TCGTTCATGGAACCTCCAAGTTGGCGAAATCATATCGCCCTTAAGAGGTGTCCGGAATTATTAGACCAGTTCAGGCTGGCTCCCACAGGGAATCTGCGGTGCACACAAATCAACTGTGGGAGTTAGCCTGTTAGCGGTTCAAGTAATTCTCCATTGCCTGTTCCGGCCTCATCGCCAGCAGGCTGGCTCCCACAGGGAACCTGCGGTGCACACAAATCAACTGTGGGAGCCAGCCTGCTGGCGATTGAACGATAACGCGGTCCCTCAGATAACAAACAAATCCACAAACCGATTCACCGGTGTCGCCTCAAGCCGAGCCTGATCCTTGCACAGCTCGAAGATCTCAGCGCTACGCTGGCGGGTGAATCGTGTCAGCAGGTTCGTCCTGAACTTGTCCTCCAGCAATGGTATGCCTTCGGCACGACGCCTGCGATGGCCGATCGGGTACTCCACCGCTACGTTCTCGGTACTGGTCCCGTCCTTGAAAAACACCTGCACCGCATTGGCGATCGAGCGCTTGTCGGCTTCCAGGTATTCACGGGTGTAAACCGGACTTTCGACGATGACCATTTTCTCGCGCAGCACATCGATGATCGGGTGCGCAGCGTGGAAGGCATCCTCGTAGTGCTCGGCCACCAGGTTGCCGAACGCCAGTGGCACGGCCGTCATGTACTGGATGCAATGATCGCGATCCGCCGCGTTGGCCAGCGGGCCGACCTTGGAAATGATGCGGATCGCCGACTCGTGGGTGGTGATGACGATCCGGTCGATTTCATGCAGGCGGTTGCGTACCTGTGGGTACAGGGTCACGGCCGCTTCACAGGCGGTTTGTGCGTGGAACTCCGCGGGAAAGCTGATCTTGAACAGCACGTTTTCCATCACGTAGGTGCCGTATGTGCGGGAGAAGCTGAACGCGCGCTTGTCTTGCGGCTTGAGCGCCAGATCGTTGTTGGTGTGGCTGAACAAGACGTCGTAGAACCCCCACTGCCGGGCCGTCAGCACCCCTGGAATGCCCATTTCCCCGCGCATGGCGATGTCCGCCAGGCGTACCCCGCGACTGGTGGCATCGCCTGCTGCCCAGGACTTTCGCGATCCGGCATTCGGTGCATGTCGGTAGGTGCGCAGGGCCTGGCCGTCGGCAAAGGCATGGGACAAGGCTGACAGCAGTTGCTCGCGATTGGCGCCCATGAGTTTGGCGGTGACGGCGGTCGAGGCGACTTTGACCAGGATGACGTGGTCCAGACCCACTCGGTTGAAGGAGTTTTCCAGGGCAATCACGCCCTGGATTTCGTGGGCCATGATCATGGCTTCAAGCACTGCGCGCAGGGTCAGCGGCGCTTCGCCATTGGCCAGGCGTTTTTGCGACAGGTGGTCGGCTACCGCGAGAATACCGCCGAGGTTATCCGACGGGTGACCCCACTCTGCGGCGAGCCAGGTGTCGTTGTAATCTAGCCAGCGCACGATGCAACCGATATCCCAGGCGGCCTTCACCGGGTCGAGGCGGTAGCTGGTGCCCGGCACCCGGGCGCCAAAAGGCACCACCGTGCCGTCGACGATCGGGCCCAGGTGTTTGGTGCACTCGGGGAAGCGCAGGGCCAGCAGGCCGCAGCCGAGGGTGTCGATCAGGCAGTTGCGGGCAGTGTCCAGGGCTTCGGCAGATTCAACCTTGAAGGTGAGGACGTAGTCGGCGATGTCCTGCAGGACGGAGTCGTAGTCGGGGCGGTTGTTCTGGTCGACGTTGGTGCTCATGTTCGATTCACTCTTGAAGTGGTTCGTTGATGGGACCTCGGTTCAGGGCAATCAAATTTTATTATTGAAATGCTTTCCCACTGTAGGAGCTGCCGAAGGCTCGGGCCGCGTTCGGACGATCTTTTGATCTTGATCGTAAAAACCAGGATCAAAAGATCGCAGCCTTCGGCAGCTCCTACAGGGGCTGCCGTGCCGGGTTAGAAGGAATCACCCGGTACGCGCACGAAGCCTTCCATCAGCACCCGCGCACTGCGGCTCATGATGGCTTTTTTCACGGTCCACTCGCCGTCAACCAGGCTCGCCTCGGCGCCTACGCGCAGGGTGCCGGATGGATGGCCGAAGCGCACCGCATTGCGTTCGGTACCGCCGGCGGCGAGGTTGACCAACGTGCCGGAAATCGCTGCCGCCGTACCAATGGCCACTGCTGCCGTGCCCATCATTGCGTGGTGCAACTTGCCCATGGACAGCGCGCGCACCAGCAGGTCGACATCCCCCGTCTTGATCGCCTTGCCGCTGGACGCTACGTAGTCCGCAGGCGCAGCTACGAAGGCCACTTTCGGTGTGTGCTGACGCGTGGCCGCTTCGTCGAGGTTCTTGATCAGGCCCATGCGCAGGGCGCCGTAAGCGCGAATGGTCTCGAACATCGCCAGCGCTTTGGGGTCGCCGTTGATCGCACCCTGCAGTTCGGTGCCGGTGTAACCGATGTCTTGCGCGTTGACGAAGATGGTCGGGATGCCAGCGTTGATCATGGTCGCCTTGAAGGTCCCCACGCCCGGTACTTCCAGGTCATCCACGAGGTTGCCGGTGGGGAACATCGAACCACCGCCACCCTCTTCTTCCGCAGCCGGGTCGAGAAATTCGACCTGGACTTCGGCCGCGGGAAAGGTCACGCCATCGAGTTCAAAATCGCCAGTTTCCTGCACCTCGCCGTGGGTGATCGGCACGTGGGCGATGATGGTCTTGCCGATGTTGGCCTGCCACACGCGAACCACGGCCACGCCGTTTTGCGGGACGCGGCTGGCGTCCACCAGGCCATTGCTGATGGCAAAAGAACCGACCGCCGCCGACAGGTTGCCGCAGTTGCCGCTCCAGTCGACAAAAGGCTTGTCGATAGACACTTGGCCGAACAGGTAATCGACGTCGTGGTCGGCCTTGGTGCTTTTCGACAGGATTACGGTTTTGCTGGTGCTGGAGGTGGCGCCGCCCATGCCGTCGATTTGCTTGTCGTAAGGGTCGGGGCTGCCGATCACCCGTAGCAGCAAGGCATCGCGCGCCGGGCCTGGAACCTGTGCCGCTTCGGGCAGGTCTTTGAGGCTGAAGAACACCCCCTTGCTGGTGCCGCCACGCATGTAGGTGGCGGGGATTTTGATCTGCGGTGCGAACGGGGTTGCGTGAGGCATGGTGCTCCTTAAAAGACGCGACGGAACCTGAAGTCCCGTCGCGGCATATCGAGTTGTTAAACGGCCACCGCCGACTCTTCGAGGAAGTCCTGGGCGAAACGTTGCAGCACGCCACCCGCCTCGTAGATCGACACTTCTTCAGCGGTATCGAGGCGGCAGGTCACCGGCACATCGACGCGCTCGCCGTTCTTGCGATGGATCACCAGCGTCAATTCGGCACGCGGCGTACGCTCGCCAATCACGTCGTAGGTTTCGCTGCCGTCGATGGCCAGGGTATGGCGGTCGGTGCCTGGCTTGAACTCCAGCGGCAACACGCCCATGCCCACCAGGTTGGTGCGGTGGATGCGTTCGAAACCTTCGGCGGCAATCGCTTCCACTCCGGCCAGGCGCACGCCTTTCGCCGCCCAGTCCCGGGAAGAACCCTGGCCATAGTCGGCGCCGGCGATGATGATCAGCGGCTGCTTGCGCTCCATGTAGGTTTCGATCGCTTCCCACATACGCATCACCTGCCCTTCCGGCTCGACGCGCGCCAGCGAACCCTGCTTGACCTTGCCGTTTTCCCGGACCATTTCGTTGAACAGTTTCGGGTTGGCAAAGGTCGCGCGTTGCGCCGTCAAGTGGTCACCGCGATGAGTCGCGTAAGAGTTGAAGTCCTCTTCCGGCAGGCCCATTTTCGCCAGGTATTCACCGGCGGCGCTGTCGAGCATGATCGCGTTCGACGGCGACAGGTGATCGGTGGTGATGTTGTCCGGCAGCACTGCCAGCGGACGCATGCCCTTGAGCGGACGGGCACCGGCCAGCGCGCCTTCCCAGTAGGGCGGACGGCGGATGTAGGTGCTCATCTCGCGCCAGTCGTACAGCGGCGTGACTTTCGGGCCGGTGTCTTCGTGGATGGCGAACATCGGGATGTAGACCTGGCGGAACTGCTCGGGTTTGACCGATGCCTTGACCACTGCGTCGATCTCTTCGTCGCTTGGCCAGATGTCCTTCAGGCGAATTTCCTTGCCGTCTGCGTCCAGGCCCAACACGTCTTTCTCGATGTCGAAACGGATGGTGCCGGCGATGGCGTAGGCGACCACCAGTGGCGGGGACGCGAGGAACGCATTCCTGGCGTACGGGTGAATCCGCCCGTCGAAGTTGCGGTTACCCGACAGCACGGCGGTGGCGTACAGGTCGCGGTCGATAATTTCCTGCTGGATCACCGGATCCAGTGCGCCAGACATGCCGTTGCAGGTGGTGCAGGCAAAGGCCACGACGCCGAAGCCCAGTTGCTCGAGTTCGTCGGTCAGGCCGGCTTCATCGAGGTACAGCGCGACGGTTTTCGAGCCCGGCGCCAGGGACGACTTGACCCATGGCTTGCGGGTCAACCCCAGCTTGTTGGCATTTCGCGCCAGCAGGCCGGCGGCGATCACGTTACGCGGGTTGCTGGTGTTGGTGCAGCTGGTGATGGCGGCGATGATCACGGCGCCGTCGGGCATCTGGCCTGGAACATCGTCCCACTGACCGGAGATGCCTTTGGCGGCCAGGTCTGACACCGCGACACGGGCGTGCGGGTTGCTCGGGCCGGCCATGTTGCGCACCACCGAAGACAGGTCGAAGGTCAACCCACGTTCGTATTGCGCATGCTTCAAGCTGTCAGCCCACAGGCCGGTAGTCTTGGCGTAGTTCTCCACCAGCTGCACCTGCTCGTCTTCACGGCCGGTGAGTTTAAGGTAGTCGATGGTTTGCTGGTCGATGTAGAACATCGCAGCCGTGGCGCCGTACTCCGGGGCCATGTTGGAGATGGTGGCGCGGTCGCCGAGGGTCAGCCTGGACGCGCCTTCACCGAAGAACTCCAGCCATGCGCCGACGACTTTTTGCTGGCGCAGGAACTCGGTCAGCGCCAGCACCATGTCGGTGGCGGTGATGCCCGGTTGCAGCTTGCCGGTCAGTTCAACGCCAACGCTTTCCGGCAGACGCATCCACGACGCGCGTCCAAGCATCACGCTTTCCGCTTCCAGGCCACCCACGCCAATGGCGATCACGCCCAGCGCATCGACATGCGGGGTGTGGCTGTCGGTGCCGACGCAGGTGTCGGGGAATGCCACGCCGTCGCGCACCTGGATCACCGGAGACATTTTCTCCAGGTTGATCTGGTGCATGATGCCGTTGCCTGGCGGGATCACATCAACGTTTTTGAAGGCTTTTTTGGTCCAGTTGATGAAGTGGAAACGGTCTTCGTTGCGGCGGTCTTCGATGGCGCGGTTCTTCTCGAACGCTTCCGGATCAAACCCGCCGCGCTCGACGGCCAGGGAGTGGTCGACGATCAGCTGAGTCGGCACTACCGGGTTGACTTGCGCCGGGTCGCCGCCTTGTAACGCGATGGCGTCGCGCAGGCCGGCGAGGTCGACCAGCGCGGTCTGGCCGAGGATGTCGTGGCAGACCACGCGCGCCGGGAACCATGGAAAATCGAGGTCGCGTTTGCGCTCGATGAATTGCTTGAGCGATTCGGTGAGCGTGGCCGGGTCGCAGCGACGCACCAGGTTTTCCGCAAGGACGCGGGAGGTGTATGGCAGGGTGTCGTAGGCACCCGGCTGGATGGCTTCGACAGCCGCGCGGACGTCGAAGTAATCCAGATGGCTGCCGGGCAGCGGTTTGCGAAATTCAGTGTTCATCGTCAGGACTCGGTCACGGTAGATGCAAAGGGTGGGGCCGGACATTAATGCTGAATGGACACCGATCCCCTGTAGGAGCTGCCGCAGGCTGCGATCTTTTGATCTTCGGCAATTTTTGAATCGCCAGAGAATCAAGATCAAAAGATCGCAGCCTGCGGCAGCTCCTACAAGGGTTCCCGGTTCATTCAGCAACCAGCGCGGGAGCCCCCACCATTCAGCGTTGTTCGATTGGCACGAACTTGCGCTGTTCGACGCCGGTGTACTCGGCGCTCGGGCGGATGATGCGGTTGTTGGCGCGTTGTTCGAAGACGTGCGCCGCCCAGCCGGTCAGGCGCGAGCAGACGAAGATTGGGGTGAACAACTTGGTCGGGATGCCCATGAAGTGGTACGTCGACGCATGGTAGAAGTCGGCGTTGGGAAACAGTTTTTTCTGCTCCCACATGGTCTTGTCGATCGCCTCGGACACCGGGAACAACACCGTGTCGCCGACTTCTTCGGCGAGCTTTTTCGACCAGCCCTTGATCACCTCGTTGCGCGGATCGTTGTCCTTATAGATCGCGTGGCCGAAGCCCATGATCTTGTCCTTGCGCTCAAGCATGCCGAGGGTGCCCTTGATCGCCTCTTCAGGGGACGAGAAACGCTCGATCATTTCCATCGCCGCTTCGTTGGCGCCACCGTGCAATGGTCCACGCAGCGAGCCGATGGCCGCGGTGATGCACGAGTAGAGGTCGGACAGGGTCGAGGCACACACCCGTGCGGTGAAGGTCGAGGCGTTGAACTCATGTTCCGCGTAGAGGATCAGCGAAACGTTCATCACCTTGACGTGCAGCTCGCTTGGTTTCTTGCTGTGCAGCAGGTGCAGGAAGTGACCACCGATGGATGGTTCGTCGCTCACGCAGTTGATGCGCTTGCCGTCGTGGCTGTAGCGGTACCAGTAGCACATGATCGCCGGGAAAGCGGCCAGCAGGCGATCGGTCTTGTCATGCTGCTCGGAGAAGTCTTTCTCCGGTTCCAGGTTGCCCAGGAACGAACAGCCGGTGCGCATCACGTCCATCGGATGGGCGTCGGCCGGAATGCGTTCCAGGACTTCCTTGAGCGCTTGCGGCAGGTCGCGCAGCTTGCCGAGTTTGTCCTGGTAAGCGGCGAGTTGTGCCTGGGTCGGCAGCTCGCCGTACAGCAGCAGGTACGCCACTTCTTCAAATTGTGCGTCTGCCGCCAGTTCGCGAACATCGTAGCCGCGATAGGTCAGGCCTGCGCCCGACTGGCCCACGGTGGACAGTGCGGTTTGCCCGGCAACCTGACCACGGAGCCCGGCGCCACTGAGTACTTTTGCTTCGGCCATTGCTGTCTCCAATTTTGAATTTGTTAGGGAATCTGCAATTTCTGGTGATGCTGAAAAGATCGCAGCCTTCGGCAGCTCCTACAGGACCGCGTTCGACGCACCCCGTAGGAGCTGTCGAGTGAAACGAGGCTGCGATCTTTACCGGTCATTTCTTGGCAGCAAACAACGCATCAAGCTTCTGCTCGAACGTGTGGTAATCGATGCGATCGTAAAGCTCCATGCGAGTCTGCATGGTGTCGATGACGTTTTGCTGAGTGCCGTCGCGACGGATCGCGGTGTAGACGTTTTCCGCCGCCTTGTTCATGGCCCGGAAGGCCGACAGCGGGTACAGCGCCAGGGACACGTCGGCACCCGCCAACTGCTCGGTGGTGTACAGCGGGGTCGCGCCGAACTCGGTGATGTTGGCAAGGATCGGCGCTTTCACGCGGTTGGCGAACAGCTTGTACATATCCAGTTCGGTGATGGCTTCCGGGAAAATCATGTCGGCACCGGCCTCGATGCACGCGGCGGCGCGATCCAGGGCAGACTCCAGGCCTTCCACTGCCAGGGCGTCGGTGCGGGCCATGATCACGAAACTGTCATCGGTACGCGCATCGACGGCCGCCTTGATGCGGTCGACCATCTCCTGCAGCGACACGATCTCTTTATTAGGGCGGTGACCGCAGCGCTTGGCGCCGACCTGGTCTTCGATATGAATCGCCGCCGCGCCAAACTTGATCATCGACTTGACGGTACGCGCGACGTTGAACGCCGAGGAACCGAACCCGGTATCCACGTCCACCAGCAGCGGAAGGTCGCAGACATCGGTAATGCGCCGTACGTCGGTCAGCACGTCATCCAGGCCGGTGATGCCCAGGTCCGGCACGCCGAGGGAGCCAGCCGCTACCCCGCCACCCGACAGGTAGATGGCCTTGAAACCGGCGCGCTTGGCCAGCAATGCATGGTTGGCGTTGATCGCGCCAACGACTTGCAACGGATGCTCGCTGGCGACCGCATCGCGGAAACGCTGGCCTGGAGTGCTCTTGTTGGAACTCATGACTCACCTCGTTCAGTGGCTGTCTGGTTAGCGCCGTCCTGGTAGTGACGGGCGATATTGCGTTTGGAGGCGCCGATATGGCGGCGCATCAACAACTCGGCCAGTTCACCGTCACGGTCGGCGATGGCATCGAGAATTCGGTGGTGTTCGGCGAACGCCTGGTGCGGGCGGTTGGGCGTGGTGGAAAACTTCATGCGGTACATGCGCACCAGTTGATACAACTCGCCGCAGAGCATCTGGGTCAGGGTGCGGTTGCCGCTGCCCTGGATGATCCGGTAATGGAAATCGAAGTCGCCTTCCTGCTGGTAATAACCGATGCCGGCCTGGAACGCCTCGTCGCGCTCATGGGTTTCGAGCACCCGGCGCAGTTCGTCGATTTCTTCCAGGGTCATGCGCTCGGCCGCCAGGCGGCAGGCCATGCCCTCCAGAGACTCGCGAATTTCGTAGAGTTCCAGCAGTTCGGCGTGATTGAGCGATACCACGCGCGCCCCGACATGCGGTACGCGCACCAGCAGGCGCTGGCCTTCCAGGCGATGGATGGCCTCGCGCAGCGGCCCGCGGCTGATGCCATAAGTGCGCGCCAGCTCCGGTTCGGAGATCTTGCTGCCCGGAGCGATCTCGCCCTTGACGATGGCCGCCTGGATGCGCCGGAAGACGTTCTCGGACAACGTCTCCGAATCGTCTTGGGCAATGACCGGGGGATCGAGTTGATCCAGCATATTGTCGACACCTTGAAAGCTGATACCGCGAAAACTAGCGAAAACGGTACGTACAGTCAAAGGAAATATGGATATTGTCGACAATCGTCTAATAAGCGTATGAAACCTACCGGCTCGGCATTAGAGGGTATAGCCCCCTGCCAGCGGTGGCGCCATAAAACCACCGTGCTAGAATGCCGCCCGCATTTGTTTGTGACATCTGCACGGCCTGTCATCACGTGATGGCTGGCATACGAGGGAGCTTGCGCAGCGATGCCAGGGCCTTGAATCAATACACGGACCGCTGCGCCCCAGGATTTATGACACTCAAGCCCTTTTTCACCTTCCTCTACCTCCTTTGCCTGCCCGGCGTCGCCGCGGCGGGGGAAAAGACCGTTTACGGCCTCAACGAATATGCGTCCCTCAATGGCATCGACCTTGAAGTCGCGGCCAAACTCGACACAGGCGCGAAAACCGCCTCGCTGAGTGCCCGGGATATCAAGCGCTTCAAGCGCAATGGCGAATCCTGGGTGCGCTTCTACCTGGCCATCGACACCGCGCACTCGCATCCGATCGAGCGGCCGCTGGCCCGCGTCAGCAAGATCAAGCGACGCGCCGGGGACTACGATCCCGATGAGGGCAAGAAGTACACCGCTCGTCCGGTGATCGAGCTGGATATTTGCATGGGTTCGGCTTTACGCAGCATCGAAGTGAACCTAACCGACCGCAGCGCTTTCCAATTCCCGCTCCTGATCGGCTCCGAAGCACTGAAACGCTTCGACGCGCTGGTCGATCCAAGTCTTAAATACGCTGCTGGCAAACCCGCCTGCGCCACCGACGCACATACCGCAGAGTAATTCCAATGCGCGCTCTTACACTCCATCTGAGAATCCTGATCGCCATCCTGGTGGTGCTGGGCATTTCAGTGACGGCCTATCAGATTTTCGTGCTCGGCATTCCCGTGACCGAAGACGCTACCGACGACTTGTGGAACATCGACGCCAAGGTCGAGTTCGTCGCCAGCGCCAAGGATCCGGTCAAGATCCAGATGTTCGTGCCGCCGTTGAGCCGCGACTATGTCAGCCTCAACGAAAGCTTCATTTCCAATAACTATGGGGTGGCGGTCAACCGTGTCGACGGCAACCGCAAGGTCACCTGGTCTGCGCGACGGGCAAAGGGCAACCAGACGCTGTACTACCGCCTGGTGCTGACCAAGCGCTACACCGGCGAGAAGGCCAAGATCAAGGGCCCCACCTTCCGCGACAGCATCGTGGTCGAAGGTCCGGAGAAAATCGCCGCCGAAGCCCTGCTCGCACCGATCCGCCAGCATTCGGCCGACGTCGAAACCTTTATTGGCGAGGCCATCAAGCGGGTCAACAACCTCAACGACGACAACGTGAAGCTGCTGCTGGGCGGTGATCCGTCCACCGTGCATAAGGCGCGGATCGTCGAGCTGCTGCTGTCGATCGCCCACGTGCCGATCGAGAAAGTCCACACCATCCGCCTGGTGGCCGACCAGCCGCAAGTGCCCGAACTGTGGCTGCGCAGCTTCAACGGCACCGACTGGCTGTACTTCAACCCGGAAACCGGCGAGCAGGGCCTGCCGACCGACCGCCTGCTGTGGTGGACCGGCGATGAAAACCTGATCACCGTCGAGGGTGGCAAAAAAGCCAACGTGACCTTCAGCCTGAACAACAGCGAAATGAACGCCATTCGCCTGGCCAAGCTGACGGATGAAAACACCGACGCCAACTTCCTCGAATATTCGCTGTATGGCCTGCCGCTGCAGACCCAGCAGACCTTCATGATCATGGTGATGATCCCGATCGGCGTGCTGGTGATCCTGATCCTGCGCAACCTGATCGGCCTCCAGACCCTCGGGACCTTTACTCCGGTACTGATCGCCCTGGCCTTCCGGGAAACCCAGCTGGGCTTCGGCATCGTGCTGTTCACCATCATCACTGCGCTTGGGCTGTCACTGCGTTCCTACCTCGAGCACCTGAAGCTGCAGATGTTGCCGAGGCTGTCGGTGGTGCTGACGTTCGTGGTGGTGCTGATTGCGGCGATCAGCCTGTTCAGCCACAAGCTCGGCCTGGAACGCGGGCTGTCGGTTGCGCTGTTCCCGATGGTGATTCTGACCATGACCATCGAACGTCTGTCGATCACCTGGGAAGAGCGCGGGGGTGGCCATGCCATGAAAGTGGCGGTCGGCACACTGTTCGCCGCCTCCCTGGCGCACCTGATCATGAGCGTGCCGGAACTGGTGTACTTCGTGTTCACGTTCCCGGCGATCCTGCTGATCCTGGTGGGCTTCATGCTGGCCATGGGTCGCTATCGCGGCTACCGCCTGACCGAGCTGGTGCGCTTCAAGGCGTTCCTGAAGAAGGCTGACGCCTGATGTTCGGTTTCTGGAAGACCTGGAAGGCCCTGGAAGCCCGGGGCATCATGGGCATCAATCGGCGCAACGCGGACTATGTGCTCAAGTACAACAAGCGCAGCCTGTACCCGATTGTCGATGACAAGATCATCACCAAGGAGCGCGCGATCGCTGCCGGCATCCATGTGCCGGAACTGTACGGGGTGATCTCCACCGAGAAGGAAATCGACAAGCTCGACGAGATCATCGGCGGGCGCACCGATTTCGTGGTCAAGCCGGCCCAGGGCGCTGGCGGTGACGGCATCATCGTGATCGCTGACCGCTTCGAGGGGCGCTACCGCACGGTGTCCGGGAAGATCATCAGCCATGAGGAGATCGAGCACCATATCTCCAGCATCCTCACTGGCCTGTATTCCCTGGGCGGTCACCGCGACCGCGCCCTGATCGAATACCGAGTGATCCCGGACCAGATTTTCAAGAGCATCAGCTATGAGGGCGTGCCGGACATCCGCATCATCGTGCTGATGGGCTACCCGGTCATGGCCATGCTGCGCCTGCCGACTCGCCAGTCCGGCGGCAAGGCCAACCTGCACCAGGGCGCCATCGGCGTAGGTGTCGACCTTGCCACCGGCCTGACGCTGCGCGGCACCTGGCTGAACAACATCATCACCAAGCATCCCGACACCACCAATGCGGTCGATGGCGTGCAACTGCCCTACTGGGACGGCTTCATGAAGCTCGCCGCCGGCTGTTATGAGCTGTGCGGGCTGGGCTACATTGGCGTGGACATGGTGCTCGACCAGGAAAAAGGCCCGCTGATTCTCGAGCTCAATGCCCGGCCCGGCCTGAACATCCAGATTGCCAACGATTGCGGGCTGACGCTGCGCACCCATGCCGTCGAGGCGCGACTGGAAGACTTGAAAGCCCGCGGCGTGACCGAGACGGTCGAGGAGCGCGTGGCGTTCGTGCAGGAAATGTTCGGGCATATTCCACCGGTTGAAGGCTGACCGTCCATGCCGACCTGCTCCGTACACCCGCTGCCCTATCGCGCCAATCCTGCCGAATATTTCGCGATCATTCGCCATGCCCCGGGCGCCGTGCTGCTCGACAGCGGCCGGCCGACCGCCGACCGAGGTCGCCATGACCTGCTCAGCGCCTGGCCGCTGGAGCAACTGGCGGTGCTGCCTGACGAAAGTGGCAGCGATTTCCTGCAACGCCTGCGGGACAACCTGACGCGCCTGGGTGAAGCCTCGGTACCGCTCGACCTGCCTTTCGCGGGCGGGCTGATCGGGTATCTGAGCTATGACTTCGGCCGTCATCTGGAGCAACTGCCAAGCGTGGCCAGGGACGATTTGCATCTGCCGGACGCTCGCTTCGGACTGTATGCCTGGGCCCTGATCAGCGACCACCAGCTGGCCACCAGCCAACTGGTATTTCACCCGACGCTGGCCGATAGCGAACGCCAGCGCCTGATCGAACTGTTCAGTGGAACAACCAGCGATGAAATCGAGCCGTTCCGGCTGACCGCGCCGATGAGCCCCGACCTGAGCGCCGACGAGTATCGCCAGGCGCTTGAGCGCATCCAGCAGTACATCCAGGCCGGTGATTGCTACCAGGTCAACTTCGCCCAGCGTTTCCGCGCCGAGTGCCAGGGCGATCCCTGGGCGGCCTATTGCGCCCTGCGAGCGGCCTGCCCGACGCCGTTTTCCGGTTTCCAGAGCCTGCCTGAGGGCGGCGCGGTGCTGAGCCTTTCACCCGAGCGTTTCGTCAAAGTCAGCCTGGGCCTGGTCGAAACCCGCCCGATCAAAGGCACGAGGCCCCGGGGCCAGACCGCAGCTGAAGACGCAGCCAACGCCGCTGAACTGCTGGCCAGCCCCAAGGATCGCGCCGAGAACCTGATGATCGTCGACCTGCTGCGCAACGACCTCGGCCGCACCTGCCGCATTGGTTCGGTGCGGGTGCCGGAGCTGTTCAGCCTGGAAAGCTACCCCAACGTGCACCATCTGGTGAGCAGCGTCACGGGTGAACTGGCCGCAGACCGCGACGCCCTGGACCTGATTGCCGGCAGCTTCCCCGGAGGCTCGATTACCGGCGCACCGAAAATCCGCGCGATGCAGATTATTGACGAACTGGAACCGACCCGACGGGGCCTGTATTGCGGCTCGCTGTTGTATCTGGACGTGCGCGGCGAGATGGACAGTTCCATCGCCATTCGCAGTTTGCTGGTCAAGGACGGGCAGGTGTGTTGCTGGGGTGGCGGCGGGATCGTCGCGGACTCGCAGTGGCAGGCCGAGTATGCGGAGTCGATCACCAAGGTGAAGGTACTGCTCGATACCCTGCAGAACCTTTAATCAATTGACTGAACAACACCTGATCAATCGACTGAACAACACCATCACTGTAGGAGCTGCCGCAGGCTGCGATCTTTTGACTTTGATTTTTAAGGTCAAGATCAAAAGATCGCAGCCTTCGGCAGCTCCTACGGGGGAGATCGGGGGATATGGGGGATTTGTGTTTACAAGGTCAGGGCCCGGTTCGAGGCCTTGATGAACTCCTGCTTGAGCTCCTCAAAGGTATGCACCGCCGGGAATTGCGGGAACTCGCGGATTACATTGTCCGGCGCATGGAACAGGATCCCCGCATCCGCTTCGCCCAGCATCGTCGTGTCGTTGTACGAATCCCCTGCTGCGATCACACGATAATAAAGGCTCTTGAAAGCCAGGACCGACTGGCGCTTGGGGTCTCTCTGACGCAACTGATAGCTCGTCACTCGACCGGCGTCATCGGTAATCAGCCGATGGCACAGCAGTGTCGGGAAACCCAGCTGGCGCATCAGCGGCTGGGAGAATTCGTAGAACGTATCTGACAGGATCACCACCTGAAAGCGTTCACGCAGCCAATTGACGAACTCCACCGCACCGTCCAGAGGCTTCAACGTGGCGATCACTTCCTGGATATCGGACAGCTTCAGGCCGTGCTCGTCGAGAATCCGCAGGCGCTGTTTCATCAGCACGTCGTAGTCGGGAATGTCCCGAGTGGTGGCCTTGAGGGATTCGATCCCGGTTTTTTCGGCGAAGGCGATCCAGATTTCGGGAACCAGTACCCCTTCAAGATCCAGGCAAGCAATTTCCACAAGACACTCCCATTTGTAGTGATTATTGAGTCGAGCGAGCAAAAAGACTGCCGAACTCTAACCACTCGCACTAGCCTGCGCAACGCAGAGGACGCGCCAGCGCTTGTCGGATTTTGTTACCATCAGCCCCATATAGAGCGCCCAGCGCCACCGACCTGTAGGAAGCCGCCCTGATGAGCCCATCGTTCGATGTCGTGGAACTCGCCACGACCTATGCCAATAAATCTGCCCAGGACATTCTCAAATTCGCGTTTGCCGAGTTCGGCGATGACCTGTGGATATCCTTCAGCGGCGCCGAAGACGTGGTGCTCGTGGACATGGCCTGGAAGCTGAACAAGAACGTCAAGGTGTTCAGCCTCGACACCGGCCGCCTGCATCCAGAGACCTACCGCTTCATCGATCAGGTGCGCGAGCACTACAAGATCGAGATCGAGCTCGTGTCGCCGGACTACACGAAACTGGAACCTTTCGTTAAGGAAAAAGGCCTGTTCAGTTTCTATAAGGACGGTCATGGTGAATGCTGTGGCATCCGCAAGATCGAACCGCTGCGGCGCAAACTGTCCGGCGTACGCGCATGGGCGACCGGCCAGCGGCGCGACCAGAGTCCGGGCACGCGCAGTGCGGTGGCCGTGATGGAAATCGACACCGCGTTTTCCACCCCCGAACGCACCCTTTACAAGTTCAACCCGCTGGCGCAGATGACCAGCGAAGAGATCTGGGGCTACATCCGCATGCTCGAACTGCCGTACAACAGCCTGCACGAGCGCGGCTTCATCAGCATCGGCTGCGAACCCTGCACCCGCCCGGTGCTGCCGAACCAGCATGAACGCGAAGGTCGTTGGTGGTGGGAAGAGGCGACGCAGAAAGAGTGCGGGTTGCATGCGGGAAACATCATCGGCAAGTCCAAGGCCTAATCTGCGCCTCACTAAAAAATGTGTACACACGACTGTCACCATCGGTGCCATTTGTGTGTGCACTTTTTGTTTCATCGCCCCAAAACGTTACATTTTCCCGCCCTCACCCCCTCCGCCGATCCGGTACTCACGCCCGCCTGTAGAAATAAATAGCTGATCAAACAGTCAGTTTATTTAGCCATATAATCAAAGAGTTAGCGAAATTTGATAACAAAAGGAAATTAACAGCCACTTTCATAGATCGCTCACTGGCACAGATCTCGCTTGAGTGCATACATGTTTTGTATACAACACGATCCAAAACATACACACACTTTAGATCCGCAAGCCTGAAGCGCCCTATCCCGTACAGGCTGCAGATGCCCCGAAACCAATGATGTTTGCCGTTCGCGACGAAGATTTGTCGAGCCCTTGCTCAAGCACAGTCATCGCAGCGCCAAGCTTCAGGAGCCTGCCGGAATGCGTACTAGCCTCTCCAATAACAATATTGCGCTGGATCTACACCTCCCTCCCTCATCCCTCGATCAACCTTGCGACGGCCCCGTTGTTCTCAGCCCGCGCCTGCACAACAAGGACCTGGCACCGACCAAGGCCGAGGGGCGGCGCTGGGGCCGCTACAGTATTTTCGCCCTGTGGACCAACGATGTGCACAACATCGCCAACTACTCCTTCGCCATCGGCCTGTATGCGCTGGGGCTCGGGGGGTGGCAGATTCTGCTGTCGCTGGGGATTGGCGCAGCTCTCGTTTACTTCTTCATGAACCTGTCCGGCTACATGGGCCAGAAAACCGGCGTGCCGTTTCCGGTGATCAGCCGGATCAGTTTCGGCATTCATGGCGCGCAGATTCCTGCATTGATCCGCGCCGTTATCGCCATCGCCTGGTTCGGCATCCAGACGTACCTGGCCTCGGTGGTATTGCGGGTGCTGCTGACGGCAGTACACCCTGGTTTTGCCGACTATGACCACAACTCGATCCTCGGCCTGTCGAGCCTGGGCTGGGTGTGTTTCGTCGCTATCTGGCTGGTGCAACTGGCCATCCTGGCCTACGGCATGGAGATGGTGCGGCGCTATGAAGCGTTCGCCGGCCCGGTGATACTGCTGACCGTTGCCGCCCTCGCCGGCTGGATGTACACCCAGGCCGATGCGACGATCGCCTGGTCGATCCGCGAACCGCTGAGCGGCGCCGAGATGTGGCGCAACATCTTTGCTGGCGGCGCCTTGTGGCTGGCCATCTACGGCACGCTGATCCTCAATTTCTGCGATTTTGCCCGCTCTTCGCCATGCCGCAAGACCATCAAGGTCGGCAATTTCTGGGGACTGCCGGTAAACATCCTGGTATTCGCCGCCATCACAGTCCTGCTGTGCGGCGCGCAATTCCAGATCAACGGCCGAATCATCGAAAGCCCGACCGAGATCATTGCTTCTATCCCCAATACCTTCTTCCTGGTGCTGGGCTGCCTGGCCTTCCTGATCGTCACCGTGGCCGTCAACATCATGGCCAACTTCGTCGCACCGGCTTTCGTGCTGAGTAACCTGGCACCGAAATACCTGACCTTCCGCCGCGCCGGCTTGATCAGCGCTACCCTTGCGGTGCTGATCCTGCCGTGGAATCTCTACAACAGCCCGCTGGTGATCGTGTACTTCCTGTCCGGCCTGGGCGCCCTGCTGGGGCCGCTGTACGGGGTGATCATGGTCGATTACTGGCTGGTGCGAAAAGGCCAGGTCAACGTGCCGCAGCTGTACAGCGAAGACCCCGACGGCGCTTATTACTACAGCCGCGGCGTCAACCTGCGCGCGGTGGCAGCGTTCATTCCTGCAGCGCTGATCGCCATCGTCCTGGCACTGGTGCCGGGCTTTCACAGCGTGTCCCCGTTTTCCTGGTTGATCGGCGCCGGGATTGCCGGAATGCTCTACCTGATCATCGCCCGGCGCGAGCCTCATTACGCTGACGTCAGCGGCGAATCCATCGCGGTCGACAACGCCAGTCACTAACCCTTGGCGGCCCGGCGACGTCGGGCTGCAGAACCACCTGCTATAAGGACTTCCCATGCGAATTCTCGTGGTCAACGTCAACACCACCGAGTCCATCACCCAGGCCATTGCCCGCTCGGCCCAGGCAGTGGCTGCCCCGGGCACCGAAATTATTGGCCTGACGCCCTACTTCGGCGCCGACTCCGTGGAGGGCAACTTCGAAAGTTACCTGGCAGCGATTGCCGTGATGGACCGGGTGATGTCTTACGACCAGCCTTTCGACGCGGTTATCCAGGCCGGCTACGGCGAGCACGGCCGCGAAGGCCTGCAGGAGCTGCTGGACGTGCCGGTGGTGGACATCACCGATGCCGCCGCCAGTACCGCGATGTTTCTCGGCCATGCCTACTCGGTGGTCACGACCCTGGATCGCACCGTGCCCCTGATCGAGGACCGGTTAAAACTCTCCGGCCTGTGGGATCGCTGCGCCTCCGTGCGGGCCAGTGGCCTGGCGGTGCTGGAGCTGGAATCGGATCCGCAGCGTGCGCTGGAAGCCATCGTCCGCCAGGCGGAATTGGCGGTGCTCGAAGACAAGGCTGAGGTGATTTGCCTGGGTTGCGGCGGGATGGCCGGGCTGGACGAGCAGATCCGCCAGCGCACCGGCGTGCCGGTCGTGGATGGCGTGACAGCGGCGGTCACCATTGCCGAATCACTGGTGCGACTGGGCTTGTCGACGTCCAAGGTGCGCACCTATGCGACGCCGCGGCCGAAGAAGATCATTGGTTGGCCGGGGCGGTTTGGTCGGTAGACCGAGGTGCCCCAATCGCGGGCAAGCCTGCTCCCACAGGTATCACCTGTAATTGGAGACTACATCGAGCCTGTGGGAGCAGCCTTGCTCCCACAGGCAGTACACATACTTGGAGCTAACATCGAACCTGTGGGAGCGGGCTTGCCCGCGATGGCTGCACCTCGGTCTATAGCCTTGCTCAGATAGCACTGAACCGCTGCCCCAACCCCTGCTGCGCAAACTGCTCAATCACAAAATCCACAAACGCCCGGGTCTTGCCCGGCAGCAACTTGTGTTCGGCGTAGTAGATGGAAATGTTGCCATCGTCGACGCACCAGTCCGGCAACACCCGCTGCAAGGTCCCCGCCTCCAGATACCCCAGCGCAAAAGGCATGCTGACCAAGGCCACGCCCAAGCCTTGGGCCGCCGTGGCACAGGCTGCTTCGGAATCGCTCATGGTCATCCGCGCCTTGAGCACCAGGGGACTGTGTTGCCGGGTGCGACTGGTCAACTGCCACGAGCGCACGCGGCCGGTTTGCGGTGAACGAATCAGGATACCGTCGTGATGCCCGAGATCTTCAGGCTCCAGGATCGGCGCCCGGCTCGACAGGTATTCGGCTGAAGCCACCAGCACCCGATGCGCCGGCGTCAGCTTGCGAGCGACCACGCCCTGGGGCAGGTCAAACCCGCCGCCAATCGCCGCGTCAAACCCTTGGGCGATCAGATCGACCTGGCGGTTATCGAAATGCCAGTCAGGGTTGATCGCCGGGAATCGCCGCAAAAACTCGCCTAGCAGGGGCACCACGTACAGCCGACCGAACATCGTGCCCATGCTGACCTTCAACGTCCCCGCCGGCAGCCCCTGCGCGCTCGCCAGGTTGGCCACGGCGTTCTGGATGGTGTTCAGGCTGGTGCTGACTTCGCCGAGGAACAGCTGGCCGGCTTCGGTCAACCTCAGGCTGCGCGTACTGCGCTGGAACAAGCGCACGCCCAGGCGCGCCTCCAGCTTGGCGACGCTCTTGCCCACCGCCGCCGGCGTAAGGCTCAGGCGCCGCGCGGCTTCGGCAAAGCTGCCGACTTCGGCACTGCGTACAAAGCATTCGATACTGCTGAAGGTTTCCATGAGGGACTGGCTATCGATTCATGCTGCGTTCGTAGGCTGCCAGAACGGTGCGCTCCGATTGCACCAGATAGGCTTCGAGCATCCGGGTCGCCTCCTCCGGTCGCCCCTCTTCTATGCAACGCAAGACTGAAATGTTCATGTCGACGTAAGGCATATGCAGGAATTCGGCGTCATCCAGCAGGCCGAACGCCAAGCGCAGCTCGGCCGATATCTGCCCATAGAACACCACCAATCGCGGACTGTCGGCGAGCTCGACGATAGCCTTGTGGAACATCATGTTAGCGGTGCCGACTGCTTTCCAATCCTTGGCTTCGCGCGCTTGCATGCCCGCCTCCACCGCCTGACGCATATGCAATGTTCCCGGGTGCAGCGGGTATCCCTGGGCAATGGCCTTGCATTCGATAAAGCGGCGTACACGATAGATGTCGATAATCGACGCCATATCAGGCACCGCCACAGTGACCCCGCGATTAGGCTCATGCTTGAGCAAACCCTCCCGGGTCAGGACCCTGAACGCCTCTCTGAGCGTGTTGCGGGAGATCTGCAGGCTATCGGCCAGCGCCGCTTCGGACAGCCGTTGGCCCGGTACCAATTCGCCTTCGACCAGCATCCTGCGGACCTCCTGGGTAATGGACTCACCCAGCGAGCGCGGAAGGGAATGTGCAACGTCGTTCATGTGCGGTCCAGAGTCAGGGAGAGTCATTTTGATGTTCTATCAGAGCTCAGCGCATAGCAAGAACCGAGGGTGCCGTGTGCATCAATAAGTAACACGCAGGAGTGATATGGTTACAAACTGATGCACATTGTGGAACCACCACCAATAGATTGTTCAACAATCAAATAGCCATGCATCAACACTTTCAGCCGTATGATTGAAACCTGGCACGCTCGTTGCTCAATCAAATCATCCCCTACCGAAGGAATGATGCCGTGACAGAGACAGCCGTGACACCGTCCGCCGGGACACAGACCGCTCAGGATTTTGCCAAGGCGCGACGGTCCTCCCTGATCGCCGCCATTTTCATGATGGCGACTTCTGCCATCGGTCCTGGATTCATTACCCAGACCGCCACCTTCACGGCCAAGATGGGTGCGGCATTTGCGTTCGGTATCCTGGCGTCGATTCTTATCGACTTCGTGGTGCAACTGAACGTCTGGCGCATCGTCACCCTGACCCGAATGCGTGCCGCAGACGTGGCCAATAAAGCGATTCCAGGCAGTGGGTACCTGCTGGCGGTGCTGGTGATCTTCGGCGGCCTGGTGTTCAACGTCGGCAACATCGCCGGTGCCGGGCTGGGCCTGAACGCGCTGATGGGGCTTGATGCAAAATGGGGCGGCAGCCTGAGCGCCCTGCTGGCCATCGGCATCTTCCTCTCCCACCGCGCCGGATTGGCCGTCGACCGGCTGATCGTCGTGCTGGGCCTGGTGATGATTGGCCTGACCCTGTTCGTGGCCTTTGCCTCTAACCCGCCACTGGGTGAAGCGCTCTACCAGACCGTACTTCCGGACCAGATCAACTTCGCCACCATTACTACCATTGTCGGAGGCACGGTCGGCGGTTACATCACCTATGCCGGGGCTCACAAACTGCTGGACCGCGGTACTACCGGCGTCGAAAACCTCCAGGTAGTGACCAGGGCGGCCCTGAGCGGCATCCTGGTCACCGGTCTGATGCGCTACGTCCTGTTTCTCGCCATCCTTGGCGTGGTGGCCAGCGGCGTCGTCATCGATACCTCGGGTCAGGGCGCCAATCCGGCCGCGCAAGCCTTCCAGGCAGCGGCTGGGCAAATCGGCCTGCGCGTCTTCGGCCTCATCCTCTGGGCCGCCAGTATCACCAGTGTGATCGGCGCTGCTTACACGTCCATTTCCTTCATCACCGTGTTTATGCCGAGCATCACCGAGAAGGGACGCAACCGCGCCACGATGGTGTTCATCGCCCTGTCGCTGCTGATCTTTATCCTGATGGGCACGGCTCCGGCGGCATTGTTGCTCTTCGCGGGCGGCTTTAATGGCCTGATACTGCCAATCGGCCTGAGCATCTTCATCTACGTCGGCTGGCGCCGGTCCGACCTCATGGACGGTTACCATTACCCACGCTGGTTGTTGCTGCTGGGCGCCGTGACCTGCCTGCTGACCTGGTACATGGCGATCAAATCCGTCGGGCCGATCTTTGCCTTCCTCAACATTGCGTGAGCCCGATGACGAACAAGGAGTCAAGTTAATGCCAACGATAGACATCAACAGCGACCTGGGCGAAAGCTTTGGCGCCTGGCGCATGGGCGACGATGCCGCGATGCTCGACGTCGTGACCAGCGCCAATGTCGCCTGCGGTTTTCACGCCGGCGACCCGGCCGGCATCCTGCAGACGCTGAAAGCTGCAGTGGCAAAAAAGGTCACCATTGGTGCCCATGTCGCTTACCCGGACAAAGTCGGCTTTGGCCGCCGCAACATGGACCTGTCCAGCGATGAACTGACGGCTGACGTGATCTACCAGATCGGCGCGCTGCAGGGCCTGGCCAAGGCCGCTGGCAGCAGCGTGCGCTATGTGAAGCCCCACGGCGCCCTGTACAACACCATTGCTCACGATCGTCGTCAGGCGTTGGCCGTGATCGAAGCCATCCGCGCGATCGACTCCAGCCTGGTATTGGTTGCATTGGCAGGCTCAAGCCTCATTGAACTGGCCCGTAACGAGGGCTTGCAGTGTATCGCCGAAGCCTTCGCTGACCGTGCCTATACGCCACAAGGCACCCTCGTCTCTCGCCGCGAGCCCGGCGCCGTGCTGCACGATCCCAAGCTCGTCGCCCAACGCATGCTGCATCTCGTGGAGCACGGCACCCTGGAAGCGATCGATGGCAGCCTGGTCAGCATCCAGGCCGACTCGATCTGCGTCCATGGCGATAGCCCGGCAGCGGTGGACATGGCCCGCGAACTGCGTCGCGTGCTGGAACAGGCCAACATGTCCCTGCAACCGTTTGCCGGAGGTCGTCCATGAACGCCCTGGAACGCGCTCGTCAGGCGGCCATCGCCGCTGGCCGTGAAGCTCGCTCGGCCTACCGCGGCGGCCTGGTCACCCCCACCGCCGGCATCGCCCCGGGCATGACTCAGGCGAACCTGATTGCCTTGCCCCGCGACTGGGCCTACGACTTCCTGCTGTATGCCCAACGCAACCCCAAGGCTTGTCCGGTGCTTGACGTCACTGACGCCGCAAGCCCCCACACCCGGCTGGCGGAAGGGGCGGACCTGCGCACCGATCTGCCCCTGTACCGTATCTGGCGTGACGGCAAGCTGGTGGAGGAAGTCAGCGACGCCACCCAGGCCTGGGCCGAACACGACGACATGGTGGCCTTCCTGATCGGTTGCAGCTTTACCTTTGAAACAGCCCTGCAAGAGGCAGGCATTGAAGTACGGCATATCGCCGATGGCTGCAACGTGCCGATGTACCTGACCAACCGTGCCTGCCGCCCGGCCGGGCGCCTGCAGGGTGAGATGGTGGTTTCGATGCGGCCGATCCCAGCTGATCGCGTGGCCGAGGCCTGCGGTATCTCCGGGCGCTACCCCTCGGTGCATGGGGCCCCGGTCCACGTCGGCGAGCCTGGCTTGCTGGGGATCGACGACCTGGCTAGGCCCGATTTCGGTGACGCCGTGCGCATCGAGCCGGGCGAGGTTCCGGTGTTCTGGGCTTGCGGCGTTACGCCCCAAGCCGCGGTCATGGCCTCGGGCGTACCCTTCGCAATCACCCATTCGCCCGGCCATATGTTCATCACCGACGTGCCCGACAGCACGTACCACGTCTAGGAGTCTGCTGTGCGTTTCTTACCGGTAAACCTGGACGCCCTGCTCGTCGAATTGAACGACCTGGATGAGACCCTGGCATTGTTCGACGCCCTGACGGCGGAGCCTATTGCGGGCGTGGAAGAAATCATTCCTGCCGCACGTACCCTGCTGATCCAGTTCCGCCCCAGCGCCATTGCGCGGCAGGCGCTGGTCAATCGTATCGCCGGCCAGGACCTGAGCCAGCGCCGCGCGATCGAGCATCGCCGGGTGGAAATTCCCGTTCATTACAACGGTGAAGACCTGGACGAAGTCGCAACGCTGCTGGGGATCAGCCGCCCCGAGGTGGTTCAACGCCACACCGCCCATGACTACAGCGTGGCTTTTTGCGGCTTCGCTCCGGGCTTCGCCTACCTGACCGGCGGTGCGGGTTTCCAGGTGCCTCGCCGACAAACGCCGCGCACCCGCATACCCGCAGGAGCGGTTGCCCTGGCGGGGGAATTCAGCGGTGTTTATCCACAAGCCAGCCCTGGTGGGTGGCAGATCATCGGCGTCACGCCGTTGCAGATGTGGGACCTGAACCGTGCTGAATCGGCCCTGCTTCGCCCCGGCTACAAAGTGCGGTTCACCGATGCCGGCCCGCTTCCGGCAGGTGGCCTGCCCGCCCCCACTGCGCAGGCAAGCGCCGCCGCCCCCAGCGGTGCCTACCTGCAAATCATTACGCCCGGCTTGCACTGCGTGTTGCAGGACATGGGCCGACCCGGCCAGACCGGCCAAGGCGTATCCCGCTCCGGCGCGCTGGACCTCGGCGCGCTGCGCGCAGCCAACCGCGCGGTCGGCAACCCTTCGGACATGGCCTGCGTGGAAGCGGTGCTCGGCGGCCTGAGCTTCATCTGTCATGGCCATGCGGTGATCGCAATCACCGGCGCGCAGACCCCGGTCATCATCACCAACGCCAGTGGCCTGCAATGGTCTGCCGACAACTACCAGCCCATCGAACTGGAGCCCGGGGACAAAGTCAGCCTGGGTTCACCTTCGGCAGGGTTGCGCAGTTACCTGGCGATTCGCGGCGGCTTTGAGGCCACTGCGGTGCTCGGCAGCCTTTCCACCGACACGCTCGCCCAGGTCGGCCCCCCTGCTCTCGCGGCCGGTGACCGACTGGGCTTTAACGCGCTGACGACAGGCACCAGCGTTTCGTTGAACGAATCTCCCGCCTTTGACCTGCCCACCGCGGCCAACATCGTGACCCTCGACGTGGTCATGGGGCCGCGCACTGACTGGTTTACCGAAGACGCCATCCAGCGTCTGGGCAGCCAGCTCTGGCGCGTCACCTCACAGTCCAACCGGGTTGGTATTCGCCTGGCGGGTGAAACGCCGCTGGAACGCAGCAACCACCAGGAGTTGCCCAGCGAAGGCACTTCCGTGGGCGCCATCCAGGTTCCGGCCAGCGGCCAACCGGTGCTGTTTCTCGCCGATCACCCGTTGACCGGTGGTTACCCGGTGATCGGCGCAGTCGCCAGCTACCACCTGGACCTGGCGGGCCAGATCCCGGTCAATGCGCAGATTCGCTTCAACCCTCTGGGTGGCTTCAAAGAGATGCAACCTGATACGCAAGCCTCTTCTTCAACTGCCGATGTGAACAAACTCCCATGAAGAAATTACTGATTGCCAACCGTGGTGAAATTGCTGTCCGTATCGCCCGCGCCTGCAGCGACTACGGCGTGCAGTCTGTGGCGGTGTATGCCGATGCGGACATCGACGCCCTGCACGTGCGCCAAGCCAACGAAGCCTATTCACTCAATGGCCAGCGCCCGGCCGAGACCTACCTGGACATCGGCAAACTGATCGCCATCGCCAAACGCAGCGGCGCCGATGCCGTGCACCCCGGCTATGGTTTCCTGTCTGAGAGGGCCGACTTCGCCCGGGCAGTGATCGAGGCCGGGCTGATCTGGGTCGGTCCCAACCCGGAGACCATCGACGTGCTCGGCGACAAGGTCGAGGCGCGAAAAATTGCCCACCTGGTCGGTGCCCCCCTGGTGGCCGGCACGCCTGGCCCGGTGGAAAGCGCCGCCGAAGTACTGGCCTTTGCCGAGCAGCACGGCCTGCCAATTGCCATCAAGGCAGCCTTTGGCGGCGGCGGACGCGGCATGAAAGTCGCCTGGCGTATGGATGAGGTGGCTGAATTGTTCGCCTCAGCCGTGCGCGAAGCAGAAGCGGCCTTTGGTCGTGGCGAATGCTACGTCGAGCAGTTCCTCGACCGCCCCCGGCACATCGAAGCGCAGATCCTCGCCGACAAACACGGCAAGGTCGTCGTCGTTGGCACGCGTGACTGCTCCTTGCAGCGGCGCAATCAGAAGCTGGTGGAGGAAGCGCCTGCGCCCTTTATCAGCGACCAACAGCGCCAGCGTATTCATCAGTCTGCCCAGGATATCTGCGCCAAGGCGGGCTACGTCGGTGCCGGTACTGTGGAGTTCCTGCTCAGCCAGGATGGCACCCTGTCGTTCCTTGAGGTCAATACCCGCTTGCAGGTCGAGCACCCGGTGACCGAAGAGACCACCGGGGTTGACCTGGTGATCGAACAATTGCGGATTGCCGATGGTTTGCCGCTGTCCTTCAGCGAGACGCCGAACCCGCGTGGGCACAGCTTCGAGTTTCGCATCAACGCGGAAGACCCGGGCAAAGGCTTCCTGCCCACCCCCGGTCAGATCACCGATTTCCTGCCACCGTCTGGCCCGGGCGTGCGCCTGGACAGCGGCGTTATAAGCGGCTCGCGAGTGCCCAGCACCTTCGATTCGATGATGGCCAAACTGATCGTCACCGGCGCCACTCGCGAACAGGCTATCGTCCGCGCCCGGCGCGCACTGGCTGAGTTCAACATCGAGGGCATCGCCTCGGTGTTGCCGTTCCACCGGGCCGTCATGGACCATGATGACTTCACCGGTACCGATACATTCGCCGTACACACGCGCTGGATCGAGACCGATTTCGCCGAGCAGATCACGCTCGCCCCACGTGCTGCTGTATCGGCCGACCCGGAAATACTGCGTACGTTTGTCGAGATCGACGGCAAACGCCACGAACTGGGCCTTCCGGCTGCACTGCTGCGCGGCGTCAGCCTGAATGCAGCGGGTACCACATGCGAAAGCGCGGCCCCATCCGAGGTCATTGACCCGCAGGCGGTACTGACCCCCGTGGCGGGTAATCTGCATACCTGGGTGGTCGAAGACGGCGAGTCGGTGAGTGCCGGGCAGGTCATCGCCGTTGTAGAAGCCATGAAGATGGAAACTTCGGTCCTTGCACCTTGTGAGGGCCAGGTGCAGATCGCCAAACAGGCAGGAGACTATTTTGAAGCCGGCTCGGTGATTGGCCGCATCAAGACCCTGGCTTGATTTAAAGCTTTTCCTTTTACAGGTAGTCGCGCAACGGGTTAATCACCCGTTTGCCGCGTGCTGCCCGCAGAAAAGTTCAGCTGTAACTTTTCATGAAAAAAACAATAAAACCTGACCATTAACAGCTGCCGTTTATCTGGAGCATCAAGAGCATGTCAATCAACAAGGCTTTTGCCATTGCGGGTACCTGCGCGCTGGTTTTACCAGTGACCGCCTCTGCCGACTTTATTGCCGACAGCAAAGCGAGTGTGGAACTGCGCAACTTTTACTTCAGTCGTGACTTTCGTAACGGCCCGCCCACGGCAGAGCGTGACGCTGCGGCGGAGTGGGCGCAGGGCGCGATGCTGCGCATCGAGTCGGGTTATACCGCAGGCACTATTGGCGTTGGCCTTGATGCCATCGGCATGCTCGGCATCAAGCTTGACGGCGGTGATGGGTCCGGTGGAACCGGCCTGTTGCCCGCTGACCTCAGCTCGAAGAACGGCCGCGGTTCGCAAAGCGAGTATTCCAAGCTGGGCCTGACGGCCAAGGCGAAGGTCTCTGCAACGGAACTCAAAGTCGGCTCCCTGGCTTTCCGTACGCCAGTAGTGTCGAGTAATGACACGC
This sequence comes from Pseudomonas sp. HY13-MNA-CIBAN-0226, assembly GCF_040310305.1. NCBI lineage: Bacteria > Pseudomonadati > Pseudomonadota > Gammaproteobacteria > Pseudomonadales > Pseudomonadaceae > Pseudomonas > Pseudomonas sp. HY13-MNA-CIBAN-0226. The sequence goes on from NZ_JBEOPS010000025.1 coordinate 26,948, forward strand.
GCCTGTTGCCTTCGACCTTCGAAGGAGCGCTGCTGACCTCAAAAGATATCGACCAATTGGCCCTGCAAGGCGGCAAACTACAGCAAATCAAGTTTAACAGTTCTTCAAACTACCAGGACTTCACGGGTAACCGCATCGGCGGCGTCAGTGATGATTTCCGATTTGCCGGCGGCACCTACAGTTTTAATAAAGCCCTGAGTACAAGCCTGTTCTACGGCAACCTGGAAAATGTCTATCGCCAGTACTTTGGCGGCGTAGTTTATGAAATCCCTCTCGCCGCGCAACAGTCGCTCAAGTTCGACCTGCGTTATTCGAAAAGTACCGACGACGGTAATTTCCGCCCACTCGACAACCGTGCAGCGAACGGGCAAGTGGCCTACACCCTTGGCTCCAGCGTATTGACCGGCGCCTATCAGCGAATGAGCGGTGACGACCCGTTCCCGTACATCGCCAATAGCGACCCCTACCTGGTCAACTTTGTGCAGATCAACGACTTTGCCAACACCGATGAGCACTCATGGCAGGTGCGCTATGACTACAACTTCGCCGCACTGGGCATTCCCGGCCTCACCTTCATGACCCGTTACGTCAACGGCGACAATGTGCAGGTAGCGGGCAGTCATTCGGGGAAAGAATGGGAGCGAAACACCGATATCGGCTACGTGGTGCAAAGCGGTTCGCTGAAGAATCTTGGGGTCAAGGTTCGAAATGCGACGGTCCGCTCGAACTTCAGCAATGACCTGGATGAGACACGGCTGATCCTGAGTTACACATTGGCCTTGTGGTGAAGGCGGATCGCTTGACCGACGTTTGACAAAAGCCTTTTTTCAGCCCTGGGAAGCCCTCAGCATTCGATACTGCTGATGGTTTCCACAGCAGCCATTATAAACTTATGGTTTACACAGACTATCGTGATGACCGGCTACCCAGCAGGTAGTCCCGAACCGATACTAGGCTCCATCAACCGGGGCATCTCGCCCCGGCGACTTTGGAGACAGACATGACTACTCAGAACCTCAGCGGTAAAGTGGCTTTGATCCAAGGAGGGTCCCGCGGTATTGGCGCAGCCATCGTCAAACGCCTGGCCGCTGAAGGCGCAGCCGTTGCCTTCACTTACGTAAGCTCCACGGCAAAAGCCGAAGAATTGCAGAACAGCATCACCGCCAATGGCGGCAAGGCACTGGCCATCAAGGCCGACAGCGCCGATGCCGAGGCCATCCGTCACGCGGTCACGGCCACCGTCGAAGCCTTCGGCGCGCTGGATATCCTGGTCAACAACGCGGGTGTGCTGGCGGTTGCGCCACTGGAAGATTTCAAGCTCGAAGACTTCGACCAGACCCTGGCCATCAACGTACGCAGCGTATTCATTGCTACCCAGGCCGCTGCCAGGCATATGACCGAAGGCGGTCGCATCATCAACATTGGCAGCACCAATGCCGATCGCATGCCCTTCGCCGGTGGCGGTCCGTACGCCATGAGCAAGTCGGCGCTGGTCGGCCTGACCAAAGGCCTGGCACGCGACCTCGGCCCGCGCGGGATCACCATCAACAACGTGCAACCCGGCCCGGTCGACACCGACATGAACCCTGCACAGGGTGACTTTGCCGACAGCCTGATCCCGCTGATGGCAGTAGGTCGCTACGGTCATGCCGATGAAATCGCCAGCTTCGTGGCGTACCTGGTGGGCCCTGAAGCGGGCTACATCACGGGTGCCAGCCTGACCATCGACGGCGGCTTTGGCGCCTGATGGCGACACCTGCGTGAAAAAGCCGGCCACCTGATCAGGTGGCCGGCTTTTTCATGCCTGCTGGTTTACGCCCATTCCAACGCCGGCAAGCCGCAGTCAGCGGGCTTGAACGCCTTCAGCGTGCGCAGGATGCCATCGGCATGTGCGTACTTTTCATCCGCCATGGCCGCATCCGGGATGGCAATGGCGGTCATGCCCGCCGCCTTCGCTGCTGTGACGCCGAAGGGCGAATCCTCGAACACCAGGCAGTCGGCCGGATCGACACCCAGACGCCGCGCGGCGGTCAGAAAGATGTCCGGTGCCGGCTTGGCCGCGCCCACTTCCGGATCATCAGCCGTGACGATGAAATCGAATAAATCGAACCACTCCCGGTGCAGCGTGGTTTTCTGGCCGAACGACTGACGTGAAGAACTGGTGCCCACCGCGATGGGGATATTGTTCGCCTTCAAGTGCCGCACCAGTTCCTGTGCGCCGGGCATTGCCAGGGCGTGTGGAAAACGCTCACGCATCAGCGGTTCGCGAATCACCAGGAATTCTTCTGCGGAGATCGGCAGGTCCAGGGCCTCGACCACGTAGCGCGCCAGATCATTTGCGCCGCGCCCGATGATGTTCTGTTTGATGCTCCAGTCGAACACCCGGCCATAGCGCTGGACGATCATCGACGTGACCTCGGTGTAGATGCCCTCGGTGTCCAGCAACAAGCCGTCCATATCGAAAATCACAGCCTTGATCGGGCCGAATTCGTTCAGCGGTGCATTCATCGCGTCTGATCCGTTTTCAACAACAAGAGGACCCGCACGTTAGCACCGATTCTGCGACGGATTAAAGGGTTCAGCAGGATATTGACAGGGGGCAGGCCAGAGACTTGCGCACCCGACAGCCACGACGATTTCAGCTCGGTTCATCCGATGCATCATTATCGGCAATGTCCTGATCATCGGGAACGGCCTCTACATCCCCACGCTTCACATCATCCTCGGGCAACTGCTCCACGGCCGTGTCTTCGTCAGGCGGCCGTTGACCCCGACTCAGGGAGTCCGTGGGTGATGGCAGGGGATACTCAGGCGTTTCATCCGGGTCGAATGCTTTGGGAACAGGTTTCATGGGGCACCTCTCGACGGGCCTGCAATGGCAGGCCCTGACAGTTCGACGACCTCGGCGGCACGGCAGTGCTATGAGAGAGACAGTCGGTCGGCAGCTTATTGCTCGTCTTCGTCCAGCTCTTCGTCTTCGTAGTCGACATCGCCAGCGTCATCGGAGTCATTGAGCGGCACTGTCGCGTCATCCATGACCGACCCCGGATCTTCATTTCCCGGATCGTTGATAAACGGCAGTCCACTCGGACCTTTTTCTTCCTTGCCTTCTGTTTCAGGCGTCATGGGGCATACCTCGCAGGGTGCAGGGATGGATCAACGATGCTTATTCTTATATTTGTTTTTGTTCTTGTGCTTGTGATTGCCCTTGGAATGCGAACCACCGTCATCGGTACCCAGGTTGTTGCCGACGGCGCCACCGGCTGCGCCACCCAGGCCTGCGCCAATGGTCGAACCGGTCGAGCCGCCCAGGCTGTTGCCAATCACCGAACCACCCGCAGAACCCAAACCACCCCCCACCGCAGCTGCCGTGCGGCTGCCCTTGGGCGCACCTACCGCGCTACCCGCAGCCCCACCGACGCCTGCGCCGATGGCCGCGCCAGTGCTGCCGCCCATTTGCTGACCCACGACATTGCCTAGTGCCCCACCGAGGCCACCGCCGATTGCTGCGGTGCCGTCGCCAGCGGCCAAGGCGCCGTGGCTGACCATCAGTCCCAATACCAATGCAGACAACTTCAAGCCTTGACGACGACAGTCGCCTGGTTTGCTTTCGGATTTAGATGTCATGGTGCACCTCGCATGCGTTGGTGATGTAATGGCTTTGAGCCTCTGCGGACAGAAACGTTCATAAACGCAAAAGCCCGGCAATTAGCCATGATGCTCTGTTGTTAAGGCGCTTTTTGTAGGAGCGAGCTTGCTCGCGATGGTCGTTAACGATGACGCGGGGCCCCAGACACTCCGCGGCGTCCTCTGGTTTTTCGCGAGCGAGCTCGCTCCTACGGTGCTCAGCGCACTCCCGGCTTTTGTATCGATCCGCCAGGATCAGTGACGCTTGTGACCCTTGCCGAGGTTGCTGCCGACGCCACCGCCCAATGCACCGCCCAGGCCTGCGCCGATGGTGGAACCGGTCTTGCCGCCCAGGCTGTTACCAATCACCGAGCCACCTGCAGCGCCAACACCACCACCGATCGCAGCCTTGGTGCGGCTGCCTTTACGTGCCGCAACAGCGCTGCCGGCTGCGCCCGCGACGCCTGCGCCGACTGCTGCGCCCGTGCTGCCGCCCATGCTTTGGCCAACCACGTTACCCAAGGCGCCGCCCAGGCCGCCGCCGATCGCGGCCGTGCCATCGCCAGCGGCCATCGCGCCTTGCGCAACGAAAAGTCCCAGAACCAGAGCAGGCAGTGTTAAACGCATGACAAAAACCTCAAAAAATAGGGAGAATCCGAAACCCGGGCATTGAATGCTCCTGCGGAGGAAACGTCCACACAAATCCTCCGTTGCTGGAAACAGCGACGGTTGGACAGCGATATGGGAAAAGGTTTTATGACAGGCAAAAAAAAGCCCGCTGGGGAAACGGGCCAGGACTTGCTTTCTAACGGATGAGCTGAGACTACGCAAACCCTTGTGAAAAAGTTGTGAAAGAATTTGAGATCAACACGCCTGGTTAAATTGTTTCGGCGCACATAAAAAACCCCGCTGTTCAGCGGGGTTGTCAGATGGCTGCTTACTTTCTGGAAGCGGCCGCTACCCTGGGCAGGAACTTCGCCTTGGGGCCTTGGCTCACCATCGACTTGATCTTGCCAACCTGGTGCTTGTCCTCCCCAAAGCTGGCCACGTATTCGGTCTGGCCACACTGGACGCAATTGTTGATCGGAAACTCGGACCCGTCGTCTTCGATATACGGTTCAGTCATCACTTCGCCCCTTCAAACGCGGGATCGACACCGGCAAGCCCTATTTGCCCGAACCATATCGATCACCAAGGATTTTGAGACTAGTCGGTCACGACTGGACTTGTCATTCATATCACAGCGCGCCCGACGAATGGACTCTGGTTCTAGCGCGATAGATACCGAGCCAGCGCCTCGAAAGCCGGCAGCGTCACCGGATCATTGGCGGCGTTGGCTGCGACCGGGTGCGATGCATACCGCACGATCACCAGCTCGGCTTTGGGATCGACATAAATCCGCTGGCCATACACCCCGCGCGCCATGAACGCCCCGCCCTCCTTGTCCGTCACCCACCACATCGAGCGATAGCTCCAGCCCTTGAGCAAGTCATAACCGGCCTTGGCAAACGCCTGTTTATCGCCACCGCGACGGATGTCGTCGATCACCGCCTTCGGCACAATCTGCTGGCCATTGAAGCGGCCGTCATTACGCAACATCTCACCGAATCGCGCCAGATCACGCAGCCCGGTATTCAGCCCACCACCGGCGAACGGCGTGCCGATGGAATCAACGGTAAAATACCCATCCTGCTCCGCTCCCAAGCGGCTCCAGATACGCTCCGACAGCAACTGCGCCACGTTACGACCGGTCGCACGCGCGATAATCCAACCCAGGACATCGGTGTTCACCGTCTTGTAGGCAAACGCGGCACCGTGCTCACCCTGGGGCTGCACTGTCTGCAGGTACTCGAAGTAACTGCGCGGCCCGGTATAGTCCTTGGCGAAAGGCAACGGACTCCCCGCCCGGCCATGGGCCCAGACATCAGCCTTCGGGTCGGCGTAGTCTTCGCTGAATTTGAGGCCGGTGGTCATATCCAGGACCTGGCGCACCGTTGCATTGCCGAACGCCGATCCCGCCAGTTCAGGCACGTACTCGACCACTCGCTTGTTATCGTCAATCTGCCCTTCAGCCACCAACGTGGCAGCGAGTGTGCCCACCACCGACTTGGTCACTGACATCGCCGCGTGCTGCCCTTGCGGGCCCAGTACACCGAAATAACGCTCATAGACCAGCTTGCCGCGATGCAGCACCACAATCCCGTCAGTATAAGTAGCCGCCAGCGACTGCTCCCAGGTCATCGACTGCTGCGCACCCAGCGGGGTAAAACTCAGCGCATCGATGTCCTGGCGCAAAGCTGACTCCAGCGCAACAGGCGCACCCAGCCCGCGGGACACGTTGACGGTGGGCATCAGCTGCCGGAAGTTGGAAACACTCCAGCGCATCGCCGGAAACTGGAAATAACTACCATCGGCAAACCGCACGGTGCGCTCTGGGGGCGGCGGCGAGCCGACCATCCAGCCAAGTTTGGCGGGGTCGCTGGCTGCAGCGTCCGGGAAAGTTGTTGGCGTGACCGCGAAAGCCAGGCATGGCAGGATCGACATCAGCAGCGTGGCGGCCGACTTGGCGATTTTCGGGTAGGTGGTGTCAGGCAGTGGCATGAGGATCGATTCCATTCGAGAGGTGAGTGGCCAGGGCTGGATGTTAACAGCACACTTCACGAATTAAGATCCCCACCTTTCCACTGTCCTCCCGCTGGAGCAGGCCAGAGGGGCAGCACAAACAACGCCCATAAAAAACGCGGGTAACGGCTCATCACCGTTCCCGCGCTGCTGCCCCGACCTCTACGGGCGCCAGACTCCCGCCGACCTACTCCGGTCGGTGGCTATGCTTTCAAATCACCTGGTGTATGTGTCTTGAGCCAGTCGGCCAAGGCGGCATTCATCCGCGTTTGCCAACCTGGGCCAGATGCCTTGAATTGAGCCAACACGTCTGGCTCCAGTCGGATCGTGATCCGCTCGCGCACCACGTCCGCCTTGGGTCTACCGCGCCGGACAAGTCGCGTGCCGTTGAACTCGTCAGCGCGCTTAAAGAAAGCGTCTGTGAGCTCAGGTGCATCATCTGGGTCAACCCAGGCGGCTTCGGTATTGCACTTGTTCGCGTTCATTGGCTTTCCTCATAGAGATGATGCGGCGGGCCTCGCCGCGAGGTGTCCAGACAATTACAACCATTCGACCGATCAGCAGCCCCACGGTGATAAAGCGGACCTCTCCGTATTCCTGTCGTGTGTCTTCGCCTGTGAAGTGATGCCCGGCAAAAACGGCACCAGCGTCGGCAAAATCAACACCCCGCTCGAACAGGGTTTTGTCACGCTTGGCGGGATCGAAGGTTATTTGCATCGCTTTATTGTATGTACAAAAATCTATGGAGGCAAAATTTTTGTCATGACATTTAAAGAATACGAAACAGGCCTTCGAGCCCGCCGCATTCGCATGTCGTTCCCATACGGTCTTTTTCAGACACCAAAAACCACAAACCCCCGACTTTCTCTAGGAAAATCAGGGGTTTGTGTTTACTTAATGTGGCGGTGAAGGAGAGATTCGAACTCTCGATACAATTTCTTGTATACACACTTTCCAGGCGTGCTCCTTAAGCCACTCGGACACTTCACCGTATCTCTTCAAACATGTTCTGTCTGTCGAGGCGCGCTAATGTAGTCGAAAGCTTTTCCGATGGCAAATATTTTTTTCAGAATTTTCATGCGGTTAGCGATTTAGTTGTTCTGGCTACGCGCAGGCCATGGCAAACCTGCCAATCTCCGGCTTGGCCGCCCCTTCTATATAGAGGGGATGGCACAGCGGCGGCGGCTGGCCAGGCGGTGAGCGGCGGCACGGGGTGACCGGCGAGTCAGTCACGGCGCTTTACCTGGACTACGGTGGTGGGTAACGTCTGCCTCATCTTTCATACAAGGAACCGCGTCATGAGTGAGTTGATCTCCTACCACCTCGAAGACGGTATCGCGACACTGACCTTGAGCAACGGCAAGGTCAATGCGATCTCGCCGGACGTCATTGCCGCGTTCAATGCTGCGCTGGATCAGGCGGTGACTGATCGCGCGGTGGTGATCATCACCGGCACGCCCGGGATTTTGTCGGGGGGTTATGACCTGAAGGTCATGACGTCCGGTCCCAAGGAAGCCGTAGCCCTGGTCACGGCTGGCTCGACGCTGGCTCGCCGCCTGTTGGCGCACCCGTTCCCGGTGATCGTTGCATGCACCGGACATGCGGTGGCCAAGGGTGCGTTCCTGCTGTTGTCGGTGGATTACCGCATTGGGGTCGAGGGGGCTTTCAGCATCGGCCTTAACGAAGTGCAGATCGGCATGACCATGCACCATGCCGGCATCGAGCTGGCGCGCGATCGACTGCGCAAGTCGGCCTTCCACCGCTCCGTGATCAATGGCGAGATGTTCAATCCGCAAAGTGCCGTGGACGCAGGTTTCCTTGACGTCGTGGTGTCTGCCGATGAACTGCAAGGGGCTGCGCTGGCTGCTGCCCGGCAGTTGAAGAAGATCAACATGACCGCGCACAAGAACACCAAGCTGAAAGTGCGCAAGGCGCTGCTGGAGACGCTGGACAACGCCATCGTCCTGGATCAGCAACATATGGGCTAAGCCCGGACTGGCGCCACTGAGATGCCCGACCCTTGTGCGGTCATGCTGCTCATTGCAGGAGCGAGCTTGCTCGCGAAAAACGTCAACGATCACGCGTGAAGCCTGGGTAAACGCGGTGTCCATGAGTTCTTCGCGAGCAAGCTCGCTCCTGCAAAAGCATTCCGACTGATGAGAAATCCTACGACAGCTCTAGGACGCGTCTGACACACAAGTCGGAAACATGTGCTTAAACATCGCCTATCTCCGAACTCTATAGCGACAATTGCCGAAAACAGTGCACATCCGTACACTGCGCCACCTTTTGTCCCGGTGGGGCCTCTAAATGCTGTTCGCGTTTCGTATGTTATTGATGGGATTGCACTTTATTCTCGCAGGTGTGCTGGGCGTGATTCTCGGCCTGTGCCGACCTTTCAACCCGGACAACAGCCGCCTGTGCGCCCGCCTCTACGCCTGGCCGGCCATGTGTATCCTGCGCCTGCGGGTAAAGGCCGAAGTTGGCCCGTTGATGGACAAGCCTGCGAGCTGCGTGATCATCGCCAACCATCAGTCCAACTATGATCTTTTCGTGTTCGGCAATGTGGTTCCGTACCGCACCGTGTGCATCGGCAAGAAGAGCCTGAAGTGGGTACCGCTGTTCGGGCAGTTGTTCTGGTTGGCCGGTAACGTGCTGATCGACCGGGGCAATGCGCAGAAGGCGCGCAAGTCGATGTTGACGACGACTCATACGCTGCAGAATGAGAACACTTCGATCTGGGTGTTTCCGGAAGGCACGCGTAACCTGGGTGAAGATCTGCTGCCGTTCAAGAAAGGTGCGTTCCAGATGGCGATCGCTGCCGGGGTGCCGATTGTGCCGGTGTGCGTCAGCACTTATGTGAAGCACATGCGCCTTAATCGCTGGGATAGCGGGAAGATTCTGATCCGCTCTTTGCCGGCAATTCCTACGGCCGGGTTGAGCCTGGATGATATGCCGGCATTGATCGAGCAATGTCGCGAGCAGATGCGTGAGTGCATTGCTTCGATGGATCGGCAGATTCTGGCGGGCTAGTCGATCTTGGCCATGGATGGCCGAGCGTACAGGCGACAGTGTAAGAAGATCGCAGCCTCGTTTCACTCGACAGCTCCTACGGGCTAAGCTGGACACTGCCTGCTAATCAGAAGTGAACCAACACCATGGGTAGAGTTGTTGCGGCTGCGGTTTACAGCGCCGGGAAAAAAGTTACCAACATCACCCTCGACGAGGGCGCTGCCTGGGCTGCCAAGCCTGACCACTTTGTCTGGATCGGGCTGGAAGAGCCCGATGCCCAGGAACTGGCCAACCTGCAACGCCAGTTCAACCTGCACGAACTGGCCATTGAAGACGCCCTGGAGAAACACAGCCGGCCCAAGCTCGAGACCTTCGGCGACGCGCTGTTTATCGTCACCTATTCGCCCATCCGCGATGAACACGGAAAACTCGAGTTCATTGAAACCCACATCTTCGCCGGCAACGGCTACATCATCACTGCGCGAAATGGGCATTCGGCGTCCTACGCCTACGTCCGACAACGTTGTGAGGCACGTCCGCTGCTGCTGGAGCACGGGGAAGATTTTGTCCTCTATGCGCTCCTCGACTTCGTGATCGAAAACTACCAGCCGGTGGGCGAAGCGATCCACGCCGAGATCGATGAGCTGGAACGCAATGTGTTGTGCAGCGCGCTGAATGAACGCGATATCCAAAAGCTCCACGGCCTGCGTCGCGATGTCGTGCGCCTGCGGCGTTATGCAGCGCCCATGGTGGAGATTGGCGAGGAGCTGCAGAGGCTCAGCTTTCCTTTCATCGACAAAAACATGCGGCCGTACTTTCGCGACGTGCAGATCCACGTCACCCGGCAGATGGAAGACCTCACGACCCTGGCCGATATTGCCAGCCAGACGATCGAGGTCGGGGTGTTGCTGGAGGCATCACGCCAAAGCGTGGTGCAGCGCAAGTTTGCGGCATGGGCGGCGATTCTGGCGTTCCCGACGGCGGTGGCCGGGATCTACGGGATGAACTTCCAGAACATGCCGGAGCTGACCTGGCACTACGGATATTTTGCGGTGCTGGGGTTTATTGCGGTGGGCTGTGTGAGTTTATGGGCGAGTTTCAAGAGATCGGGGTGGTTGTAGGAGCAAGGCGAGCGTTGCGCACTCGATCGCGGGCAAGCCTTGCTCCCACAGTTTTGCGCTCACAAGCCTTGCTCCCAGAGCTTTCGGCTAGACCGCTTTGAGCTCTGGCTTGTGCGCCACGAACCGCATCATCCATTCGGCCACGGTCGCGCCGTGGTGCTGATGGTCCAGGCTGGCCACGCCCTTCTGGTAAATCTGCTCACCCAGGGCCTGCTGGCGGATCTCCAGCAGCGCTCGCGAGTAGTCGTGGATGAACTCTGGATGCCCCTGGAAGCACAGCACCTGATCGTTGATGTGATACGCGGCAAACGGGCAGAAATCGCTGGAGGCGATGACTGTGGCGTTTTCCGGTAGCGCGGTGACCTGGTCCTGGTGGCTGATCAGCAACGTCAGCTCTTCCACGACCGGGCTCATCCACGGCGCCTTGGCCGCGAGCTTGTAGTTGTGGGTGCCGACACCCCATCCTTGAGAGGCGCGCTCGCTCTTGCCGCCCAGCAGCAGCGCCAGCAACTGATGACCGAAACACACGCCGAGCAACTTGTCGCCGCGCTCGTAGCGCTTGAGCAGATAAGCCCGGAGGGTTTCTATCCAAGGGTCGGTGCCAAAGGAATCGGCCTTGCTACCGGTGACCAAATAAGCATCGAACACCTGCTCATCGTCGGGATACTCGCCCTGCATCACGTTGTACACCGTGAACTCGGCGGCAATTGGCTGCTGCGTGAACAGACGCTGGAACATCTGCCCGTAACCCTGATATTGATCGACCAGTTCCGGACGCAGGATGTCGGTTTCCAGAATGCAGATGCGTAACGACATAAAAAATACCTGACACGTGATGGGAATAATGCACACCCAGAGCCTGCCTCGAAACACCGTGACAAGGCAAGCCCCACAGGCATCATCGGTCCCCTAAAACGTCTCCCCCCGGGCCGCTTTTTCCAGCAGCAGTGCCGGCGGCGTGAATCGCTCGCCATATTGCTCGGCCAGGTACTGCGCGCGAGCGACGAAGTCTTGCACGCCGTACTGGTTGATGAACTGCAACGCGCCGCCGGTCCAGGCCGCAAAGCCGATGCCGAAAATCGAGCCGATGTTGGCATCCGCCGTCGAAGTCAGCACGCCCTCCTCCAGGCACCGCACGGTTTCGATGGCCTGCACGAACAGCAGGCGGTCGCGCACGTCCTTGGGCGAGATCTGCCCGTCGGCCGTTTCGAAGCGTGTTTTCAGTTCCGGCCACAGGTACTTCTGGCCACCACTTGGGTATTGATAGAACCCGCCGCCTGCGGCCTTGCCAGGACGCTTGTACTCGTTGAGCAACAGATCGATCACCGCAAAGGCTGGATGCTCGATCAGCGGTTTGCCCTCCGCCTGCAAGTCCTTGGCGGTTTGCTGGCGGATGTGGCTCATGAGGCTCAGGGAAACCTCGTCGGAAATCGCCAGCGGTCCAATCGGCATGCCCGCCTTGCGCGCCTCGGTTTCGATCATCGCCGCGCTGACGCCTTCGCCGAGCATGGCAATGCCTTCGTTGGTGAAAGTGCCAAACACCCGCGAGGTGAAGAATCCACGGCTGTCGTTGACGACGATCGGGGTTTTCTTGATTTGCAGGACGAAATCAAAACCCCGGGCCAGGGTTTCATCGCTGGTGCGCGAGCCTCTGATGATCTCCACCAGGGGCATTTTTTCCACCGGGCTGAAAAAATGCAGGCCGATGAACCGGGTCTGGTCGGGCACGGCGGTAGCGAGGCCGCTGATCGGCAAGGTGGACGTGTTGGAGGCAATCACCGCCTGGGCACCGACGACTTTCTGCGCGGCCGAGGACACTTTGGCTTTGAGCTCCCGATCCTCGTACACCGCTTCGATGATCAGGTCGCAGCCGGCCAGGTCAGCATCATTTTCGCTCGGTAGAATCCGCGCCAGAATCGCTTCGCGCTGCTCGGATGACAGCTGCCCGCGAGCGACTTTTTTATCCAGCAGTGTCGCCGAGTGGGCCTTGCCCTTCTCTGCTGCGGCCAGGCTGATGTCCTTGAGCACTACCTCGATACCCGCCGAGGCGCTGACGAAGGCAATGCCCGCGCCCATCATCCCGGCACCCAGCACGCCGACCTTGTGCGTGCTGAACGGGGCATGCCCCTGGGGCCTGGAGCCGCCGGCGTTGATTTCATTGAGCTGAAACCAGAAGGTGCCGATCAGGTTTTTCGACACCTGGCCGGTGGTCAACTCGGTAAAATAGCGGGTCTCTATCAGGTGGGCTGTGTCGAAATCAACCTGGGCCCCTTCCACCGCCGCACAGAGGATTTTTTCCGGTGCGGGCATGCAGCCCTGGGTTTTGCTGCGCAGGATCGATGGCGCGATCGCCAGCATCTGCGCGACCTTGGGGTGCGATGGCGTGCCGCCGGGAATCTGGTAGCCCTTCACATCCCATGGCTGCACGGCAGCCGGATTGGCCAGGATCCAGGCCCGGGCCTTGCTCAGCAACTCTTGCGGGTCCTGCGCCAGCTCGTCGATCAAACCGGCCTGCAGGGCCTGTTGAGGCCGCACCTTCTTGCCCTCCAGCAGATACGGCAAGGCTTTCTCGATCCCCAGCAGGCGCACCATGCGCACGACCCCGCCGCCGCCCGGCAGCAGGCCCAGGGTGACCTCCGGCAGGCCAAGCTGCACCGAGGAATGATCCAGCGCCACGCGGTGATGGCACGCCAGGCAGATTTCCCAGCCGCCGCCGAGCGCTGCGCCATTGATCGCGGCGACCACGGGTTTGCCGAGCGTTTCCAGGGCGCGCAGCTGGGCCTTGAGGGTCAATACCATGTCGTAGAAGGCTTTGGCCTCGGGCTTGCCGACCTTGATCAGTTCATTGAGATCGCCGCCGGCAAAGAAAGTCTTTTTCGCCGAGGTGATGATCACGCCGGCTATCGACGCTTTCTCTTCGACCAGGCGCTTCACGCAGTCCGCCATGGCGTCGCGGTACACAGCGTTCATGGTGTTGGCGCTCTGGCCCGGCATATCAATGGTCAGGACGACGATCTGGTCCTGGCCCTTTTCGTAACGGATGGCTTCGGTCATGACGATGTTCCTTGAAGTCGGGGCTCAGAGGCGTTCGATGATCGTGGCGATGCCCATGCCGCCGCCGACACACAGGGTCGCGAGGCCGTAGCGCAACTGGCGGGCTTCCAGTTCGTCGAGCAAGGTGCCAAGGATTGCGCAGCCGGTGGCGCCCAATGGGTGCCCCATGGCGATGGAGCCGCCGTTGACGTTGACCTTGTCCGGGTCGATGGCCATGTCTTTGATGAACTTCAGCACCACCGAGGCGAAGGCCTCGTTGACCTCGAACAGATCGATATCCTCGACCCGTAAACCGGCCTTCGCCAGGGCCTTGCGCGTGGCCGGGGCGGGCCCCGTGAGCATGATGGTCGGGTCAGTGCTGGTCACCGCCGCGGCAACGATCCGCGCCCGAGGTTGCAAGCCCAGCGCACGGCCCTTGGCCTCTGAGCCAATCAGCATCAGCGCTGCACCATCGACGATGCCGGAGCTGTTGCCGGGGGTGTGGACGTGGTTGATGCGCTCCACATGGCTGTAGACCCGCAGTGCAGTGGCGTCGAAGCCCAACTGGCCGATCATTTCGAAGCTCGGCTTGAGCTTGCCCAACCCTTCGAGAGTCGAATCGGCGCGAATGAATTCATCATGATCGAGCAGGACGATGCCGTTCTGATCCTGCACCGGCACCAGGGATTTACTGAACGAGCCATCGCCCCGAGCCCGCGCTGCCTTTTGCTGGGAGTGCAGCGCGTAGGCGTCGATCTGTTCACGACTGAAGCCTTCCAGTGTGGCAATCAGATCGGCGCCCACACCTTGCGGGGTAAAATGGGTATGCAGGTTGGTTTGCGGGTCCAGGGCCCACGCCCCGCCGTCGCTGCCCATGGGCACCCGGGACATGGATTCGACGCCGCCGACCACCACCAAGTCTTCAAAACCGGAACGCACTTTCATCGCCCCGAGATTCACCGCCTCGAGTCCCGAGGCGCAGAACCGGTTGATCTGCACGCCCGCCACGCTGATATCCCAATCCGCCACCAGCGTCGCCGTCTTGGCGATATCGCAGCCTTGATCACCGATGGGCGTCACGCACCCAAGCACCACGTCGTCGACCTGGCTGGTGTCCAGGGACATGCGCCGTTGCAGCGCGGTCATCAGGCCGGCGACCAGATTAATCGGCTTGACGCTGTGCAAGGCGCCATCAGCCTTGCCTTTGCCCCGGGGCGTGCGTAACGCGTCGAAAATCAAAGCTTGGGTCATGACGTCCTCGATTTCTTGTTCTTTTAGAAGCTTCACCTTATGCCCTGCGCCCTCAGATTCAATGACCACAACGCTCAGCACCATTGACGCACACGCTCAGACGAACGGTAGCGTGCTACGGGATTAACCGTTTCAGGTCGGCGAGAGGTCTAGCAAACGGGCGGCAAAGAAGCTGGCAATAGGCCTCATGCTATTTTCATAGCCTATGGATATCTCCCCATATGAAATGGATCTAAGCCAAGAGTGACGCGGGCCCTAAGGTAATCATGTACGAAGTTGTCGTCGGGTTTTGCCGAGGCGCTCGTCGGACAGGAAGTGCAACGCTCTGCCGTCATGGAGATATGCAGGCAGGCATCAGGAAATAACAATAAAGGCGGTCAAGCCATGTTCAAACAATCGAAAGTACGTCAAGCCGGGCTCATTCTTTTCGCCACCACGCTGTTGTTGATTTTGCCGAACCTGACCAAGGTCATCGGCTGATTTAAGCGCCTTTTGTTATCGCCGCCGTAGAAATGTGACTGGCCCGCTACCCGGGCCGGCGTGGGTGTGCCAACCTTTGCGGCACTCTCCACGACATGGACGGCGATCATTTGAAAACGCTCATTCTGCTCGGGGCCTTGCTGCTCAGTACGCCCCTTTCTGCCGCACAGCTGGATCTTCAGCTGGGCGAGAACTCGCGCACCTGGCAAACCGCCGAGCTGCTCAAGCATCCGCAGGTGCAGACCATCACCATCAGCAACGATGTGTCTTACAAGCGCGAGATGACCTACCGTGCCGTGCCCATCGCTGCGTTGCTGACCGGGATCAAGCCAGACGACCATCTGCAGGCAGTGGCGCTGGACGGATTTGCCGCAGAGCTCTCAGCCGCGCCCCTGCTCAATGCCCAGGGCGCCAGAGCCTGGCTGGCGATCGAGGATCCGGCCCGGCCATGGCCCGCCCTGTCTGCGGGCAAGCACAGCGCGGGGCCGTTTTATCTGGTCTGGACCGATCCCCAGGCAGGCAACATCAGCCCGGAGCAGTGGCCGTTCGAAGTCGCGAGCATCCGGCAACTGGCACCGGTGGCCCAGCGCTTCCCTGCTCTGCTGCCGGATCCGGCGTTGAAGGCCGACGATCCGGTGAACCTGGGATTTGCGCTGTTCCAGAAGAATTGCCTGGCGTGCCATCGGTTGAACGGCGCGGGGGATGCGCAGTTCGGACCGGATCTAAACATTCCGTTTAATCCCACCGAGTACTTCGGCGCTGATTTCCTCAAGCGCTACATTCGAGATCCGCAGAGCCTGCGGCAGTGGCCGCAGGCGAAGATGCCCGGGTTCAGTGCGCAGGTGCTGCCGGATCAGGATCTGGAGAGGCTGGTGGGGTATTTGAAGCATATGGCTGGGCGCAAGGTTCAGCCCTAGTTTTGTAGTGCCTGGGCTGACCTGATCGCGAGCAGGCTCGCTCCCACAGGGTTCTGCGGTGAATTTTGGATGGGGTTCACCGCTGGACAGTGTGGGAGCGAGCCTGCTCGCGATGTGGTCTCCCGGGTTACTGTTCCTGGACCGAAAACACCGGCAAAGGCGTCGGCGAGACGAACACTTTTGCGTGCATCTGTTCACAGCCGCCACCGCGGCGCATGCCGCGAACCGGGCAGGCGTCCAGGTAGTCCAGGCCCACGGCCAGTTTCAGGTGACGCTCGGGCCGGGCCAGTTCGTTGGTCACGTCGAAGCTGTACCAGGCGTCATCCAGCCATGCTTCGGCCCAGGCGTGGCTGGCCAAATGCTCGCTGTTCTCGCTGTACAAATAACCCGATACGTAACGCGCCGGAATCCCAAGGCTGCGGGCGCAGGCCAGGAAGGCGTGGGTGTGGTCCTGGCAAACCCCCGAGCGCCCGGCGAAGGACTGGGCCGCGCTGGTGTCGACCTCGGTCGAGCCCGGGGTGTAGGTCATGTGCGAGTTCAGGCCATGCATCAGGTCGATCAGCGCCGTGCGATCGCGGCGCTTCTTGCATTGCTTCTCCGCGAACGCGCGCAAGGCTTCATCCGGTTCGGTCAGGCGGGTGAACCGCAGGAACGGCAGCGCCGACTGGCTTTCATGCTCGGCTTCACGCAGCTCGTCGATGTCGACCTGACCACGAGCGCCGATGATGATGGCCTCGTGCGGTTCGTCCATGGTCAGCACATGCAGGATATTGCCAAACGGGTCGAGTTGCGCCCGCACCGGGCGCGGCAGGTCGAGCTGCCAGCTGAGCACATGCTGGCGCTCGCTGTCGTGGGGTGTCAGTCGCAGGTACTGGATGCTCGCCCGCACCTGATCTTCGTAGTGATAGGTGGTCTCGTGGCTAATGGAAAGTCTCATGCAGCCTCCAGGTAGGAACTGTGAATGGCGTTGCCCAGCTGGCGCACCAGCGGGATGAACTCGGTCAGCCAGGCATGCAGGCCCTCGTCGAGAATTTCGTTGATGCCGGTGTAGCGCAGGCGCGCGTCCATTTCTGCGGCCAGGCGTTGGGCCGGTCGGCCGTTGGCGCCTGGAAGCTGGGCGAGAATCTGGTCGATTTCTTCGGTACAGGCGCGCAGCGAACGCGGCACGTCGGCGCGCAACAGCAGCAATTCGGCAACATGGCGGGCGCCGGGAGCGTCGCGGTAGATCTCGGTGTAAGCCTCGAACGAAGACAGCGCGCGCAATAGCGCACTCCACTGGTAATAGGCATGTGCGGTGCCGTCGCTGACCGCTTCCGCCTGGTCACCGGCCATTTCGTAGCGCGCATCGAGCAGGCGCAGGGTGTTGTCGGCGCGCTCGATGAAAGTGCCCAGGCGAATGAAACGAAACGCATCGTTGCGCATGATGGTGCCGTAGGACGCGCCGCGAAACAGGTGGGAACGTTCCTTGATCCATTCGCAGAAGCGGCTCATGCCATAGCGGCTCAAGCCCTGGTCGGCGATACCGCGAATTTCCAGCCAGGTGGCATTGATGTTTTCCCACATGTCGGCGGTAATCCGCCCACGCACGGCATGGGCACTGGCCCGTGCAGAACCGAGACAACTGTAGATACTGGCCGGATTGGCCGCATCCAGGGCGAAGAAGTGCAGCAGGCGCTCGGCGTGCAGTTCGCCGTGGCGCTCAAGATAATCCTCAAGGGTGCCGGTGATCAGCAGCGGCATGGCCAGTTCGTGCAAGCCGTCGCCGCGGCCATCCTGTGGCATCAGCGATAGCGAATAACTGATGTCGAGCATCCGTGCGAGGTTTTCCGCCCGCTCCAGGTAACGCGACATCCAATACAGATCCGAGGCAGTTCTACTTAACATGGCAAGCTTCCTTCAATCCTCGACTACCCAGGTGTCCTTGGTTCCACCGCCCTGGGAGGAATTCACCACCAGGGAACCTTCGCGCAGCGCAACACGGGTCAGGCCACCGGGCACCACCCGGGTTTCACGGCCGGACAATACAAACGGACGCAGGTCGATATGCCGTGGCGCAATGCCGTTTTCGACGAAGGTCGGACAGGTCGACAGCGACAGGGTCGGCTGCGCGATATAGGCATGCGGCTTGGCCTTGATGCGCGCGCGGAATAACTCGATTTCCGCCGCCGTCGCGGCCGGCCCGACCAGCATTCCGTAGCCCCCCGAACCCTGGGTTTCCTTGACCACCAAGTCTGGAAGATTGGCCAGCACGTGGGAAAGTTCAGAAGGATTACGACACTGGAAGGTCGGAACGTTCTTCAGGATCGGTTCTTCATCCAGGTAAAAGCGGATCATGTCGGTAACAAACGGATACACCGATTTGTCATCCGCCACCCCGGTGCCGATGGCATTCGCCAGTACCACGTTGCCCGACCGGTAGGACGACAGCAGCCCTGGCACGCCGAGCATGGAGTCTGGATTGAACGCCAGCGGATCGAGGAACGCGTCGTCGAGTCGGCGATAGATCACATCGACCGCCTTCGGCCCGTCAGTCGTGCGCATAAAGACCATGTCGTCACGCACGAACAGGTCCGCGCCCTCGACCAGTTCAACGCCCATCTCCCGCGCCAGGAACGCATGTTCGAAAAACGCGCTGTTGAAGCGGCCCGGGGTCAGCACCACCACGCTGGGGTTGTCGATAGGACTTGAGCTTTTCAGGGTGTCGAGCAACAGGTTCGGGTAGTGGTCGATGGGGGCGATGCGCTGGGCCGAAAACAACTCGGGAAACAGGCGCATCATCATCTTCCGGTCTTCGAGCATGTAGCTGACGCCGCTGGGGGTGCGCAGATTGTCTTCGAGCACGTAGTAGGTGCCGTCACCGTCGCGCACCAGATCGACACCGGAGATGTGTGAGTAAATATCCCGGTGCAGGTCGAGCCCTTGCATCGCCAACTGGTACTGCTCGTTGGCCAGCACCTGCTCGGCCGGAATGATCCCGGCCTTGATGATGCGCTGCTCGTGGTAGAGGTCGGCGAGGAACATGTTCAACGCCTTGACCCGCTGGATACAACCGCGCTCGACCACCCGCCACTCGCTCGCGGGAATGCTGCGCGGGATGGTGTCGAACGGGATCAGGCGCTCTGTGCCCTGCTCGTCGCCGTAAAGCGTGAACGTAATACCGGCTCGATGAAACAGCAGATCGGCCTCGCGGCGCCGTTGGGCCAGCAATTCGTCAGGCGTCTCGGCCAGCCAACGGGCAAATTCCCGGTAATGCGGGCGGACCTGGCCGCCGGCATCGTACATCTCATCAAAATAGGTGCGGATCATGCCGTACTCCTTGTCACCCGGACATCTAGGCATCGCAAGGCCCGTGCCATCGGCATAAACGCTTTGATATCAATCAGTTGGATAAAAGCTGTAAAAACACCGCACCAATTGCGTGCGGCAAATGCCCCAACCTGATCGCCCCCGCTCCATTGCGAAGCAATGCTGTCGCTATCACCAGCATAGTCAGAGTTGATTTCACTGCCCGCCTGGCGATGGGGATAATTGGCTTATTCGCTGAAAAGCTCATCGAACTTCCCTTTTGGCCGCCTGTTTTGGGCGGTTTTTTTTTGCCTTTTTAAACGTTTTGGATCAAAAGCAGGATCAAAAGATCGCAGCCTGCGGCAGCTCCTACGGAGGGCGCATTCCAATATAGGAAGTGCCGAAGGCTCGGGCCGCGATTGGACGATCTTTTGATCATGCTTTTGAACGAAAAACGGCCAACCCTAAGGTCAGCCGTTGCTGGGTGTTGTTGCTGTTCATAATGTTATGCGAGTCGCCCTCGTACCTCCTGCTTCACGCCCCATCCTTCGATGATGCCGCCCAGAGGCTCTACCACTGCCTCGAATCCCTGTTCGAAATCGCCGATGTCATCGTAGGTGGCGTACATGACCTTGCTCAGTTCCAGCGCCCATGCGCCGTCGTCGCGCACACTGATCTGCGCGTTCAAGGACTCACCACGGTAATGACCTGCTGCCCTGCGGGCCCGCTCCTCGTCGGGGAAAATCGCGTAGAACTCGATGGGATGAAATTTTGAAAAATCGAAACCGCCTTCTTTCATGCGGCGCAACACGCTGCTGCTGATGTCTTCTTGATAGGCTGTGCTCATGAAACGTCCTCCTGAATCCGATGGATAGACTTTCCGTGCTCCCCGACGCCCCCAGCCGAATAGTGAGGACGAGCCGGTAACCAGGTCACCGATGGGAATCAAGCATGTAGCTGACAAGACCAGACCTTAGCGATCCAATCGCTGATCTCTTCTGCAGAGTAGCCCTTTGACCGAGCAGCTGCCAAGGCCTGGTTTAAATGTGACAGGAGTTGTATCAGACGGGAGTGATGCCGAGGATTTGTATGCTGTTCTGAGATTTAAGACTTTTGACGCTCGCGTCAGCGGTTCGCCCTTCCAGATCATTCAGATCCAGTTCTGCAGCGACAGGAAGCAGACGAGCCTTGATGAGCTTGGCGGCGTGCTCGTTGTCCGGGCACTCCTCGCACTCGAAGATTTCGTCGACTGTTTCACCGTGATCATCCACGAAAGTGATTTTCCACTTTTGCATCAGTGCCTCCTCGATAAAACCCGCAAGTGGGCTTACATCTATCTGGACTTTTGCACTGGGTGATCGTTCCCCCAGATTATTCACCGGTTGACACAAAAAAACGGTAGGAGCGAGCTTGCTCGCGATGGCTTTGAAGGCGCCACGTTTAATCTGGCAGCCCGCGTCATCGTTGACGTCCATCGCGAGCGAGCTCGCTCCTACAGTCAATGTGTGTGGCTTCAGTCGTTGCTTGGCTTGTTGATGGCCTGCAATACGTACTGCGGCAAGGCGAATGCGCCGATGTGGATTTCCGGGTTGTAGTAGCGGGTGATGATGCCGCTGCCGGCAAAGCGCTGCTGCAGGATTTCACGGGACAGTTTGCGATAGCGGGTGTCGGTCGCGCCCCAGGCAAAGGTCATAGAGCCGCCGATGTAGGTCGGTACGGCTGCCTGGTAGAAATGCCAGTCCGGGAACAGGCTGCGCAGGCGTCCGGCAGTGGTTTTGACTTCTTCGATCTGCATGAACGGCGTGCCGTTCTGCGTCACCAGGATGCCGCCTTCGTTCAGGCAGCGACGGCAAGCCTGGTAGAAGTTTTCCGAGAACAGCACTTCGCCCGGGCCGATCGGGTCGGTGGAGTCGGAGATGATCACGTCGAACTTTTCAGTGGTGGTCGCGACGAAACGCATACCGTCATCAATCACCAGGTTCAGGCGTGGATCGTCGAATGCGCCTTTGGAGTGGTTCGGCAGGAATTCCTTGCACATATCCACCACCGTGCCGTCGATCTCGACCATGGTGATGTGCTCGACGCCACGGTGCTTGGCCACTTCACGCAGCATGCCGCCGTCGCCGCCGCCGATAATCAGCACGCGCTTGGCAGTGCCGTGTGCCAGGATCGGCACGTGGGTGAGCATTTCGTGGTAGATGAATTCGTCGGCTTCGGTGGTCTGGATCACGCCGTCCAGCGCCATGACCCGGCCCATGCGCGGGTTTTCAAAAATCACCAGGTGCTGGTGTTCGGTGCGCACTTCGTGCAGCAGTTTTTCCATGCGAAAACGCTGGCCATAGCCTTCGTAGAGGGTTTCCAGGTATTCGCTGGTTGGGGTGGTGCTCATGGGAAGTGCTCCGATGAATGCGGTGGCAATGGACGGTTACCCGCCCATGATGGCCAATCGATTTGCTCGATTGCCCGGGAAAGGCGCGCATTCTACGACGCGGAAGATGACAGGTCGAACCTTCGTAATTTATGCCTATGTGCAAAACACTGTGGGAGCGAGCCTGCACGCGATGGCGTCTCCACATCCTGCATCAATGTGACAGACAGATTGCCATCGCGAGCAGGCTCGCTCCCACAGGGGAGATATGAAGATTTGACGACTGGATCAGATCCGCACATTACCCCGCGGACCGGCGATGGCCCAGATGATCAGGCCCAGGACCGGCAACAGCAGGATCAGCAGCACCCAGACGATCTTCATGCCGGTGGATGCGCCACTTTTCAGCACGTTGATGATGGCCCAGATGTCCAGGGCAAGAATAATCAGGCCAATCAGGCCGTTGAACGTGGAACCCATGGTGACGCTCCCTAAGAGTGGTTTGCCCTCTTAGGATAGCCGGCCAATGCCAGGGTTCCGTTTTATTGTATTAAACGTGGATGGCGACTTTCAGGGCTTCCAGGGATGGAGCGGCGGCGATACCGACCTCGGCGCACAATTCCAGCACCCGCGGCACGTCGTCGCCGTACACCAGCACCACCTGCAGTTCATCATCGAGCAACTGGCTGAAGTTCATGAGCGTGTAGCCGCCGTTTTCCTTGTTCATGCTGCCCATCTGCACCTGGATGCGATTGAGCGCCGTCAGGGCTTCGGTCTTGGCCAGTTGTTTGGGCTTGATGTTGAAGTCCACGCCCGGCCCGAACGAGGCGACGATCAGGGCGAACAGGTCCATGTAGTTATCGGCCTGGAACAGCACGGTTTCCGGCAGGCTGCCGACCACCACCCATTCGCCCAGCGGGATCGGGAAAGTGTCGTCGTAGTTGATGTCCGGATTCGCAGCCAGGAATGCCTGCGGGTCGGCGTAGGCCTGGGCCGCTTCGTCCGCCACCTTGAGGATTTCGTCAGCGCTCATGCACCCGGAGCTGATTTTGCTGATGAGTTCGACGAGTGCAGCTTTCATGGGACGCGATCCTGTAGCGAGAGAATTTTGAAGGCGCGCAGGATAGCGCATTACGCAGGCAATGGCTGTGTCCAGCCTGACCGGGAACCTTGATCCACATCAAGTCCCCACCGCCCGATCCCGGCACAATAATGGCACCTTGCCATAATTGTTTCCGCTATCAGAGAAGACCTCCATGGGTGCCTGGCTTAGCAACATCTCGTTGAAGTACAAATTCTGGGCGGTCAACGCCGTTGCCTTCGTCACGACCTTGTTGCTGGTGCTGTACGCCGTGCAACTCGAACAGCAGGTACGCGGTCACGCTGCCCAGGCGTCGGCGCAGGCCCAGGCGCGCCTCCTGAAAGCATGGCCGGACGGGCAACCGCTGCCGCAGGCCGACAACGTGCTGGCCTTCTCCAACGGGCAAGCGCCGATCATTGACGGACAACCGGTGCCGGCGCTGACCGGCGCCCGTGGCTGGGTCGAGGTCAATTCCCTGCCGCTGTTCGGCGATAATCCGTTGATGGGCGCTGAAGTCTTCAGTCGCCAGGATGGCCAGCAAGTCGCGATCATCGCCCATGGCCCGAGCCTGACCCAGGTGTTCGGCGAGCGCTTCGCCCACTACGCGGTGGCGGTGTTTATCTTGATGCTGGCCATGCTCGGCGCATCGCAATTGTTGATCCGCTTCCTGCTCAGCCAGCTCAACACGTTGAAAGACGTGATGCTGCACGTGGAAAAAACCGGCGACCTGTCAGCCCGCGTGCCCCTGGCCTGCACCGACGAGGTCGGGCAAATGGCCAATGCGTTTAACGCGATGCAGGCTGGTTATCAACGCGTGGTAAATACCGTGGCCAGCACCGCGCGGCAGCTGGATGACGGTGCAGCGCGGCTGGCCTCGAGCATGGACGAAGTGCGCCACGGCATGCTTGGCCAGCAAAGTGAAACCGACCAGGCCGCCACGGCGATCAACCAGATGACCGCGACGGTTTATCACATCGCCCAGCACGCCGGCGCGACCCGCGACCTGTCGCAAACCGCCGACACCCTGGCGGGCAGCGGGCAGGCAGTGGTCAGCCGCGTGCAGTTGTCGATTGCCGGGCTTTCGTCCGGTGTGCAGCAAACGGCCCAGATGATCCAGCGCCTGGCCGAAGACAGCCAGAAAATCAACAGCGTGGTCGGGGTGATTCACAGCATCGCCGAGCAGACTAACCTGCTGGCGCTGAACGCGGCCATCGAAGCGGCCCGGGCCGGAGAGATGGGCCGGGGTTTCGCGGTCGTCGCCGACGAGGTGCGCAACCTGGCCAAGCGCGTCCAGGCCTCCACCGACGAGATCACCCGCATGGTTTCGGCCCTGCAGGCGGGCACTCGCGATGCGGTGGATTTCATGCAGGAAAGTTCGTTCAAGGCCGACGACTGCGTACAGCAGGCGCAGGAAGCGGGCGCGGCGCTGGCGCAGATCACCAGTGCGGTGGCACAGATGCGCGATAGCAACACGCAGATCGCGGTGGCCGCCGAGCAGCAGAGCCAGGTAGCCGAAGAGATGAACCGGGCGGTGGTGAGCATTCGCGATGTGACCGAGAACACGGTGCAGCAGACGGTGAGTTCGGCGATGACCAGTAATGAGCTGGCGGCGTTGGCGGGGGAATTGAGCAAGGCGATTGGGCAGTTGAAACTCTGAGGGCATGATTGCCTGAACGCCGCCCGGAGCCAACCCGCTCCCGCAGGGATTTCAGGTGTTCAGACGCTATTTTTATCTCTAGGACACCTGTGGGAGCGGGCTTGCTCCGGGCGGCGTTCCGACGATGGCGTTGTCCTGATCAATACACAGCTTGAACCTTGCGCTATCACCCCGATAGCCAACCTCCATTCGCCGCCGTGCTGTCCCAAGCCTATTCTTCAATCATGTGTTCAACACGGATCGAGGATCAGCATCATGGGCAAGCGTCATCCCAACCTTCCCGCCTGGCAATGGCGGGAGTACCCCAACAATCACCAGCACCCGACCAATCTGGTGTTGCACTTGCTTGCGGTACCGCTGTTTATCCTGGCGTTCCTGCTGATCGTGACGGGTGTGTTCGGCTTGAGCTTCGTCAACTTTGCCATCGGCATCGTCGGGCTGCTCGCCGCCCTGGGCTTGCAGCGCCATGGGCATACCCTGGAAAAACAGGCTTCCGAACCCTTCAGCGGTCGCAAGGACGCCGTGTCGCGCCTGCTGGTCGAGCAGTTTGTGACCTTTCCGCGGTTCCTTCTCAGCGGCGGTTGGTGGCGCGCCTGGCGTGAGCGCCACCGCCGGCATTGATCAGGCGAAAATGGTCACTGTCTGGCGACTCATGGCGATCAATTGACCGTCGTGGCTCCACAGCTTGGCAGCCGCATGCCCGTAGCCATCCGCCGCGTATTCGATTTCAACCAGGTATTTGCACCAGTCCAGCGTGCTCACCTCCAGCAGCGGCTGAACGAATTCGATGGTCCAGGTCAGCGTACTGCCCATGGCCGGTTTTTTCAGATGCGGTAACAACGCCGGAGGCCAGGCATCGACCAGCGCCAGGATGTGCGACTCGGTGACCGGCTCTTCCTTGACGTCCCCGCGCAAGCGCACCCATCCCCCCATTTGACGCGAAGTATTGCCGGTGAACGGCAGCCCGCCGACGCTCCAGCGCATCGCCAGGTGGCGCATGAATTCCGGCGTGATGCCCTTGATATAGGGCAATTCCTGGCATTCTTCCCAATGTTTCATTTCCGGCGCCGGTTGTGCGCTCACCGCCACCTCCGACGGACGCGATCCGCCGAAGCTGCCTTGCACCAGGGTCACCACCTGGCCTTTTTGCATCGCCCGGCCCAACACCTGGCTGACGGCTTTACCTTCACGCAGCACATCCACTTCGAAACTGACCGGCACATCCGGCTCGACCGGCCCGACAAAGGTGATCGCCAGCGAGCGTACGGGACGATCTGCCGGCACCTGGGCACGCATCGCTTCGTACTGCAAAGCGGCCACCAGACCACCAAAACTGGCCCGGCCCTGGGCCCATTCGGCTGGAATACTCAGTTCCAGCGGTTGGCTGCGAACAGCGTCAAGCAGATCGGAGAAGCGCATGAAAACCTCGGAGCAGATGGGGATGCAGGGATGTTAACCAGACGCGGGAGGCGATACAGGGCTTATTCCGGACAAATCCACCGACAGATAGGCCGAGACGCACGCATATGCCGCAGGAGCTTCCGCCCCCCGGCTGCGATCATTTGATCTTGGGCGACAGCGATGACGCCAAAGATCAACGTCAAAAGATCGCAGCCTGCGGCAGCTCCTACGGGGGGCGATGCGGTCTCGAGTCAAAAGATCGCAGCTTGCGGTAGCTATCCCGGTTGTCAGGACTTGAAGCAGTCCGCACTGAGCTTGTCCAGCACCCGGTCGGCGCGGCTTTCGGCCTTGGCCATGGTGGTTTGCCAAGTGCTGATGCAGGGTTGCAGATCGGCCTCTTCCTCGGCGCGCACCAGCCACTGCCAGCAATCGTGCCAGTCACCCAGGGCCGCTTGCGCAGCTTTCAGGCGCGGCATGGCGGCCTTGGGCAAGCGGTCCAGTTCGGGATAGGCCTCGATGCCATAACGCACGCGCTTGATCAGCAGTCGCAGGCGATGACGGTCGTGGGCGGGATCGTGCAGGGCGGTGTCGAGCTTTTTCCACTGTTTCGCCAGGCGCTTTTCGATGTTTGGGCGCAGGCCCTTGAGCAGTCCCTGGCGCTGGGACGCCCGCAAGAATCGGGGAAACGCGTCGAGTATCTGCAGCAGTTGCGCCAGCTCGGTGCTGGCGGCGACTGCAGGATAAGCCTCGGCCATTTGCGCCATGCGCCGATGCGCCGCGTCCGGTTGATCGTGCTCGAGCAGGTAGGCGGCCAACACTTCGCGGTCGCGCAGCGGTGTAGTCAGGTCGCCGACCCGCGACGCCGCCGCTTCCAGCTGA
Source organism: Pseudomonas sp. HY13-MNA-CIBAN-0226 (assembly GCF_040310305.1). Taxonomy (NCBI): domain Bacteria; kingdom Pseudomonadati; phylum Pseudomonadota; class Gammaproteobacteria; order Pseudomonadales; family Pseudomonadaceae; genus Pseudomonas; species Pseudomonas sp. HY13-MNA-CIBAN-0226. The sequence continues at coordinate 53,682 of NZ_JBEOPS010000025.1, forward strand.
GCGACGCCGGGCAAGCCGCGCAACGGCCGCAACAGGCTGCGCAGACGGCGGACCGTCGTGCGCAGATCGTGCAAGGCCTCAGGGTCGGTTCGCGCCTCCAGGCGCGCCTGACTCGCCATCAATCCGACTTCAAGGCCCATGACATGAGCCACTAACCGATCAACTAACCCGGACATCATTTGCTCCCTTTTTCCAATGGGGCGTTAGCCTTGCATCATGCCTTAACGTCCGGCGCGTGACTCACGAATGTAGAAGCGCGCTTTTTCGGCTTTCTTGGTGCAACCTTCGAATGCCTCGAATTGCTGCTGGGTCTTCGCACCGGTCAGCAACGACAGCGCCTTGGAGTAGCTGACGGTGCCGGCAAACCCTTCCGCCTTGGCCAGGTCCAGCTCATGCCAAGCCGCATCTATGCCACTCCCGCAGCTGTCGCGGTAGGCGGTCTTGCCGGCACAGCCGGCCAGTGCCAGGGCAATCAAGGGTACACAGATCCAGGCTTTCATCACTTACACCTCAAAAAATAGGAAAACGGTCGTGCAGGTAAGACGGCCTGGCGGTTGAAAAGTGCCTTGAGCGCCTTGCTGAAAGTGTCGCGCTGAGCAAGATACCCTTGCGCCGCCATGGAGTGTCGAAAAAACGACGTCTTCGCCTGCTTGAACGACCTTGGCGATTGAAGCGCGCCCCTCGTTGGGTGCATTGTTGAACCTTGTCAGACGAGGGCGATTCATGAAAAAGCGTGTCGCACTGGTACTGGGATCAGGTGGCGCCCGGGGTTATGCCCATATCGGCGTCATCGAGGAGATCGAACGGCGAGGCTACGACATCGCCTGCATCGCCGGGTGCTCCATGGGCGCGGTGGTCGGCGGGATCTATGCCGCCGGCAAACTCGAGGATTATCGCAACTGGATCGAGAGCCTGGATTATCTCGACGTCTTGCGTCTGGTTGACGTGAGTTTCCGACTGGGGGCGATTCGCGGCGAAAAAGTGTTCGGGCAAATTCGCAAGATCGTCGGCGAGATCAACATCGAGGAACTGCGGATTCCCTACACGGCGGTGGCCACCGACCTGACCAACCAGCAGGAAATCTGGTTCCAGGAAGGTTGCCTGCACCAGGCCATGCGCGCCTCGGCGGCGATCCCCAGCCTGTTCACCCCGGTGATGCAAGGCAATCGCATGCTGGTCGACGGCGGGATACTCAACCCCCTGCCGATCGTGCCGGTGGTCTCGAGCCATTGCGACCTGATCATCGCGGTCAATCTCAACTCCACCAACCAGCGGCATTATCAGCTGCCGGTGATCCCGCGCCCGCCTGCGTTCAAAAGTCGCTTCGACAGCCTGATCAATTCGCTGGGGTCGAAGTTACCGTTCCGACGCACGCAGGCCGAGCAATTGCTGGCGCTGGAGAAAGAAGCACTGAAGGCGCAAGGGGCGGGTATCAATCCGTGGATCGAATCCGCCGAGCCTGAAGCCCAGCAACCGGCCGCCGCTCCGGAGGCCGGTGGTGCGCCGAAGTCCGCCACCGGGTCGTTCATTATCGATAACGTCGGGCCGGCGTCGCTGCTGGATTTGATCAACCAGAGTTTCGAGGTGATGCAGACTTCGTTGGCGCAGTACAAGATTGCCGGGTATCCGCCGGATATCCTGATCAACGTACCGAAGCGGGTGTGCCGGTTTTTCGAGTTTTACAAGGCGCCGGAATTGATCGCGCTGGGGCGGGAAATTGCGCGCGATACCCTGGATCGGTATGAGGAAGAGCAGGGTCGCAGTCCCTAGACTTGTGCAGGATTCAAGGGCCTCATCGCGGGCAAGCCCGGCTCCCACAGGTTCGAGGGTGTCCACAAATATTGTGAATCAACTCATAACCTGTGGGAGCCGGGCTTGCCCGCGATGAGGCCGGAACATTCAACACACATATTACTGGTTGTCCCCGCCCAACAACCGATACCCCACCCCCGCCTCAGTCAAGATAAACCGCGGCTGGGTGGGGTCATCGGCCAGCTTCTGGCGCAGATGCCCCACCACAATGCGCAAATAGTGACTGTCCTCGGTGTGCGTCGGCCCCCAGATATCCTTGAGTAGTTGCTGCTGGGTAATCACCCGCCCCGGATGCCGGGCCAGTTGCGCCAGCACCGCGTACTCCTTGCGGGTCAATGCGACTTCGGCGCCGTCGAGCAGTACCCGGCGGTAGGCCAGGTCAACGGTCAGCGGCCCAAAGCTCAGTGCCGCCTGCTGCGATTCCCCAGCTGGAGCCTGGCGCAACAGCGCGCGGACCCTGGCCAGGAATTCCTGGATGCCGAACGGCTTGGTCACGTAATCATTCGCACCGCCGTCCAGCGCCTCGACTTTCTGCCCCTCGCCGGCACGCACCGACAGCACCAGCACCGGCACCGTCGACCACTCGCGAAACTCGCGCAGCACCTGCTGGCCGTCCATGTCCGGCAGGCCGAGGTCGAGCACCAGCAAGTCAGGTTTACTCAACGCGGCCTGCGCCAGCCCCTCGGTACCGGTTCCGGCTTCCAGCACTTTATAACCTTGGGAAACCAGGCTGATGCGCAGGAATTTGCGGATCTGTGGTTCGTCGTCGATGACCAGGATGGTCGCGGTCTGGCTCATGAATTCTGATCGCGGCATAAGGAGATCCAAAGGGTATCAGGCTTCACTTTCAACTTCCGGCTGTTCTTGCAGTGGCAGATGCAGGGTGATGCAGGTGCCCCGGCCCTCTATCCCGTCCGCGACACTGATCCGCCCGCCATGAGCGCCCACCATCCCCTGGCAAATCGCCAGGCCAAGCCCGGTGCCCTGCCCGCCCCGATCACCCCGTGCGGCGGTGTAGAACATATCGAAAATCTTTGCCCGCTCGTCCTCCGGAATCCCTGGCCCTTCGTCGCTGACCGAGAAAAACAACTCGCTGTCATTGGCGCCAGCGCTCAACTGCAGGCGGCCCTGAGGCGGGGAAAACCGCGCGGCGTTTTCCAGTACGTTTACCAGCGCCTGTTCGATCAGCGCCGCGTGCACGTAGAGCAGCGGCAACTCCGGGGGCACCTCGGTGCTGACCTGCAGCGGCGCGAGCACCGCACGCAGGCGATTGAGCGAGCTGCCGACGATGTCTGCCGGCGACACCCAGTCCCGCGCCAGCTTCAACGCACCGTGGCCCAGGCGGGTCATGTCCAGCAGGTTCTGAATATAACGATCGAGGCGTTCGGCTTCGTCGCGAGTGCCTTCGAGCAGTTCGCGGCGGTCTTCCAGCGGGATCGCTTCGCCGAGCGCCAGCAGGCTGTCGATGCTGCCGCGCATCGAGGTCAGCGGCGTGCGCAGGTCATGGGACACCGAGGCCAGCAAGGCACTGCGCAGTTGCTCGGTTTCACCGTGCAGGCGCGCCGCCTCCAGGTCCTGGGCCAGTTGCGCACGGGCCAGTGCCTGGGCGAGTGGCTGGCTCAAGGCAGTCAGCAGGCGGCGGCGCTGGCCGCTCAAGGTATGGCCTTCCCTGGCGCAGACGCCGAGCAGCGCCAGCGGTCCGTCCTCTACCGACAACGGCCACCACCACCAGCGTCCCATCGGCAAAGTCCCGGTTCCCGCACCCGCCGGCTGATCGTGTTGCCAGGCCCAGTCGGCCGCTGCGCGTTCGGCTTCGGTGAGGGTCAACGGGCCACCGGTTTCAACTTTCCAGCCCGCCTGCCCGTCGCGATTGAGCAGGCACAGTTGTACGTCGCTCCAGCCGTTGAGGTGCTGCGCCGCCGCACTGACTACCGCCTGGCGATCAGTGGCCGCGGTGAGTTTGCGCGACAGGTCGAGCAGTTCGCTGGTCTCTTCCTGGGTATCGCGCAGCGCCTGCAATTGTCGACGCTGACGCGCCGCGAGGTTGCCGGTGAGTGCGGCCATCAACAGGAAAAACAACAAGGTCAGCACGTCTTCTTCGCGCTGGATGCTGAAGGAGAAATTCGGTGGAATGAACAGGAAGTCATAGGTCAGGAATGACAGCGCCGCGCAGGCCAGCGCCGGGCCAAGACTGCTGCGCACGGCCACCAGCAGCACGGCCGCGAGGAACACCAGGGAGATGTTGGGCAGCGGCAACACACTGGCTACGGCCCAGGCCAAGGCACTGGCGAGCACGGTCGCCACCAGCGCCAGCGCATAGTCGAACCACACCAGTGGCTGGGTCGAACGCGCGCGTGGCGAATGTTGCGCGTGATCGCTGTCGAGCACGTTGATTTCCAGCCCGCGCGCGTTGCGCAACAGCCGTGACGCCAGGCCGCCACCGAACAGGCGCCGGCGCCAACGCTGCCGGGATTGCCCCACCAGGATCAGGCTGGCGCGACGTTCGCCGGCATGCTGGATCAGGGTTTTCGCGACCTCGCCAGCTCGCAGTAACACCACCTCGCCACCCAGGCGCTCGGCCAGTTGCTGGGCACTTTGCAGGCGCAGGCGTGCCTGTTCGTCGCGCGTGCTGCCGTTGTCCACATGCACCAGGCTCCACGGCAGGTGACGACGCTGGGCGACCCGGCTGGCATGCCGCACCAGGCGCTCGGCCTGCTCATCGCCATCGACCCCGACCAGCAACCGACCGCGCACAGCCGGCGCATCCTGGCCGAGTTGGCGATAGCCCTGGGCCAGGTCATTGTCGACTTGCGCGGCGGCAGTCTGCATCGCCAGTTCACGCAAGGCCGTGAGGTTGGTCTGGGTGAAGAATGCATCGATGGCCGCCCGTGCCTGCTCCGGCACATAGACTTTGCCGTCGCGCAGACGCTCGAGCAATTCCCGCGGCGGCAAGTCGATCAGCAGCAGTTCATAGGCTTCCTGAAGCACCCAGTCCGGCAAGGTCTCGCGGACCTGCACGCCGGTGATGCCACGCACCTGGTCATTGAGGCTTTCCAGGTGCTGGACGTTGACGGTCGTGAACACGTCGATGCCGGCGGCGAGCAGTTCCTGGATGTCCTGCCAGCGCTTGGCGTGACGGCTGCCGGGGGCGTTGCTGTGGGCCAGTTCGTCCACCAGCACCAGCTTGGGTTTGGCCGCGAGCAGGCCGTCGAGGTCCATTTCCTCGAGCATGACGCCACGGTATTCCGAGCGCACCAACGGTTGCTGCGGCAAGCCGCCGAGCAGCGCTTCGGTTTCAGCGCGGCCGTGGGTTTCGACCACCCCGGCGATGACTTTCACGCCCTGGCGCAGCTGGGTATGGGCCGCTTGCAGCATGGCGTAGGTCTTGCCGACACCCGGGGCGGCGCCAAGGAAAACCTTGAGCCGGCCACGCCCGTCGCGGGGCAGGTCTGCTAGCAGTGCGTCGGCGCGGCCGGAGTTGCTCATCTGTTATTGCCTTGTTCGACTTGGAATGGGGGTTACCGCGAAAGATCGCAGGCTCCGTGTAGGAGCTGGCGCAGCCTGCGATCTTTTGATCTACAGCTTTTCCAGCGCAATATTCAACGCCAACACATTCACCACCGGCGGGCCCACCAGCGGTCGCTCGATATGCGCATTCATCAATTGCTCAACCGTCGACACCGGCAACTGCCGCGCCGCCGCAACACGCGCCAGTTGATAGGCAATCGCCGCAGGAGGCAAGTGCGGATCGAGGCCGCTGCCGGAAGTGGTCAGTTGCGCCAAGGGCACCGGCCCCTGGCCGGGCACCAGCAGTTTGTTGGCATCGTCGACCACCCGGGTCGCGAGCGCCGGGTTGCTTGGCGCGAAGTTGCTGGCACCACTGGCAACCGTGGCAAAGGCACCGGCTGAAGGTCGTGGATGGAACCAGGCGTCACCGGTGAAATCCTGGGCGATCAGTGCAGAGCCACGCACCTTGCCACTGGCGTCCTGCACCAGGCTGCCGTTGGCCTGGCTGGGGAAAGCGACCTGGGCCACACCGGTGACAACCAGGGGATAGGCAACGCCGGTGATCAGGGTCATGAGAACGAGAAGGCTCAAGGCCGGGCGGATCATTGTGGACATTTCAGATTCCTCGAATTCCGGTAACAAATTCTGTGGTTCGTGAGCAAACTGCCCCTGTAGGAGCGAGCTTGCTCGCGAAAAACTTGAGCTCAACGCGCTCATGCAGACAGAACGCGTCATCGTTAACTTCCATCGCCAGCAGGCTGGCTCCCACACAAGCGGTCAAACCAGATGCAACGCCGTCAACAGCATGTCGATCGCCTTGATCCCCACAAACGGCACCACAATCCCGCCCAGCCCATAAATCAACAGGTTGCGCCGCAATAACGCCGCCGCACTGGCTGCCTGCACCCGCACACCGCGCAACGCCAGCGGGATCAGCACCACGATGATCAAGGCGTTGAACACGATCGCCGAGAGAATCGCGCTCTGCGGGCTGCTCAGGTGCATGATGTTGAGCACGCCCAGTTGCGGATAGATCGTGGCGAACAGCGCCGGCAGGATCGCGAAGTATTTGGCCACGTCGTTGGCGATGGAAAAGGTCGTCAGCGCACCACGGGTCACCAGCAATTCCTTGCCGATTTGCACCACGTCCAGCAGCTTGGTCGGGTCGCTGTCGAGGTCGACCATGTTCGCCGCCTCGCGTGCCGCCTGGGTCCCGTCGTTCATTGCCATACCGACATCAGCCTGGGCCAGGGCCGGGGCATCGTTGGCACCGTCGCCGCACATCGCCACCAGCCGACCGTCGTTCTGCTCATGCCGAATGCGCGCCAGTTTTTTCTCTGGCGTGGCTTCGGCCAGCACATCGTCGACGCCCGCTTCGGCCGCAATTGTCGCAGCCGTCAGCGGGTTGTCGCCGGTCACCATCACCGTGCGAATGCCCAACTTGCGCAGTTCGGCAAAACGCTCGCGAATGCCGGGCTTGACCACGTCCTTGAGGTGGATCGCGCCGAGCAGTTTGCCGTCGGCACACACCAGCAGCGGCGTGCCACCGCTTTGGGCGATCTTGTCGATTTCCCGGGACAGCGCCGGTGCCAGGTCGGCGCGTTTCAGGCCGACGAACGCCAGCACCGAATCCACCGCACCCTTGCGGTAAACGCGGCCCTGATAGTCAACGCCGGAGAGGCGGGTTTCGGCACTGAACGGCACGCTCGTCAGGGTCTCGGGCGACGGCTCTGGCTGTGGATGCAAGCCACGCAGGTATTCGACGATGGACTTGCCTTCCGCCGTGTCATCGGCCAGGGAGGCGAACAGTGCACCTTCGGCCAATTCCCGGCCGCTCACTCCCGGCGCCGCATACACCGCCGTGCAGCGACGGTTGCCGAACGTGATGGTGCCGGTCTTGTCCAGCAACAGCACGTGTACATCCCCCGCCGCTTCCACGGCGCGACCGGACTTGGCGATGACATTCAAGCGCACCAGGCGGTCCATCCCGGCAATACCGATGGCGGACAACAAGCCGCCAATGGTGGTCGGAATCAGCGTGACCAATAACGCCACGAGGAACACCAGCGGCAGGCTGCCATTGGCGAAATGCGCGAAGGGTTGCAGGGTCACGACCACCAGCAGGAAGATCAGCGTCAGGCCGATCAGCAGGATGTCGAGGGCGACTTCGTTCGGGGTTTTCTGGCGTTTGGCGCCTTCGACCAGGGCAATCATGCGATCGAGCGTCGACTCCCCGGGGTTGGCCGTGATCCGCACCAGCAACCAGTCCGATACCAGCCGGGTATTGCCGGTCACCGCCGAACGATCTCCCCCAGACTCGCGAATGACCGGCGCCGACTCACCGGTAATCGCCGCCTCGTTGACCGCCGCGATGCCTTCGATCACCTCGCCGTCACCGGGGATCATTTCCCCGGCTTCGACGCGCACTACGTCATCTTTGCGCAGGCTGGTGGCCGGCACGATTTGAAAGCTGCCATCGGCGGTTTTGCGGCGGGCACTCAGGCCCTCGCTGCCTGCCTTCAAGCTGTCGGCGCGAGCCTTGCCGCGACCCTCGGCCAAGGCTTCGGCGAAGTTGGCAAACAGCACGGTGAACCATAGCCACAGGGCAATTTGCGCGGCGACAAACGTCGGCACTGCCGGATCCGGAATGAAGCACAGCACGGTGGTCAGGATGGCGGTCAGTTCCACCACCAGCATCACCGGCGCACGCTGCAACTGGCGCGGGTCAAGCTTGACGAAGGCTTGCACCAGCGCCGGGCGCCACAGGGCCGAGATCGCGGTTTTCGGTTGTTCCGGCGCCTTGACGGCAGCCGGTTTGGTTGCGGGCATATTCATCATCAGCTCCTTAGAAACCCAGGCTCAAGTGTTCGGCAATAGGCCCCAGTGCCAAGGTCGGCAGGAAGGTCAAGCCACCCACCAGCAAAATGGTCACCGTCAACAAGGTCACGAACAGCGGGCCATGGGTGGGGAAGCTGTTCGGGCTGACCGGCGCGGCTTTCTTCAGCGCCAGGCTGCCAGCCAGCGCAAGCACGGGCAGGATGTAGCCGAAGCGGCCGATCAACATGCCAAGACCGAGCATCAGGTTGTGAAACGGCGTGTTGGCGCCGAAGCCAGCGAAGGCTGAGCCGTTGTTGGCGCTGGCCGAGGTGTAGGCGTAGAGCAACTGGCTGAAACCGTGCGGCCCCGGGTTAGTGACCGCCGCCACTGGCCCTGGCAGGCTGGCGGCAATCGCGCCCAGCACCAGCACGCCGACCGGCATCACCAGCAAAGTCACCACCAGCAACTGCACTTCCCGAGCCTGCAGTTTTTTGCCGAGGTATTCCGGCGTGCGGCCGATCATCAGCCCCGCCAGGAACACGGCGATCAGCACGTTCAGCAGCATGCCGTAGAGCCCGGCCCCCACACCGCCGAAGATCACCTCGCCGACCATCATGTTGACCAGCGCGACCATGCCGCTGAGAGGGTTGAGGCTGTCGTGCATCGCGTTGACCGAACCGTTGGATGCCGACGTCGTCGTTACCGACCACAGCACAGAACCGGTGGTACCAAAGCGCGCTTCCTTGCCTTCCAGCGGCGCGGTCTGTTCCACCGCCGCGTTGTTGAGGCTCGGGTTCGGCTGGTACTCAGCCCACAACGAGGTGGCACCACCAATGAGGAACAGCGCCAGCATGCAGGCAATGATCGCGCGGCTCTGGCGCAGGTCCTTCACGTAATGGCCGAAGGTGAAGACCAGGGCCACCGGGATCAGAATGATCGACGCCAATTCGAACAGATTGCTCCACGCCGTCGGGTTCTCGAACGGATGCGCCGAGTTGACGCCAAAGAAGCCGCCGCCGTTGGTGCCCAACTGCTTGATCGCAATCTGGCTGGCGGCCGGGCCCAATGGAATCACCTGATCGACACCCTGCATCGTCACGGCATTTACGTAGTGAGCGAAGGTCTGCGGCACGCCCTGCCACACCAGGAACAGCGCCAGCAGCAGGCACAGCGGCAGCAAGCCGTAAAGGGTGGCACGGGTCATGTCGACCCAGAAATTGCCCAGGGTCTTGGTGGACTTGCGCCCAATACCACGACACAGGGCCACCAGCACAGCCAGGCCGGTGGCGGCGCTGACAAAGTTCTGCACGGTGAGGCCGACCATCTGGCTCAGGTAACTGAGCGTCGCTTCGCCGCTGTAGGACTGCCAGTTGGTGTTGGTCATGAAGCTGACGGCGGTGTTGAACGCCTGAGTCCACTCCTGACCCGGCAACTGCTGCGGGTTGAGCGGCAGATAGTCCTGGAACAGCAGAATCGCAAACAACAGCACAAAGCCGGCCAGGTTGAACGCCAGCAGCGCCAACGCATACTTCTGCCAACTCTGTTCGGCCTGCGGATCAACCCCCGCCACCCGATAACAACCGCGCTCCACCGGCCCAAGCACCGGCGTCAGCCAGGTGCGCTGCCCTTCCATCACCTTGTAGTAGAACCGACCCAGAAACGGCGCAGGCACAAGCACCAACGCGAAGAATGCGAGGATCAGCCAATAGTCATAACTGTGCATACCCGCTCCTAGTTCCGGTCCGCGCGCAACAGCGCAACCAACAGATAAATGAACAGCCCCACTGCCAGCAGCAGTGACACTCCGTCCAGAACGCTCATGGAAGTTCTCCGTGTTACGGCGTATTGCCGCGTGTGGAGGTATTGTCGGGAGATAGGCTGTAAAGGAACGAGATCGAGGGGTGTGGCGGGGGATAAAGAAAGCGTAAAGAGTGAGGTTACGCGGGGTTTACAGCATTGCCGCTCGCGTATGAGCGGTGATTTGACCGAGAATGTCGCCCATCGAATGTCAAAGCCAGAGAAAACACTATGAATGTAATCGCCACCGATTTGCCCGGTGTTCTTATTATCGAACCGAAGGTATTTGGTGATGAACGTGGCTTCTTCTACGAAAGCTTCAACGCCAGGGCTTTCGAAGAAGCCACCGGCCTGGACACCCGGTTCGTACAGGACAACCATTCACGCTCGCAAAAAGGCGTGCTGCGGGGCCTGCATTACCAACTGGAGAATACCCAGGGCAAGCTGGTTCGGGTAACGGCCGGGGAAGTGCTGGACGTGGCGGTGGATATCCGCCGCTGTTCACCGCACTTTGGGAAATGGGTTGCGGTGCGGTTGTCTGCCGAGAATCATCGGCAGCTATGGGTTCCGCAGGGTTTTGCCCACGGGTTCCTGGTGTTGAGCGAATCCGCCGAATTTCTTTACAAAACCACCGACTATTACACACCGTCCGCAGAGCGCAGTATTCGTTGGGACGATCCGGATCTGGCCATCGACTGGCAATTGGATGGAGCGCCACAACTGTCCGCCAAGGATCAAGCGGCAATGTTCCTGAAGGATGCAGAGGTGTTCTCGTGAAACCAGGGCAGAACAACATGCGTATCCTCATCACTGGCGGTGCCGGCTTCATCGGTTCGGCACTTATTCGCGAGCTGATTTCGCAGACCGGGCATGAAGTCCTCAATCTGGACAAGCTGACCTACGCTGGCAATCTCGAATCCTTGGCCAGCATTGCCAGTGACACGCGTTATGAGTTCGTCCAGGTCGATATCGTTGACCAGGCAGCCGTGAGTGCAGTGTTTACGCGATTCCAACCGCAAGCAATCATGCACCTGGCCGCAGAGTCTCATGTGGACCGCTCGATCGATGGTCCATCGGATTTCATCCAGACCAACATCGTCGGCACTTACAGTTTGCTGGAAGCGGCGCGGGCCTATTGGCAGACCCTGGCCGAGCCCGAAAAGAGCGCTTTCCGTTTTCATCATATCTCCACCGACGAGGTTTACGGCGACCTGCATGGCGTCGACGATCTGTTTACGGAGACGACTCCTTATGCCCCAAGCTCTCCCTACTCTGCCAGCAAGGCGGCATCTGACCATCTGGTTCGTGCCTGGCAGCGCACTTACGGACTGCCGGTGCTGTTGACCAATTGCTCGAACAACTACGGCCCGTTCCACTTCCCTGAAAAGTTGATTCCACTGGTCATACTCAATGCTTTGGCCGGAAAGCCGCTGCCGGTGTATGGCAATGGCCTGCAAGTCCGCGACTGGTTGTTCGTCGAGGACCATGCCCGGGCGCTACTGAAGGTAGTAACCGAAGGTACAGTCGGCGAGACCTATAACATCGGCGGCCACAACGAACAGAAGAACATCGACGTGGTGCGCGGCATCTGCGCCCTGCTCGAAGAATTGGCGCCGCAAAAACCCGACGGCGTTGCGCAGTACGCGGACTTGATCACGTTCGTTCAGGATCGACCGGGACACGACCAGCGTTACGCAATTGATGCCGGCAAAATCGAGCGCGAGCTTGGCTGGGTGCCTGAAGAGACCTTCCAATCCGGTCTGCGCAAAACGGTCCAGTGGTACCTGGATAACCTCGAATGGTGCCGCCGCGTCCAGGACGGCAGCTATCAGGGCGAACGCCTGGGCGCCATCAATACTCGGGAACTGCTCGCATGATGAAAGGTATCGTTCTGGCAGGCGGATCCGGTACGCGCCTGCATCCCATCACACTCGGTGTGTCTAAACAGCTTTTGCCGGTTTACGACAAACCAATGATCTATTACCCGATTTCAGTTTTGATGCTGGCAGGCATCAAGGACATCCTGCTGATTTCCACCCCGCACGATCTGCCGCAGTATCGCAATCTACTGGGTGATGGGAGTCAATTTGGGGTGAACTTCAGCTATGCCGAACAGCCGTCACCGGATGGTCTGGCTCAAGCCTTTTTGATTGGCGAAGCGTTCATAGGCGACGATCCGGTGTGCCTGATTCTCGGTGACAACATTTTCCATGGCCAGCACTTCGGCGAACAACTGCGGAGCGCGGCAAACCGTGCCTCTGGTGCCACCGTCTTCGGTTACTGGGTCAAAGACCCCGAGCGCTTTGGCGTGATCGATTTCGACAGTGCAGGCCGCGCGCTGTCGATTGAAGAAAAACCTAAATCCCCGAAGTCCAGCTATGCCGTTACCGGCCTGTACTTTTACGACAACGATGTCGTCGAGATTGCCAGGGCAGTGAAGCCTTCAGCGCGGGGCGAGCTGGAAATCACCGACGTGAACAATGCCTACCTTGCGCGCGGCGACCTGCAGGTCGAGCGTTTCGGGCGAGGGTTCGCCTGGCTGGACACCGGTACCCACGACAGCCTGCTCGAAGCGTCACAGTACGTGCAGACTATCGAGCATCGGCAAGGCTTGAAAGTGGCTTGCCTTGAAGAGATAGCGTACGAAAACAAGTGGATCGACCGCGATCAATTACTGGATCGCGCTCGCTATTTCGGCAAGACCGGTTATGGGCAGTACCTGGCGAAGCTGGCCGGCGAAGGGCAATGACTCATGGGTATCCAATGAAAATCCTCATCAGTGGCCAGCATGGTCAGGTGTCCCGGGAGTTGCAACGGTGTCTCGGCGCAGTCGGCGAGTTGATCGTATCAGGGCGCGATCAGATGGACCTGGCGCATCCCGATCAGATCCGCCAACAGGTCCAACGGGTGCGTCCCGACCTGATCATAAATGCCGCCGCCTACACCGCAGTCGATCTGGCAGAAAGCGAGCCCGAAGCCGCTTTGGCCATCAATGGGATTGCCCCGGGCATTTTCGCCGAAGAAGCACTGGCGCTTGGCATCCCATTGATTCATTACTCCACCGACTATGTATTCGACGGTTCCAAGCCTGAGCCGTACACCGAAGAAGATGCGCCTAATCCGCTGGGCGTTTACGGCCAGAGCAAATTGGCGGGGGAGCGAGCGATAACCCAGGTGCAAGGCCAGCACCTGATCCTGCGCACCAGCTGGGTGTACTCGACCCACGGGCGCAACTTCCTGCTGACCATGCAACGTTTACTGCAGGAAAAACCGGAACTGCGCATCGTTGCCGATCAGATCGGCGCACCCACTTGGGCAGGAACAATCGCGGCCAGCACCCTTGCTTTGATTAAGCGCTGGCAGTCCGGCGATGCCGGTGCCTGGGGGATTTATCACTTGACCGCCCAGGGTGAAACATCGTGGTTTGGTTTTGCCCAGGCCATCGGAGACGCGTTGCGCGAACGGGGAGCGCCCTGCGCGAACCTGCTACCTATCCCCTCCAGTGATTACCCGACGCCCGCCGAACGCCCGCTTAACTCGAGATTGGATTGCACCCGTCTGGAGCAGGAGTGGGGCGTGAGTCAGCCTCAGTGGGCAGCCGCGCTGCAGGAGTGCTTGGCTAAACAAACCCTTTAGGACACGCCGCACCGCCTGTGGTGAGGGCGTTTATTCCGTTGGGGCGCAAAGCGGGCCCAAACAGGGTCTACTGCGCAGCCCAGTGGGAGCTAGCGCCCTCGCCACAGGGTTAGTGTCAGGTCTGGCTAAAATCTGCGCGCGAACACGGCATATCAGCCATTAATGCCCTCGACTGGCGCATGCACTCGCCGACATCCGGTGGCGAACATCCCCGATACGACAGCTTTCAGCGCTTTACGACCTGCAAATGCAGACTGGCACGTCCACTGCACACGCCTTCCCCCGAGCTTTCCAAACCGTTCAGGGAGCAAACGCATGAATACACAACTCAAACCAACGCTGGGTACGCTGCACCTGTGGGGCATTGCGGTCGGGCTGGTGATTTCAGGAGAATATTTCGGCTGGAGTTACGGCTGGGGCGTCGCCGGGACGCTGGGGTTTCTGGTGACTTCCTTCATGGTCGCCACCATGTACACCTGCTTCATCTTTAGCTTCACTGAGCTGACCACCGCCATTCCCCACGCCGGAGGGCCTTTTGCCTACAGCCGCCGGGCCTTCGGCGAAAAAGGCGGATTGATCGCCGGGTTGGCGACGCTGATCGAATTCGTCTTCGCCCCACCGGCCATTGCCCTGGCGATTGGCGCTTACCTGAACGTGCAATTCCCGGCGCTCGATCCCAAGCACGCGGCAGTCGGTGCCTACATCGTGTTCATGGGTCTGAACATTCTCGGGGTGAAACTGGCCGCGACTTTTGAGCTGGTCGTCTGCGTGCTGGCCGTTGCCGAGCTGCTGGTGTTCATGGGGGTGGTCGCACCGGCGTTCAGCTTCAGCAACTTCGCACTCAATGGCTGGGCCGGTTCGGATGTATTCGGCGCCCCGGCCATCGCCGGCATGTTTGCCGCCATCCCGTTCGCCATCTGGTTCTTCCTCGCCATCGAGGGTGCAGCCATGGCCGCCGAAGAAGCCAAGGACCCCAAACGCACGATTCCCAAGGCCTACATCAGCGGCATCCTGACCCTGGTGTTGCTGGCAATGGGCGTAATGTTCTTTGCCGGTGGCGTTGGCGACTGGCGCACCTTGTCCAACATCAACGATCCGCTGCCGCAAGCCATGAAAACCGTGGTCGGCGAAAACTCCGGCTGGCTGCACATGCTGGTGTGGATTGGCCTGTTCGGCTTGGTGGCGAGTTTCCACGGCATCATCCTGGGGTATTCGCGCCAGTTCTTCGCCCTGGCGCGCGCCGGTTATTTGCCCAAGTCACTGGCAAAACTGTCACGCTTCCAGACTCCACACCGCGCAATTATTGCCGGTGGTGTGATCGGTATCGCGGCGATCTACAGCGATGGCCTGATCAACCTCGGCGGGATGACGCTCACCGCCGCGATGATCACCATGGCGGTATTCGGGGCAATCGTCATGTACATCATGAGCATGCTCAGCCTGTTTAAACTGCGTAAAACCGAGCCGAACCTGGAGCGCACATTCCGCGCGCCGTGCTACCCGCTGGTGCCGATGATTGCGCTGCTGCTGGCGCTGGTGTGCCTGGTGGCGATGGCCTGGTTCAACACCTTGATCGGGCTGATCTTCCTCGGCTTCATGGCGGTGGGGTTCGTGTACTTCATGCTGACGGCACAACTGCGCGCCGATGCACCGGCCGATGCGATGCTGACCGGCCTATAAGCCATCCACCCGCCGACTGTGCCCGCCATAACAGGCCTACAATGGAACCACTGCGAAGAACAATCGCTCAAAGTGGTATGCACGATCGGCCGGCGAAATCCGCCTGCCGGCCTGCCCCTCAAGGAGAGCCCTATGCCCTGGTATGCCTGGTTGATTCTAGTTGTTGCAATCGGCTCGATCGTTGGTGGTCTTATGATGTTGCGTGACACTGCCAACAAGGTCGAACTCACCGACGAGCAACGTAAACGCGTCGCTGAACGCAATGCGGACATGGACGCCAAGGAAGCAAAAGATCGCTGAACCTTAAGATCAAAAGATCGCAGCCTTCGGCAGCTCCTACCGGGGCTGCGATCTTTTTTTATTTTTCCCAGTCTGCCTTGGCGAGGTGCAGGCCGTGCATTCCGTTGTATGCAGCACGCTCGGGCTGGCTCCAACCTTCCAGCAACTCATCTTCCAACCGATAAATCTCCACTCCAAGCGGACGACATACGCTCAACGGATCCTGCGCGTCCGGCCCCCACATCGGCAAAGACAAATCCCCTCCCGGGCAGGTCGACAGCGCACACAGCAAATCAATCTCGGCAAAGAATTCCAGGTAGTCGCCCTTCTGCGCCGGACAGGCTTTCATGAAGTACATGTCGTCATGATTGAGGCCTGTGCATTGGAAAATATTCAACACGTCATGCACGTCGAACTCGGTCAGACCATGGGGTAACACGGCCCGGGTCAGGTTCGAATGGCAATGATGGTGAAAGTCCTCGCCCGTGAGCATTTTGTTCACATAGGGATCGCAACGCGTGCCCAGCAAGTCATGCAAGCGGCCACCGTGCTCGTCGACGCCATAAGCGGCCAGGCTGTCATCGGTGATGGTCACCAATGGCCGCAAAAAGGGCAGGTTCGACCACAGCCGGTCATGGGTACTGACATGCGCGCCTTGCAGTTGCCGGGTGCGGGCCGCCCACAGGCGTTCGCGGGGATCGTTGGCATTCCAGACGTTAAAATCACCCACTTGCGGGCCGACCGGTGTGGTAACTCGAAACACATGCCCAGCAGGGACATGCCACGCGCGCCCGGTGCGGATCGGGACCTCAAATTGCTCGATCAGTGTGCGAGCGTCCTGCGCCTCACGAATTCGGTTGTAAAACGCAGTGTCCACCTGCAAAGCCGCGCCTTTGCTGACCTGATAGGCCGCTGGGTAATCTTTGAACATGATCGTCTCCTCGCTCAGGCGGACCGCCAAGGCTCAGCGGTCCCGGATTAGTAAAAGTCTGCAGGCGAGCAAACACTATTCATGCCAGGTTGCGCTTTGAAGCATCCGGGTGCTTTTTTAGGAATAGAAGACAGTCACCATCTAAGCTTCCTTGGTTAAGATGATGTATTGCCGTGGAGATTTCAGATGCGTTACTCGCAGGATCACAAAGCCCAAACCCATCAACGCATCATCAAGGAAGCCGCTGCACGCTTCCGACGTGACGGGATTGGCGCGACCGGCCTGCAACCCCTGATGAAAGCATTGGGCCTGACACACGGCGGCTTCTACTCACACTTTTCCTCCAAGGACGAACTGGTGGAGAAAGCCCTGCAGGCGGCGGGCGAAGAACTCGACGCGCAGTGCGCCATGTTGTTCGCCGAAGATCGTCCCTTGGACGCCTTCATCGACAGTTACCTGTCCGAGTGGCACCAAACCTCGCCCCAACAGGGCTGCCCGCTGCCGACCATGTCATCCGAACTGGGCTTGCGCGGGCAGCCAAGCCCGACCACCGATGCCGTTCTCAGCGCAAGGCTTGAACAAGTGCAAGGCACGCTGGAGGGCGAACATGCCGACGACCGCAGCATCGTCATCATGTCGACCCTGGTAGGAGCACTGCTGTTATCACGCAGCGTCGAGAACCCCGGGCTGGCCCAGCGGATCCTCGACGTCACGCGCGAACACTTGAAGCAGTCCCGGGACTAGTCCTGCCAGCGCTTGAACAGCACGCTGGCATTGACCCCGCCGAAACCGAAGCCGTTGGACAGAGCGTATTCAATCGCCATCGGCCTCGCCTCGCCATGGACAATGTCCACGCCCTCTGTGGCCGGGTCCGGGTTGTCGAAATTCAGCGTGGCCGGCGCCACCTGATCACGAATCGCCAACAAGGTAAAAATCGCCTCGATCCCGCCCGCTGCACCCAGTAGATGCCCGGTAGCCGACTTGGTCGCTGTTACCGCGATTTTGTTCTCGGTGCCGAACAACGATTTGATCGCCGCCAGCTCCCCGAGATCGCCGACCGGCGTTGAAGTCGCATGGGCATTCAGGTGTTGCACCTGATCCGGAGTGATACCCGCCTGCGCCAATGCCAAGGCCATTGCCCGGCGCGCCCCGCTGCCATCTTCCGGGCCGGCGGTCAGGTGATAAGCATCCGCGCTGGTCCCGTAACCCACCAGTTCCGCCAAGGGCTGAGCACCACGGGCCAGGGCATGTTCCAGGGATTCGATCACCAGAAGACCGGCGCCCTCGCCCATGACAAACCCGTCACGGCCACTGTCGAACGGCCGGGAAGCGCGCTCGGGGGTCTCGTTATAACCACTGGACAAGGCCCGCGCCGCCGCAAAACCGGCAAGACTGACGCGATCGATCGAGGCTTCCGCCCCGCCACACACCGCAATATCCGCCTCACCACAGCGGATCAGCCGCGCCGCATCACCAATCGCCTGCACCCCGGCCGCACACGCCGTCACCGGAGCACCCAACGGACCTTTGAAGCCGTGCCGAATGGACACATGTCCGGCGGCAAGATTGACCAAGAACGACGGAATGGTGAACGGCGACAAACGCCGCGGCCCACGACTGTCCGTGGTACGCACCGCATCGGCAATCGCCCCGAAACCACCCACGCCTGAGCCGATGATCGTGGCCGTGCGCTCCTGTGCAGTGGCATCCAGCGCCTGCCAGCCGGCCTGTTCCAGCGCCTGACGCGCCGCTTCCATCGCAAACACGATAAAGCGGTCCATCTTCTTCTGCTCCTTGGGCGGCGTCGCCCGATCCGGGTCAAACCCCGCCTCGGCATCATCAGCCAGCAACGGCACCACGCCACCGACCGAAGTCGGCAAATCGGCCACCACAGCGTCCGGCAACGTGCGCAACCCGGACTGACCCGCCAACAGCCGCGCCCAAACCGCGTCGACACCCGTGCCCAAAGGCGACACCAAGCCCATGCCTGTTACAACCACTCGACGATCACTCATACTGCAAACACCTCAAGCCGCCTCACTTGTAACGTGCGGCAGCTTTGCTCTTGGACAAATTCGGCGCCATCACATGACGCGCCGCTACAAAGGCATCCCAATCGGCCGCGTCGGGCAACGAGGGAATGGTGACAAGCTCACCCTGGTCCAAACCCGACAGAGCAGCATCAACCATCTCCCCCGCCTCCATCACCATGTCCGCCGGAATCTGCGATGCATCAATGCCGGAGCGCTCCCAGATCTCAGTGCGGGTTACACCCGGCAAAACGGCCTGGACTTTGACGCCTGTACCATCCAGTTCCGCATTCAAGGACTGGGTCAGACTTAACACATATGCCTTGCTGGCGCTGTAAGTCGCGTTGAAGCGCTCAGGAAACAGCGCGACGACCGAGGCGATATTGATGATCGTGCCACGACCCGCCTTGGCGAAACCGGCTGCCGCTGCTGAAGCCAATCGGGTGACGGCGGTTATGTTGAGTTGAATCAGGCGCTCAAGTTGATCCAGGTCCGAATTGGCCAACAGCCCATCCGCCGCGACACCGGCATTGTTCAACAGGAGGCTGATGCTGGAGTCACTGCGCAGGCGTTGTTCAAGTTTCAGCACTTCGTCTTTTTGCGTCAGGTCTGCCTTCAGCACTTCAACCTGCACACCGTGGCTTGCGCGCAGTTTGGTCGCCGCGGCTTCCAGGCGTTCCTGGTCGCGGGCTACCAGCAGCAAGTCGAAGCCACGGGCTGCGAGGCGCTCGGCGTAGATGGCACCGATGCCGGAAGAGGCGCCGGTGATGAGGGCTGTTCCTTGAGATTGGAGGGAGGTCATCGGTGTACTCCTGTGGGGATTTCAGAGTGGTGGAAGGCCGAGAATGGCGCTCGCTAACTGGCGACCGTTTTATTATATGCATAATCTAAAGATAATATGATAGTCGTAATCTTCAAAGGGTCGACGAAAGGCGCGCACAATCACGATGGCCAGAATGCAAAAAGGCCGGTCAATGACCGGCCTTGCAAGCTCGCTGTTAAGCTTAGTTCACCACCAGCCTTTCGCGGTTTTTATCCAGGATCGCCTTACCAATCCCTTTGACTTCGAGTAGTTCGTCCACCGTAGCGAATGGACCGTTCATATCACGATACGCAACAATCTCTTGGGCCTTGGCTTCGCCTATACCCACCAAGTCACGCTGTAGAGTGGTTGCATCGGCTGTGTTGAGATCGACCTTGACTGCCTGTGGCTTAGGGGCGACTTCCTGAGTTGCGGTTGTCGCGCCAGTCTCGGCTTTAGGCGCGGGGGCCGCATGGGTGGCTAGGGAGAGGCTGGTGAGGAATGCAAAAACCAGGGAGGATAGATAGCCAGTACGCATAGTTGAAGCTCCATATTATCGATTGGGAAAGCAGCTTCTCCGAAGCTGCCTTCCAAATTTAGGCGATGTATGGAGCCTGTCAAAAGTGTGTCTGTTGCTTAATGTGAAACAATTCAGGATCTGACTACGACTCGATTCAAGGAAAAAATTGAACGTAGGAGGCTCATCTGTCAGTCGGCGTAGGCTCAGAATTGCCAGAAAGGTTCGGTCGGAATATCTTGACTAAACAGTATCGAAGGAGAACATTGGACTAGATGCAACTCCCCGAAGCACAGTAAGTGCTTAGCATTCAAAAGCAATGTATAATTCATAATTTAACGAAAAAGAATAAGCAAACTTTTATTTATATTTTAAAAAAGTTTGTTTTCTATGTGAGACCTAGAATGAATAAAGGTGTAATTTTTATCAGTGGAGGAGCTGGATTCATCGGCTCCCACTTGACGGACATTCTACTTAAGAGAGGATACAGGGTCAGAGTATTTGATAACTTATCTACTGGAAAGCGTAGCAACCTCCCACTTGAGAATCCACTCGTACAGTTGATAGAGGGGAATATTGCTGATCCAGTAGCGGTTGCGCAAGCAATGAATGGGTGCACAGCAGTGGTCCACTTAGCGGCCGTAGCATCAGTTCAGGCTTCAGTCGACGATCCAATCAATACTCATCAAAGTAATTTTGTTGGCACACTGAATGTGTGCGAAGCAATGCGACAATTAAAAATCAGTCGAATATTATTCGCCTCCAGTGCTGCTGTATATGGTGGAAACGGAGAAGGGCAAGCCATCGGTGAGGACACTCCGAAATCGCCGCTGACCCCCTATGCATCAGACAAACTGGCAAGCGAATATTACATTGATTTCTATAGGCGCCAACACGCTTTCGAATCAGCCATCTTTCGATTCTTCAATATTTTTGGTCCTCGCCAAGATCCAGCATCACCATACTCAGGAGTTATCAGCATATTCGCTGATAGAGTCCAGAAAAATTTACCCATAACAGTCTTCGGGGACGGCGAGCAGACGAGAGATTTTGTTTATGTCGAAGATCTTGTCCAGATTTTGGTTCAAGCGTTAGAGGCTCCAATGGTCGATAGCTGCCCAATCAATATTGGGATGAATCATTCAACGACGCTAAATCAATTGATAGCAGCATTATGCGAAATAACCAAATTTTCGCCTGCCGTCGTTTATGCTCCCGCTCGTACTGGCGACATTAGGCATTCCTTGGCAAACAACAAAAAATTAGCTACACATTATAAGGTCGAGAATAAGACCTCTCTAAAATCCGGATTAGAAAAATTGCTTGCGCATTCGACTGAGCACTAACAAAAAGCAAATTATGCATTGCTGCTGTTCTACTTCTAGGAGGATACGCAGCAATACATGATGCTATTTCCCGACTATTCTACGAAGATATTTTATGCGCCCTATTATGAGAACGAAACTATAAGAAACTAAAATTATAATGAATGACAACAAGGGGATTACCCAAGCCAACCCCGAAAATCCAACCCCAAAAGAGTTACTATAGCGATCAACCACTACATCCAAAACAGCAACATGAATCAAATAAATACCAAAACTAGCTGAACTCAAAGAAATTACAAAACTTTGTAGCTTACCCGAAAGAAACTTAGAGCATTCAACGACCATATATTTAATGAATATAAACCACGCTGCGGAAGCAACAATCACGCTCGGTGACAAGACAGCCGTGAAATCCGCAACCAGGACACCTTCGTTAGCAAAAGTTAGTTTATAGGTAAGGTATCCAGTAATGGACGTGGATATGAAGATCAAACCAGCGCAGATAGCTGCGTGCCGGAATGAGTATTCACGAGTCCCTAGCAAATACCCAAGAACAAAGTACCCTATATAACCAGTGGCATATGAAATGTCGATTTGATTTTTTATTGCAAAGTACTTTTGCAGTATAGGTAAAATCCCTACTGCGACAAACCATAAACAGCAGTAAGACCAAAGCAGCGTTCGTTCCCCTCCTACCGTCCATTTCCGTAGAATAGGCACGAACAAGTAGCAACCAATGATCGCGTACAAATACCACAAATGATAACTCACAGGAAACAACAACATTTGCGCGACACCACCAAAGTCGACAAATCGCTGTCCCCCGTAGTAAATTTTCCAGATAACATAACTGAAAGTCCAAAAAAGCAATGGAACTAAAATCCGATTCAAGCGCTTATAAAAAAATAAAGAAATCGGTTCATTGAATCTTAGAAGTAAAAAGCCAGATGTCATAAAAAACAATGGGACGCAAGGACGTACCATCGCCTCATAAAAATTTACGACACTCCAAGCCCATCCAGGCATCTCATTAAATCGGTAATGGTACGGCGCAGCAATATGTAAGACAACTACCATAACGATCGCCATCGCTTTGACACCATGAATCCACAAGTGCTCGTCGTGCTTAAAATTTCTATCCAGAGCTAACAAACCCATACCCTCCGATAAATGCCCAGCAGATCAAGAACTTTATAAAAAAAACGATCTTAAAACAACAATATTTAGGATTCAAAACGATCAAATGAGAGCTAGGAAGAATAAAATGGCCGTCCTACTCCAAACAGTGAAAACTTGTTGGTTTTTTTTCAGAAAATTCGCACTCTAGGTTCTACATCGTTTATGATTCCAGCTAGGATTAACCTAAAACTGTTAACGGCAAAAAAAGAGTATCCCGGCAATGCGCACAGAATACAATTTAGAAACCGCACTCATATCAGCCTCTATAGTTTTGATTTTTATTATTTTTTCAACACTATGGAAGAATAAAATAGAAAGCGCTGAAGTCCCTCACGAATATAAATTTATAAACGGTCTGCGAGGCCTAGCTGCGGTATTTGTATTTGTTAATCATGCGCCATTCGTCCTTACGAATCTAGGTATAACAAACAGTAGCTTCTCATCATGGGGACAAATATATCCAAACCTAGGCTCATTCGGTGTTCAAATTTTCTTTTGTATCACAGGATTTTTATTTTTCGACAAAATCATGAAGTCAAACTCGATAGACTGGAATGGCTTTTTCTTGGCTCGCTTGAAACGAGTGGCCCCGCTGTATTATGCCTCTTCAATAATTGTTGTACTTATAGCAATTATATATTCAGGCGAGTCTATTCTAAGCAGAGAAACAGCCACTACTATCGCTGGAATTATTTCATTTAACTTTATTGATAACCCAATGAAAATTGGTGATGTATCGCTGGTGCCACTCAGTCGGTAACATGGACACTTGTACATGAGTGGAGATTTTATGCAGTGCTACCAATAGTTGCGATATTATATCGCTCAAAATATAGAAAGTTAACGCTGCTTGTTACAGTGATTTTAGCTGCAATTGATCTGGGCACATCTGCAGTGGTGTGCTGGACATATTTTCTAACAGGAATAATTGCGGCAGCTGTTCTCAAAGTCAGAATAGAAAGCCTTTTGATTAAGTGCATCGCAAATATTACTGCGGTAGCCAGCTTTATTCTTACATGTGGTCTTCTCGAAACCCCCGGTTACGGTTACGAACGATATTTAATAACTTCACTGTTTTTTCTATGCATTACAATATCAAACCCAAAAGCGCTACACTTTCAGTTTTTAAACAGACTAAGCGACATCAGTTATAGCATTTACCTGTTACACCTACCGATCTTGTTCGTAACATTCAAATCGATTGCACTAATTTCCGACTTATCAATGATCGGAAAATACACGTTCTGGGCTATGAACTTTATGGCAATTCCAATTGTAGTGAGCGCATCGGTTCTGACTTTTATTTATATCGAAAAAAGATTTATGCAGCATTCAAAATACACGAAAGCCCAAATTAGCGTCGTTCAAAAATCTTGATTACCGATACCTAGTCTCATAAAAAAGCCATGCTCAGTTGAGCATGGCTTTTTTACGTAGAGACTATTCAGGTCAGGGTAAAAGTCGTCGCTGCTGATATATATAATCTACTATGTCTCCATCAGGAGCATAACCACTGACGGTTTCTCTAAGAAGCTGCCGAACGCGTGAGTAGTCATCTTCCTTGACTGCTACAAGTAGCTCTTCAAGCTTCGCTTTTAGCGATTCCCACGAAAGATAATCTTCATTAGCACGCATGATCATCGGGTGCTGAGTAGCGACTACATTATCGCCAATAAGCAACTCCTCATATAATTTTTCTCCTGGACGCAGCCCCGTAAATTCTACAGAGATGTCACCATGGATATTCTTTTCAGATCTTACACTTAAGCCAGACAGATGGATCATTCTCTCTGCTAGCTCGATAATTTTGACGGGTTCGCCCATATCTAATACAAATACATCACCGCCCTGGCCCATCGAGCCAGCTTGGATCACCAACTGCGCGGCCTCAGGGATAGTCATAAAGTAACGCGTGATTTTAGGATGCGTAACCGTGAGCGGACCGCCGGATTTAATTTGCTTATGAAACAACGGTATTACAGATCCAGACGAACCTAGAACGTTGCCAAATCTAACCATAGTGAACCTGGTTTTATTTGGCTTCGGCTCGTTCGTAATATCGCGAAACATAACTGGAGCACGTTCGCAACTCAAAGCCTGAAGTGTGAGTTCAGCCAGGCGCTTGGTGCTGCCCATAACATTGGTCGGCCGCACAGCCTTATCAGTAGATATAAGTACAAAATTGTCAACACCAGCTTGCACTGCTGCCTGCGCGGTATATAACGTGCCTATAACGTTGTTCAGCACTCCCTCAGCAATATTATGCTCGACCATTGGAACGTGTTTATAGGCTGCTGTGTGGTAAACCGTAGCAACTTGCCATGTTTTCATTACATCTAAGAGTTTGCTCTGATTTTGAACCGAACCCAAGATCGGCAAAACGCGTACAGGCAAGGACTCACGAGCAACACGTTGCTCTAGTTCCGAAAGTATAGTGTAAAGATTGAATTCACTGTGTTCGAAAAGCAGAAGCGTCGTTGGGTGTAAAGCTATAATTTGACGGCATAGCTCAGATCCGATTGAGCCGCCTGCTCCCGTCACAAGAACCACTTGACCCTTAATGCAATGTTCGAGTAACTCGCTCTGCGCAGGTACAGGATCCCTTCCGAGCAAATCGGCGATATCTACCTCTTGGATATCATCAACTTTAACTCGGCCGCTGGCCAGATCCATAAAGCCTGGGATACTGCGTACATGCAATGGAAATCCTTCAAGAAACCCTAAAATCTCACGTCTTCTTGCGCGGTTAGATGAAGGAATCGCTAATAGTATTTCTTGCGCGCCGGTGGATTCGATCATCTGCTGAACATGTTTAGGTTTGTACACATGCAGACCCGATATGACCCTATCAGCGATAGAACTATCATCGTCTATAAAGGCCACCGGCCTCATGACACGACCCATTCGAAGTGCAGCCACGAGTTGATTTCCTGCAGCCCCGGCTCCATATATTGCAACCCTAGTTAGCCCGTTATCGCGACTGGTAAATGGAACATGTTGTGCAGCAGAAAACCAATCCCCTAAGAAATACTGACGCATTGCCAGGCGTAATCCGCCAACCATGATCAGGCTCAACCACCAGTAATTGAATATTATCGACCGAGGAACCACATTCTCATGATTGCTATACCAGTAGACAACCACACCAAGAATCAAAGAGGAAAGAGACACTGCTTTGATAATTGCTATTAATGCATCATTACCAAAATAGCGCATTACAGCGCGATACATACCAAACCGAATAAATAGTGGAATGGCTACAGCCGGGGCACTGAGAAATAACCATGCGTGCTGAACGAACGGGTTAGTCAGCTCGTCAAGCCCGAGCCTCACCACGAAAGCCATCCACAGGGCAAACCAAACTAATAGGGTATCGGTCAATACCTGAATAAGGCGCTTTTGACGGCGCGGTAAGCCGAGAAGGAACTCTCTCAATCTATCCATAAATCCTCCAATCAACCTACCCATCCTCTCAGAAATTTACTATTAACACATCTGAGCGTAAGAACAGAAGCCACGTCAATTTTTACAAACTAGGAACGTACTTCTACTCCGCCTGCATTATATTTGAAGGCGATCAGAATTAAAGGCGAGTACGCAATGACGAGAGCCAAAACGCCATCTAGATATTCCACAGCTACAAGGTAGGCCAAAGGTAGAAGCCAAATTACATTTATTAATGCAACCCCAAGCGTTACATATAGGTGTTTGCCTATACGCCTAGAGGCGAACTGATATGCATGACTTCTATGAGCCTCATACACTTTATCACCTCTAATCAGCCGCCGGATTAAAGTAAACGTAGCATCAACAATGAACACGCCAAGCAGAATTATCCATACCCAGAAAAATTTTGGGGATAATGCCGCTGCCTGTAAAGAAAGCGTCGCGAGAATTAAACCTAAGAAACCACTTCCGGCATCACCCATAAATATCTTTGCAGGTGGAAAATTCCAATATAGAAATCCGGTTACTGCAAAAGCTAGCAATAGAGGAGCCCAAATTAGCTGCTCAATGCCACCAAAAAAGTAGAGTACAGCAGCGCTCAAGCAGACTGTAATAGCCTCAACGCTCGCCAAACCATCAATTCCATCCATAAAATTGTATAGGTTCAACATCCAGACGAGATATAAAGCCCCAAAAACATACGACAGTACGCCGAGGTTTAACTCAAAACCAAAAAAAACTAGGGAAGGTAAACTCGCGACCCAGTATAGAGCCCAAAACGCCGCTGTGAAGTGCCCCAACAACCTCCAACGAGCAGCGATATGTCCATGGTCATCGAGAAATCCGATCAGCGCTACTGCCCCGCCAGATCCGATTAGGCCAATGGCCTGCGCCCAAGGAAGATAACCTCCATAAGATAGCAGCGGGAGGAGCATCAAAAAACTCACCACAATAGCAACCCCACCTCCGCGCGGCGTAGGGATCGAGTGCGAACTCCGAAGATTTGGGATATCTATCAAACTATGATTGAGTGCGTACAAGCGAAGCATTCTTGTAAGAATCAGAGACACGATAAAAATGATCGGTATTAGAAACCATGCGCTCATTGAGTGGCGATTCCTTGGTAATGTTTAACTGTTTTATTCAGGGCTTCATCCACTGATACGGGTGGTATCCAGCCCAATAAAGTTTTATTTTTCGTGATATCGACTTGAAGCGAACCACATAGTCTATCGGTCAATTTCGCCTTGCCCGCAATACTCGATGCGAATCTTATCACTCTCTCAGGAATCGGCAGTAGGATAGTATGGCTGCCCAACGCGCGCGACAGTTTCCTAAGAAGTTGCGTAGTTGACAGATCATCACCATCACTTACAAGGAATATTTGATTCGCTGCCGCCGGGTGAGTCAAACAAACATTGACGAAATCAACCAGATTATCCAGCGCAACTAAACTTCTTTTATTGTTGATAGACCCAAATGGTAGCGGTATATTTTTCTCCAATATACGCATCATGTTCAGAAAATTCGCCTTAACACCTGGCCCATAAACTAATACGGGTCTAATTATTACCACCTGCATATGGGAATCAGCCGCAATTTTTAGTAAGCCAATCTCGGCCTCATGCTTAGAAATACCATACTCATCTACAGGGGCTGCGAGGGAGTCAGCGGTATAGGGAACTCCCGATGAAGTCGCTTCACCATTGACTTTTATAGAGCTAATAAACACAAATCGTTTAACACCCTTTTCAGCGGCTTGCCTCGCGAGATTCAACGTACCTTCAACATTAGTTTTTCGGAACTCAGCCAGAGGGTTCGCGGCCCGCTCGTTCATCACATGAACACGCGCTGCTGAGTGAACAATAATATCCACCCCATCCAAAGCTTGGGCCCAGCACTGTTGAGCGTCTAATTCACGAAATAATACAGAATTAAAAATAGTAGACGCTACCGCTCTCGGATCACGGGTGGCAACCTTAATATTAAAAATATTTCGATGAGCCATCTCGCGCAAAATAGCGCCCCCGACAAACCCAGAGCCTCCTGTCAACAAAACTGTTTCACGGGAAAATTCCATTAACTCACCAGAACTCGCAATAAGGAGCTGCTCACTGAAAATAGCTCATCAACCGATCATTTACTTGACGAGCATCAAAATTTTCTTGCGCAATTTTGAAGCTATTCAATCCCATTATCTTAATCTGATCTGGATGCCTTATAAAATATAGCATTTTATCGGCAAGCGCTTCCGGGGACCATGGGGGGACTATAAAGCCATTGACCCCCTCCCTCACCGTTTCCCGGCAACCAGGTACATCTGTGGTAATAACCGGACGACCAATAGCCATGGCTTCCTGAGTACTTCGGGGAACCCCCTCTCGATAGGATGGAAGCACAAACACACTGGAGTTCGAAAGCCAGCCAGCTACGTCGTCAACGTGACCACGGTGATCGACCAATCCCTCACTGACTAATTTGCTGACATCGCTTAAGCTCAGACCTCCGGGATTTGTCTCATCCAGACCACCCAACATCACGAATGTAGCGGAGTCTGACTTCGATCTGACTAATCGTGCGGCCTCAATGAATTCGTTTATCCCTTTCTCCGCAAGCAAGCGACCGACGAAGATAAAGCTTACAGGTCTGACTGGAGGTTCAGAATAAGGATAATTCCGCAAATTCAATCCAATACCGCCAAGCACGCTTATTTTTCGGGCTTTAAGTTTGTGCTTTTCAATCAGATCGATTGGATCGTCTTTGTTAAGAAAAATTATTCTTTCAAGAAAAGGAAATGAGATTCTGTACAAAAAAACCTGTACGCATTTCAAAATCCTTCCTTTCAACGATGCTCCCTCAGGCTTCTCAGTGAAGACATAACCAAGGCCTTCAAGCATACCAATGCGTCTCTTAACACCCGCCATTGCAGCGGCCAATGTTCCAAAAATTACAGGCTTTGAGAAGTAGCTGAAGACAAGGTCAGGCGAAATGTTTTTGATCAGCTTTGACAGTTTAT
The DNA here is from genome assembly GCF_040310305.1 of Pseudomonas sp. HY13-MNA-CIBAN-0226. Taxonomy (NCBI): domain Bacteria; kingdom Pseudomonadati; phylum Pseudomonadota; class Gammaproteobacteria; order Pseudomonadales; family Pseudomonadaceae; genus Pseudomonas; species Pseudomonas sp. HY13-MNA-CIBAN-0226. The sequence goes on from NZ_JBEOPS010000025.1 coordinate 82,460, forward strand.
AAGTATTTAAAATGTCGCCAAATGGATTCAGGCCCGCCCGACTGAAAATGTAGTCAACAGGCTCAGCTCCAAGATCCCTAACTTTTGCCCGCGTTTCAAGGTCGAAGTCAAGCGCAAAGGCATAAACCTGATCTCCCCTTGCCACCAATGCCTGAATCAAATCGGCCCTGAATCCAAGAACACAAGCCGCTGTGGTCCCTATCAACACTATCTTCATTTAAAGATCCATTCGTCGTAGCAAACGAGCTTGCTCCAATACCTCGCAGATCAAACAGCAGGCGATCAGTCCACTCATCAGAACACCTGCTGAAAATCGTAGTTGGCGCATCAAATGAACACGATACCATGCCTTAGGCGCGTCCTGTTAATACCAGTTCATCGAGGTGTCACTGGCACCGAATAGAGATTTACCCAAGTGGTGACAACATTATCGAGAGAATACCTCTCAATCACCCTATCTCTGGCCTCACCGCCCAAAATTTCAGCATCACGAGGGCCTAAATCGAGCGCTCGTCTCGCTGCTGTAGCTAAGGCATTAGCGTCACCTGGCGAAACTACGAGGCCTTGGTCACCAACCACCTCCTTAACGCCGCCGCTGTCTGTAACAACGACCACCCGTTCTGTGGCCATCGCTTCAGCGACCACCAGTCCGAAACCCTCCCAGGCCGATGACAGAACGTAGACATCAGCGCAACTGTAGAAATCTGATACGTTGTCCCGAACTCCTAAAAATCTAACTCGATTATGTATGGATAATTGAACAGATAAATTGACCAGTTTCTCCTTTAATTCACCATCGCCCACAATCCAAAGTTTAAGCGTATCGTCATCTCTGCATAGGATTTGGAAAGCACGCAGCAGGTTAGGATAGTCCTTAGCTTCAACCAGTCGACCTACAGCAAGAATTACCTTATCTCCAGGCTCGACTCCCTCAACACTTCGAATCAAGGAACGAGCAGATTCATTGAACTTAAATTTTTGGGTATCGATACCATTAGGCACCACCAGCATTCCACCACTTTTTACAGCCCCTTTGGCCTCAAATGCCTGAACGGCGCCACTACTGACATTAGTAGTTACATCCGCGAGAAAATTGGTCGCGCGATATGCCAGCATTCGCAACTTACCACCCTCGTTGTTACTGTGGGCTGTGCATATGAGTCGTGGGATAGAGGTAATGACTCTTACCAACCGAGCCAAAAGATTAGCGTGGACCATATGAGAATGCACTACATCCGGCTTGAAAGATTTGATCACCGCACGTAAAGCGAAGAGGCATGATATAAGACTATGCAGCGACTTTGCACCTCCCAATCCTATAACCTCAAAAGGTTCGTTAGAAGATAGCAAACGACCAGAACCGGTAAGATACACAACTTTAACATGATGATCGCGAGCAACTAGGCGCTGAGCCAAGTCAAGCACCTGACGCTCCGCACCACCGACATCCAGACTAGTGATGAAAAATAATATCTTCATGAGAACCTTTTAAGCATTACATAGATGCAACACTGAATAGAACGTATTGCATACTTAATTTTATAAAAAAAACTTTTCTCCCTGGCAATTTGAGACCAATAAAAAGTTAAAAACCCAATAGGATTTTTTCGCAAGTTAGATGAGAAGTTATTTGAATAACCGTCTTCCAAATAATCACACAGATAAATCACTGTATTCCCATGAATACGAATACGCCCTTCATCCCCTATCTTGTTCCATATATAAAGTTCTGGCACAAATTTCTCCGCGCCAAACACAGGAAACTTGTGCCGCAGGAGTAACTCCGTCTTAAATACATACGCGAGATCCCCCTTAAATAGATGGCCCGCTTCAGTGGGCGACAGATACTTAGGACAATCATCTTGGTCGACTCTCGCGCCAACTAAACGCATGTCAAAAAACGCTTTACGATAGCACCATCCAATAACGTCTCTATCGGCTTGATCTTGAATCTCTGCTATCACTGTTTCAACAGCAGATGAAACCAAAGCATCATCGCTATCAACTATCAAAATCCACGGTGTCAACGCATTCTGGGCGCCGGTATTTAACGCAACATGCTTACCACCATTTTTCTGCTGAATCACTCTGATCGGGAATGGTGATGCTTCGGAAATCTCATTTAATAATTTTGGCGTATCGTCGACACTCCCATCATCAACGACTACCCACTCAAAATCCAGGCAGCTTTGAGCACAAAGACTGCTATATAATCTCGGAATGGTTAATGCTCGATTATAAGTCGCAGTGACGATAGTAATCATTTTTTATGCCCATTTAATGACAGGATAGTCATTTTTGCCACAACGGCTATCAATGCGAGGAATAGACAAATTTCAGCAATAACAAAGCCAAAAACCACTCCATTAACTCCGTACCAAATAGAGAGAGCAGCAGCCATCAAAATTGACAGAATTGAAAAAAACATAATAAGGCCACTTGTTATTCTATCTTTGCCCATCGGTATTAACATACATAACCCGAGAGCCTGATTAGCCAATCTAAAAGGTATAATCCAAACGAATATTTTAAGTATACTACTTGCCACTAAATATTCTTGACCTAGAACACTTCTAATTAGAAAGTCACCTACAAAAAATATCGCACTCGATGCGAATACCCCGGCAATAAACATTCCTAATACAATGAACAATGACAGGCGGATTGTATTTTGTTTTGATGAAAGATATTGCCTATTCAGATAAGGAAAAAAGCCAATCAAAACAGGATTAACGAAACCTACGAAACCACGGATAATTTTCTCTGCCGGGACATACGATGCTACGGCAACATGGCCAGAGGTGGCACCAACCAAAGAAGGCCCAGCGCTTAAGAGTATATTATTCGAACTTTTATATATAAACACATGAAAACCAATTTTTAGTTGCTGCAAGCCACCGTGAAAACTAAAAAATAGTCGTCCTACCTTTTTCAAACACAGTGCGTTCCCCAGGATCGTATTCAACAACCCCAAACTAGACATTATACAGAGCGCTAAAAATGCGTCATCCGCAGAGTTCACGAACAAAAACAATAACAGTAGGCTTGCGAAACGCAACACGACTTCCATGATTACAACAAAGCTTATTTTCTCCAAGCCTTGAAAGAACCAAAATGGACTAAACCCGAACGCCAAGAAATACAAGAACCCTAGAAAAATCAGTTTTGCATCAAAAAAATATGACCCTTTAATAAGGCAGACTACCGTGCCAATCAGTACAACTATTGCTACGATGAGAAGCTTAGCAGAGAAAATTTCCCCATATATTCTCGCTAGAGATTTTTTTTCTCCACTCGCCAGTGCTATCTGTCTAGAACCGCTTAGAGAAAACCCGTACTCCACTACTAATGAAGACAGCAACGCTACAGACTGGATAAGAACTACTTTTCCATATTCCTGGACGCCCAACGCCCTTGCTAGCACGGGAATTTCAAGAATGGGTATCAGATAGGCGCACAACTGTGCAAAAAACAGCAACCCCATGTTTTTAATCAAATGCTTCACAATTTAGTGCTCATTTCTTGGGCAAACTCTGAGCTCTCGCCCATATTCGACAATCTCGACAACCAAGACAACATAATTGCCCAATAGCCCCACTCAGACATCTCTGAACTCAACGGATGAAAGAGCAACAAAAAACAGAAACATGAAGCCCCTAAGTATGCTGCCAATTTGTAATATGCAACAGGAGCAGCAGCAGGCCCGTTAAACCATTCTCGCAGCGCAAAAAACAGTAGCGGGCTTAGTACAATAATAAGCAGCCCGATCTCGCCCAGCGCACCAAGGTCGCCTAAGATTGCTAAATACACATTATGGATAACCATAGGCTGTCCCCCCACTATAGAGGTCGAGCTTTGGAATCCACATCCTAAGGGTAGGCAAGCCTCAGCATTTAATATTCCATCGCTGAGCATTTTCGACCTAATTGGATCGCCTTCGAACAATCTGTTTACTACGAGGAGCGACTTCCCATCCAGGAATCCATAAATAGCGTCTAGATTAAAAACTGCAAATAGACCGAACAGTAAAACTAATATCGATACAATCGATAACATTCTTGCTGTATTTAACAAAAATACTATTGACGCGAACGCTATTAAAATCACCGCAAACCATAGAAAACCTGTTCGACTTGAATCGGCTAACAGCAGATAAACCGACGATACCAACACAAAAGTTGTAATCATGATTTTAGACATAGGACTGCTAAGCATCTTAGCAATCATAAACGCACAGAAAAAGGCGCTTGTTTTCCACAGCACTCCAGGATACGCAAACAGGCTGCCTTGCCGGCCATCTCCTAAAACTATGTAGTAATCGCTTAACCAGTATTTGGATAAGATGAACACCACTAACCCAATACCCGTCGCAGTAGCTGAAATCCGATAGAAGTCGTCGATATCTAAGAACTGCGAGTTGGCATAAACAACCACGAAGACGGCATAAATCATAATAAATTTTGCCGCTTGGTAAGCAGTATATGCATCTGCATTAGCGAGCCCGGCTATTAACAAAGCAAGTACCAAAATAGCAAAACCAAAACTTGCGCACAAAAAAACAATATCTTTATGAATGCGCTTAGCTTTGACAACTAGTGTCCCGGATGCTAGAACCAAGCCCCATAACGCCCAATATCCGAAAGGTGTTATAATGTTTCGCAAATCACCAAGAACCACGAGTGCGCATGCTGAAAGGACAATATAAAACGGCATCCTTTGCTTTGTAGTAATATTGCTCACGCCCCGGTCACTCTAGATTTATTAATCATGATTAAAATTAATTTCCGCTTGTGATCGGCATACGCTCATATGTGAGACGGTCGAATGATAACCTAAGGAGCTCACTGCAGCTTTATGCACCTTGGCATCGTGATCCCGCTTGCAGCAGATGCCCTTTTACGACTGGGCATCTACATCGGTTATACACATCGCACAATTGGCACCTGCTGACAGTATCAGCACGTATGCCTAATCAAAAGGCGCGGAATAGCTACCGTTGGCATCTTCATATAGCCCGCTTGGTCCTAGCGTCATTTGTGAGATACAAGATGAGAGCAATAAATACCCCAGCCATCAACCCCAAAATCATACCCAAAGTAATAATCAATGATTTTTTAGGTTTGATCGGCGCGTCAGGTCGGTTCACATCGCCATCCTGTCGGTACACCCATACATCTGACGGACTGACATCTAAATTTTTGAAAAAATCATGCTTTGACTGCAGTTCACGAAGATTCATCACAAATGGATCGTCCGACTGCCGCTGTTCCAAGTTCTGAATTTCAGCCTTCAGCGCCTTGGATCCACGCATATAAATAATCTGTCCATCCATGCTTCCAGCTAATTCGACAGAAGGATTACCCGTAATGATTGGCGGCTTCTCCAAGCCAATTGCTTCTGCGACTTTTAGCGCCTCTTGCAACTTGGTAATGGAATCTTGACGAATTTGCGTGCCTGTTTCTCGAAGAGACTTTATCTGTTGGAGGAGGTTACGAGCCCTAACGCGACTTTCAGTGGCGACGTTCTTAATTATCTCCTCTTTCGCCAACAGCCCGGCTCGATCAGCATATTTCTGAACCCAGTTCGACGCCAGTTCAGGATTAGTCGTCTGGACCGTGACTGCAGATTGATCGCCAGCGTCTCTAACCGGCAAAGTTACAATTAATGTCTTTGAGAATCGCGAATACAAAGCATCTCTGGAACCCTTTCTCTCTTCCTCTGTGAGACTGGGTAAATAAACGGTATTAAAAAATTCGCGATGAAGAGATTCGGAGTCCAGAATTCGCAGAAAAACTGTATAGATATCCTTTATCGTTAAAGGCACTAAATCGTAATCGCGCGTGCGTCCGTAATTAAAGTTAGCAATATCATTCTGCGTTGGAGGGATAAGAAAAAGCTTTGCTTCATATACTGGTTTAGCTGTAAATGCGTACGCAGCAGCCAATAGTGTCGACACTAACGCCACGCCGAAAACAATCCATTTCCGCTTCCATAGCGAACGGACCAGTGCCTGGATGTCAATTTCAGCACTGCTGTGTGATTGTGATGTACTGCTTTGCATGCCCCACTCGCCTTTTCTATTACGGCACAACACAGCAGTGAGGTGCACGTTCGTTCAACCACGATGTAATCTATAAAATTATTACGTTAGGTATGATTTTCGTTCTACAGCGCCATTGTACCAGCCGTGGCGCTCTCTCGGTGAGCATCGGAATTTGCTGTCGATGGTATTTTATCGAGATTGAGGCTTCCTACCTGAAAAACTTCGAGCTAAGAGCATAGCAACTGGTCCGATGACCATGCCTAGCAGGAGGGAGGAAGCAACGTAGATCGACAGCGGAAGGGAAGGCGTTGACCACCCCAAGAAAATCAAACTAGATGGCTGTTGATTTTCCAAGACAAATACAATTGCCACTAAAGCTAATAGTATTCCAAATGTAGCTGTTCCTACACGTCGAAATAGACGCATCTCATACCTCCGCTTAGCACTTAATTTTCTTCCTCATCCTCATTAACCCGATCCCGCAGCTCCTTCCCCGGCTTGAAATGCGGAACGAACTTGCCATCCAGGCTAACCGACTGCCCGGTTTTGGGATTGCGCCCTACCCGCGGTGCGCGGTAGTGCAATGAGAAGCTGCCAAAACCCCGGATCTCGATTCGATCCCCGGTGGCCAGGCATTGGGACATTTGTTCAAGCATGGTCTTGATGGCCAGCTCCACATCCTTGGATGAGAGCAGCCCTTGATGGGTGACAATTCGTTCGATCAACTCCGACTTCGTCATATTTTTCCCTTCTTTTTCAAGCAGCTAGATCAGCGCTTCAAAGGTTTTAGCACGCTCGGAGCCATTTGAACAGTCCAAGATTTGACATATCGTTACCGGCTTTGAGTCGTCCTATTTGCGGGCGTCTCAAGCTGGCGGGCCGCTTGTTCAGTCACCTGCAAATCACCAGCATGGTGCGTGTCAGGTAGCCTGCGGGATTAAAACCGAATGGGTATTCATCCTCGTCCTTGGCGTCATCCGACCTTGCAATAACCTTGTAGCCTGCCGCTTTGCACTCCTTGTCGGCGCGCTTGCGGCATTTCTCCCAACCCGAGCCCAGGCCGGAGCAATCGATCTCTATCCCGCTGACACCACGCACCGCATGGGTCTTGGCGCTGGTGGTGCAGCCTGCCAGTGCCAGTACTGCTATGGCGACCATGAGCTTGTTCATGCACTTCCTTATTAGTCAGGCACCCTACCGGAGGGTGCTTGCGCCCTATGCTTTAGAGTAGCTGCAAATAAGCGATTGATCCTGTTAAAGAAAGGGACAGTTTGGTGGGGGTGTTGGTTCAGCGTGGAATGCGAGTGGCGGCCATAAAGAGCGAAAGATCAAAAGATCGCAGCCTTCGGCAGCTCCTACGGGGGATTGGGGATATTTTGGGATTGGGGGGATCGGGGAATGGGGGCTGCTGAATCGCAGGCGTAAAAAAGGGCGACCGAAGTCGCCCTTTTTCTATGGTCTGACAGAACTTAGTTCTGTTTTTCCATTTGTGCACGCAACAGGTCGCCCAGAGTGGTAGGACCAGGAGCAGCGGTATCCGAAGCTGGCTTGTCGCGCAGGCTTTGGATTGCTTCTTTCTCTTCTTCAACGTCTTTCGACTTGATGGAGAGCTGGATTACACGGCTCTTGCGGTCAACGCTGATGATCTTGGCTTCTACTTCTTCGCCTTCTTTCAGAACGTTGCGCGCGTCTTCAACGCGGTCACGGCTGATTTCGGAGGCTTTCAGAGTCGCTTCGATATCGTCGGCCAGAGTGATGATGGCGCCTTTAGCGTCAACTTCTTTCACGATGCCTTTAACGATTGCGCCTTTGTCGTTCTCTTGAACGTACTCGGAGAACGGATCGCTTTCCAGTTGCTTGATGCCCAGGGAGATGCGCTCGCGCTCTGGGTCAACCGACAGGATAACGGTGTCCAGCTCGTCGCCCTTCTTGAAGCGGCGAACGGCTTCTTCGCCCACTTCGTTCCAGGAGATGTCGGACAGGTGAACCAGACCGTCGATGCCGCCGTCCAGACCAATGAAGATACCGAAATCGGTGATCGACTTGATGGTGCCGGAGATTTTATCGCCCTTGTTGAACTGGCCAGAGAAATCTTCCCATGGGTTAGATTTGCACTGCTTGATGCCGAGGGAGATGCGACGACGCTCTTCGTCGATGTCCAGAACCATAACTTCCACTTCGTCGCCGACTTGTACGACTTTCGAAGGGTGGATGTTCTTGTTGGTCCAGTCCATTTCGGAAACGTGTACCAGGCCTTCAACGCCTTCTTCCAGCTCAGCGAAGCAGCCGTAGTCGGTCAGGTTGGTTACACGAGCGGTAACGCGAGTGCTTTCTGGGTAACGGGCTTTGATAGCAACCCATGGATCTTCGCCCAGCTGCTTCAGGCCCAGGGAAACACGATTGCGTTCGCGATCGTACTTCAGAACCTTGACATCGATCTCGTCGCCAACGTTGACGATTTCCGATGGATGCTTGATGCGTTTCCAAGCCATGTCGGTAATGTGCAGCAGGCCATCGACGCCACCCAGATCGACGAATGCGCCGTAATCGGTGAGGTTCTTGACGATACCTTTGACTTGTTGGCCTTCCTGCAGGGATTCCAGCAGAGCTTCACGCTCAGCGGAGTTCTCGGCTTCGAGGACGCTACGACGGGAAACGACAACGTTGTTGCGTTTCTGGTCAAGCTTGATGACCTTGAATTCCAGCTCTTTGCCTTCCAGGTGCGTGGTATCGCGCACAGGACGGACGTCAACCAGGGAACCTGGCAGGAACGCACGGATGCCGTTAACGTCGACAGTGAAGCCGCCTTTAACCTTACCGTTGATAACGCCCTTGACCACTTCCTCAGCTGCGAAGGCTGCTTCCAGAACGATCCAGCACTCAGCGCGCTTGGCTTTTTCACGGGACAGCTTGGTTTCACCGAAACCGTCTTCTACCGAGTCCAGAGCAACGTGAACTTCGTCACCGACATTGATAGTCAGATCGCCAGCGTCGTTGTAGAACTGCTCAAGCGGGATGAGTGCTTCAGACTTCAGGCCAGCGTGAACGGTTACCCAGCGAGCTTGGTAATCGATATCAACGATAACACCGGTGATGATGGAGCCTGCCTGAAGGTTCAGGGTTTTTAGGCTTTCTTCAAAGAGTTCCGCAAAGCTTTCGCTCATTTTAATTCCTGAGTATAAGGGCGAAGAATACGCCCATCTCCACATCCCAGACGACGTGGGTTACGTTCATTTAAAGAAGCACTGCAGGACTATGACTGGTCCCCTGTTGCGCTTCTTGGTCACCCGGCGATATCGCGAATGGCGATCTCGCTCATGATGCGTTGCAGCACCTGATCGATGGATAATTCCGTGGAATCCAGCTGTATGGCGTCAGCCGCCGGCTTGAGCGGGGCTACCGCTCGCTGGGTGTCACGCTCGTCGCGGACACGTATCTCATCTAGCAGACTCGACAGACTAACACCATCGACTTTGCCCTTCAACTGCAAGTATCGACGGCGCGCACGTTCCTCGGCACTGGCGGTGAGGAAAATCTTCAATGGCGCGTCCGGAAAAACCACCGTACCCATGTCGCGGCCATCGGCTACCAGCCCCGGAGCTTCCTGAAAAGCCCGCTGGCGCTGCAGCAGAGCGTCGCGCACGGCCGGCAAGGCGGCCACTTGGGAAGCCCAGGCGCCGACCTGTTCGTTGCGCAAGTCATCGGTCACATCGTCGCCTTCGAGGATGATGCGCTGCGGATGACCTTCGGTTGCGCCGACGAACTGCACGTCCAGATGAGCGGCCAGGAGCTTCAGCGACTCTTCATTCGTCAGGTCGACACCGTGGTTGCGTGCGGCAAAAGCCAGCAGGCGGTACAGCGCACCGGAATCCAGCAGGCACCAGCCCAGGCGCTTGGCCAGTATGCCGGCGATGGTGCCCTTGCCCGACCCGCTTGGGCCGTCGATGGTAATGACCGGTGGCTTGATGTTCACGACTGAGCCTCTTGAGCAACGCGGATGCCGACCTGCGCGCACAGCGCGAGGAAGTTGGGGAACGAGGTCGCGACGTTCGCGCAATCATGGATGCGAATCGGCGCGGTGGCGCGCAGGGACGCAACGCTGAAGGCCATGGCAATCCGGTGGTCGCCGTGACCGTGCACTTCGCCGCCGCCAATCAGGCCGCCGTCGATGATGATGCCGTCCGGGGTCGGTTCGCATTTCACACCCAGCGCCAACAGGCCGTCGGCCATGACCTGGATGCGGTCCGACTCCTTGACCCGCAGTTCTTCGGCGCCACGCAGGATGGTCCGACCTTCGGCGCAAGCAGCTGCGACGAACAATACCGGGAACTCGTCGATCGCCAGTGGAACCAGCGCTTCGGGAATCTCGATGCCCTTGAGCTTAGCTGCACGAACGCGCAGGTCCGCCACCGGCTCGCCGCCCACTTCACGCTGGTTTTCGAGGGTGATGTCGGCGCCCATCAGGCGCAGGATGTCGATCACGCCGGTACGGGTCGGGTTGATGCCGACGTGCTCGAGCACCAGCTCAGAGCCCTCAGCGATCGACGCCGCCACCAGGAAGAACGCCGAAGACGAGATATCGCCCGGCACTTCAATGTGGGTAGCGGTCAGTTTGTGCCCGGACTCGACCGACGCGGTAGCGCCCTCGACGCTGACCGGGTAGCCGAAGCCACGCAGCATGCGCTCGGTATGGTCGCGAGTCGGTGCCGGCTCGGTGACGGTAGTCTTGCCTTCGGCGTACAGGCCAGCGAGCAGCAGGCAGGATTTAACCTGGGCACTGGCCATTGGCATGGTGTAGGTCAGGCCTTTGAGCTTGTTGCCACCGCGAATGACCATCGGCGGACGACCTTCGGCCGCCGTCTCGATCACTGCGCCCATTTCGCGCAGCGGGTTGGCGACGCGGTTCATCGGGCGCTTGGACAGCGAGGCATCGCCGGTCAGGGTGCTGTCGAAGTCCTGCGCAGCCAGCAGGCCGGACAACAGGCGCATCGAAGTACCGGAGTTACCCAGGTAGATCGGGCCCGGTGCAGGCTTGAGGCCATGCAGGCCGACGCCATGGATGGTCACGCGCCCGTGGTGCGGACCTTCGATCACGACGCCCATGTCGCGGAAGGCTTGCAAGGTCGCCAGGGCATCTTCGCCCTCGAGGAAACCTTCCACTTCGGTGACGCCTTCGGCGAGGGAGCCGAGCATGATCGAACGGTGGGAAATCGATTTGTCGCCTGGTACTCGAATCCGCCCAGTCAGGCGGCCACCAGGTTGTGCCAGGAAAATCAGGTCGTTGGAGTTCATAGCGTCCACATAAGCCCGGCGGGCCAGGATTTTACTGAAATGTTCGCGGGCAACCCGGGCGCGAGTGAATACGCCCAACAATTGGTGCCCATCCCCTGCATCGACCGCGTCGCGCAAGGCGTCGAGGTCGCTGCGAAATGTATCGAGTGTGCGCAGGACAGCTTCGCGGTTGGCGAGGAAGATGTCGTGCCACATGACCGGGTCGCTGCCCGCGATTCTCGTGAAATCGCGGAAACCGCCGGCAGCGTAACGGAAGATCTCAAGATTTTCATTGCGCTTGGCCAATGAATCGACCAAACCGAATGCGAGCAGGTGCGGCAAATGGCTGGTAGCCGCCAGTACTTCGTCGTGACGCTCGACCTGCATATGCTCGACATCGGCACCCAGTTCGCGCCACAGACGATCGACCACCGCCAAAGCGGCCGGATCCGTTTGCGCAAGCGGCGTCAGGATGACTTTATGGCGACGGAACAGCTCGGCATTGGAGGCTTCCACCCCACTCTGCTCGGAACCGGCGATCGGATGCCCCGGCACGAAGCGCGACGGCATGCCGCCGAACGCCTCGGTGGCCGCACGCACCACGTTGCCCTTGGCGCTGCCGACATCGGTCAGGATCGCCTGGCCCAGGTCCATGCCGGCCAACCGGGCGAGCATTTTCTCCATGGCCAGGATCGGCACGGCGAGCTGGATCACGTCGGCACCCTGACAGGCCAGCGCCAGGTCTTCTTCGCAGCGATCCACCACACCCAGCTCAACCGCCAGTTTGCGCGACTGCGGATCAAGATCGACCCCCACCACTTCGCGGCACAGGCCACTTTCGCGCAACCCCTTGGCAAAGGAACCACCGATCAAGCCCAGGCCGACCACCACCAGGCGCCCGATCATAGGCGCCGCAGGTTGCAGTGCAGTGACATCAACCACGGGCCAGAACCTTGGTCAGCGCCTCGAGGAAGCGGCTGTTTTCGGCAGGCAAGCCGATGGTGATGCGCAGGTGGTTCGGCATGCCGTAGTTGGCCACCGGCCGCACGATCACGCCTTCACGCAGCAACCCCTGGAAGACCGGCGCCGCGACGCGACCCAGGTCCACGCAGATGAAGTTGCCTTTGGACGGGATCCAACCCAACCCCAGCTCACGGAAACCCGCTTGCAGCTGCTGCATGCCGGCTTCGTTCAGGCGTCGGCTTTCAGCCAGGTAGTCGCTGTCCTGCAACGCCGCACAGGCCGCGGCGAGGGCGAGGCTATTGACGTTGAATGGCTGGCGCACCCGATTGAGCACATCGGCCACTACGGCGGTAGACAACCCGTAGCCAACGCGCAGCGCCGCCAGGCCATAGGCCTTGGAGAAGGTACGCGACACCAGCAGGTTCGGGTAAGCCGCCAGGTAGTCGAGGCCGTCCGGCAGGTCGCTGCCTTCGGCGTATTCGATGTAGGCCTCGTCCAGCACGACCAGCACATGCTCCGGAACGTCCTGGAGGAATTCATCCAGGGCTTCGGCGCCGAACCAGGTGCCGGTCGGGTTGTTCGGGTTGGCGATGAAAATCACGCGGGTATTGGCATCGATCGCCGCCAGCATGGCCGTCAGGTCGTGCCCCCAGTCTTTCGCCGGGATCACTCGCGCCTCGGCGCCAACGGCCTGGGTCACGATCGGATAGACGGCAAACGCGTGCTCGCTGAATATCGCGTTCAGGCCCGGCGCCAGGTAAGCCCGCGCGACCAGTTCGAGGATGTCGTTGGAACCATTGCCCAGGGTCACCTGATCAAGTTCGACGCGGCACTGTTGGGCCAGCAGGGTCTTGAGGGCAAAACCGTTGCCGTCCGGATAGCGGGTCAGCTCGGCCAGCGCTTCGCGGATGGCGGCAAGGACCTTGGGACTGGCGCCCAGCGGGTTTTCGTTGCTCGCCAGTTTGACGATGCTGGCCGGATCGATGTCCAGCTCGCGTGCCAGTTCGTCCACGGGCTTGCCCGGAACGTAAGGCGAAAGTTGTTGCACGCCCGGCTGTGCCAGAGCGAGGAAGTTACCACTCATGTGCTATCGCCCTTAGAGAACTGCTTTGGGGTAGGAGCCCAGCACTTTAAGCGCCACGGCCTCCTGACTGATCTTTTCCAGTACACCCTTGATCAACGGATCACGGTGATGGCCGACGAAGTCGATAAAGAACACATAGGTCCATTTACCACTGCGCGAAGGACGCGTCTCGATTCGAGTCAGGTCGATGCCATTGTCGTGGAAAGGCACCAGCAGCTCGTGGAGCGCGCCCGGCTTGTTGCTCATGGAAACGATGATCGAGGTCTTGTCATCACCGGTCGGCGGCACTTCCTGGCTGCCGATCATCAGGAATCGCGTGGAGTTATCCGGGCGATCCTCGATTTTCTCAGCCAGGCGCGTCAGCCCGTAAAGGCCTGCGGCCATGTCACCGGCAATCGCCGCCGAGTTCCACTCGCCCTTGACCCGCTTGGCCGCTTCGGCGTTGCTGGAAACCGCCACGCGCTCGACGTTCGGGTAGTGCGCGTCCAGCCACTTGCGGCACTGGGCCAGGGACTGGGCATGGGAATAGATGCGGCTGATACTGTCGGTCTTGGTGTTTTCACCGACCAGCAGATGGTGGTGGATGCGCAGCTCGACTTCGCCACAGATCACCATGTCGTGTTCCAGGAAGCTATCGAGGGTGTGGTTGACCGCGCCTTCGGTGGAGTTTTCCACCGGCACCACGCCAAAATTCACCGCCCCCGCCGCCACTTCACGGAACACTTCGTCGATCGCCGCCATAGGCTTGCTGATCACTGCATGGCCGAAGTGTTTCATGGCAGCTGCCTGGGTGAACGTGCCCTCAGGGCCGAGGTAGGCCACTTTCAGCGGTTGCTCGAGGGCCAGGCACGAGGACATGATTTCGCGAAACAACCGCGCCATCTCTTCGTTGCCCAGCGGCCCCTGGTTACGCTCCATCACGCGCTTGAGCACCTGGGCTTCACGCTCAGGACGATAGAACACCGGCACTTCGCCTTCGGCCAGGGAGGCCATCTTTACTCGCGCAACTTCCTGGGCACACCGTGCACGCTCGCTGATCAGCTCCATGACCTTGGTGTCCAGGGCGTCAATGCGAACGCGCAGTGCCTTGAGTTCTTGCTCAGACATTAGCCGTGTTCCTTCTCGAACTCTGCCATGTACGAAATCAGTGCGTTGACCGCAACGATATCGACGGCGTTATAGATGGAGGCGCGCATGCCGCCCACGGAACGATGGCCCTTGAGGTTCAGCAGGCCACGTTCTTCGGCACCGGCCAGGAACGGCTTGTCGAGACGGTCGTCCGCCAGGCGGAACGGCACGTTCATCCACGAGCGGTCGGACTTGTTGATCGGGTTGCTGTACAGGCCGCTGGCATCGATAAAGTCATACAGCGTGCGCTGTTTCACTTCGTTGAGCTTGCCGATGGCCTCGACGCCGCCCTGCTCCTTGAGCCATTCGAACACCAGGCCGGACAGGTACCAGGCCAGGGTCGGCGGAGTGTTGTACATCGAGCCGTTGTCGGCCGCGACCTTGTAGTTAAGCATGGTCGGGCACAGGGAACGGGCGCGCCCGAGCAGGTCTTCGCGAACGATGTTGACCACGATACCGCTCGGGCCGATGTTCTTCTGGGCGCCGGCGTAGATCATGCCGAAGCGCGACACATCGATTGGACGCGAGAGGATGTCCGAGGACATGTCGGCAACCAGCGGGACGTCACCGGTTTCCGGGACCCACTGGAATTCCAGGCCGCCGATGGTTTCGTTCGGGGCGTAGTGGACGTAGGCGGCGTCTTTGGACAGCTGCCACTCGTTCTGGCCAGGAATGGCGAAGTAGTCGTAGGGCTTGGCAGTGCCGGCAACGTTGACGTGACCGTAGCGCGAAGCTTCTTCGATGGCTTTTTGCGACCAGATACCGGTGTCGATGTAGTCGGCAGAGCCGCTTTCCGGCAGCAGGTTCAGCGGAATCTGGGCGAATTGCTGGCTGGCGCCCCCCTGCAGGAACAGCACTTTGTAGTTGGAGGGGATATTGAGCAGATCACGCAGATCCTGCTCGGCCTTGGTGGCGATGGACACGAACTCATCGCTGCGATGGCTCATTTCCATGACCGACAGGCCCTTGCCATGCCAATCAAGGAGTTCACCCTGAGCGCGCTTCAGGACAGCTTCAGGAAGCGCCGCAGGACCGGCACAGAAGTTATAGGCTCTCTTGCTCACATCCAATCTCGCTCTGATTTGGTGGTAGTCACGCAATAAATCTGAAAACTGAAGACTCTGGAAACTCTGGATATCTGGACATGTTGATATCTGTAGGAGCTGCCGAGTGAAACGAGGCTGCGATCTTTTGATAGTACGGACAAGGCAAGATCAAAAGATCGCAGCCTCGTTTCACTCGGCAGCTCCTACGGGTTCTACATTCCATATTCAAACAGGCGAAACAACAAGGGGGCGAATTTTCATCCGCCCCCCTGTGTGTCCGCTTATTCCTGCGGTTCTTCGTCGGCTGCGGCGTCGAGTTGCTGGTCTTCACCAGCGTCGTCGATCACGACTTCACCGTCGAACACTGCACCTTCTTCACCTTCTTCCAGTTCTTCGCCCTCGACTTCCGAAGGCTCCTGGACCCGCTCCAGGCCTACCAGCGTTTCGTCGCTGGCCAGCTTGATCAGGGTCACGCCCTGGGTGTTACGACCCAGGCTGGAGACTTCGTCGACTCGGGTACGAACCAGGGTGCCCTGGTCGGAAATCAGCATGATCTCCTCGCCATCGAGCACCTGAACCGCGCCAACCAGGCGGCCGTTACGATCGTTGCTGACCATGGCGATGACGCCCTGACCACCACGCTTGTACTCAGGGAACTCGGAGATCGCCGTGCGCTTGCCGTAACCACGCGCCGAAGCGGTGAGGATCTGGCTGCCTTCTTCAGGGATCAGCATCGAAATCAGCTTCTGCCCTTCTGGCAGGCGCATGCCGCGCACGCCGCGGGCGGTACGGCCCATGGCACGTACGTCGGATTCCTTGAAGCGAGTGACCTTGCCGCCGTCGGAGAACAGCATGACTTCACGCTCGCCGTCGGTGATCGCGGCGCTGATCAATACGTCGCCTTCGTCCAGCTCCAGCGCGATCAGGCCAACGCTGCGTTGGCGGCTGAAGGATTCCAGCGGGGTCTTCTTCACGGTGCCTTTGGCAGTCGCCATGAAGATGAAGTGACCTTCGGTGTATTCCTCGACCGGCAGCATGGTGGTGATGTATTCATCACTGTCCAGCGGCAGCAGGTTGACCAGCGGACGACCACGGGCAGCGCGGGACGCTTCCGGGATTTCGTAGGTTTTGAGCCAGTACACCTTGCCTTTGCTGGAGAACAGCAGCAGCGTGGTGTGGCTGTTGGCTACCAGCAGGTGAGCGATGTAGTCCTCATCCTTGACGCCGGTGGCCGACTTGCCTTTACCGCCACGACGCTGGGCCTGGTACGCAGCCAATGGCTGGGTCTTGGCATAGCCACCGTGGGAGATGGTCACGACGCGCTCTTCTTCCGGGATCATGTCACCCAGGGTCAGGTCGAGACGGGCATCGAGGATTTCGGTGCGACGCACGTCGCCGTATTCGGCGCGGATCACTTCCAGCTCTTCGCGGATCACTTCCATCAGGCGCGTGGCGCTGTTGAGGATGCGGATCAGCTCGCCGATCTGGTTGAGAATCTCCTGGTATTCAGCCAGCAGCTTCTCGTGCTCCAGACCGGTCAGGCGGTGCAGGCGCAGTTCCAGGATGGCTTGCGCCTGCTCTGGCGACAGGAAGTACTTGCCTTCGCGCAGACCGTATTGCGGGTCCAGGGTCTCTGGACGGCAAGAATCAGCACCGGCGCGTTCGACCATCGCAACCACGGCGGAAGATTCCCACGCAGTCTTGATCAGGGCTTCCTTGGCTTCCGATGGTGTTGGCGAAGCCTTGATCAGGGCGATGACCGGGTCGATGTTCGACAGGGCAACCGCTTGACCTTCCAGGATGTGACCGCGTTCGCGGGCTTTACGCAGCTCGAACACGGTACGACGGGTAACGACTTCGCGACGGTGACGAACGAAGGCTTCCAGCAGGTCCTTGAGGTTCAGGATCCGCGGACGGCCGTCGATCAGCGCGACGATGTTGATACCGAACACTGCTTGCAGCTGGGTCTGGGCGTAGAGGTTGTTGAGGATCACCTCAGGCACTTCGCCGCGACGCAACTCGATCACGACGCGCATACCGTCCTTGTCGGACTCGTCGCGCAGTTCGGTGATGCCTTCGAGCTTCTTCTCTTTGACCAGCTCGGCGATCTTCTCGATCAGGCGGGCCTTGTTCAGCTGGTAGGGCAGTTCGGTGATGACGATCTGCTGGCGACCACCGACCTTGTCGATGTCTTCGATCGTCGAGCGGGCACGCATGTAGATGCGCCCGCGACCGGTACGGTAGGCTTCGATGATGCCGGCGCGACCGTTGATGATCGCGGCGGTCGGGAAGTCCGGACCCGGGATGTATTGCATCAGCTCATCGATGGTCAACTCAGGGTTGTCGATGAGGGCCAGGCAACCGTCGATGACTTCACCGAGGTTGTGCGGCGGGATGTTGGTCGCCATGCCCACGGCGATACCGCTGGAGCCGTTGACCAGCAGGTTGGGAATACGGGTCGGCATGACCGCCGGGATCATTTCGGTGCCGTCGTAGTTCGGCACCCAGTCCACGGTTTCTTTGTGCAGGTCAGCCAGCAGCTCGTGCGCCAGCTTGGTCATGCGCACTTCGGTGTATCGCATGGCTGCGGCGTTATCGCCGTCCACCGAACCGAAGTTGCCCTGGCCGTCTACCAGCAGGTAGCGCAGCGAGAATGGCTGCGCCATCCGAACGATGGTGTCGTACACCGCGGTATCACCGTGCGGGTGATACTTACCGATCACGTCACCGACAACACGGGCAGATTTCTTGTACGGCTTGTTGAAGTCGTTGCCCAGCTCGCTCATCGCGAACAGCACACGCCGGTGCACGGGCTTCAAGCCATCGCGCGCATCCGGCAGTGCCCGCCCGACAATTACGCTCATTGCGTAGTCGAGGTAGGACTGCTTCAGCTCGTCTTCGATATTGACCGGGAGGATTTCTTTGGCCAGTTCGCCCATGAGAAGCCTGATTCCTTTTTCTGGTGAAACCTCGTCACATCCATATGGGACGAACGAAGCTCGCCGCTGCAGGCTGAGTGCCATGCACCGACTTACGACAAATCACGAGTTATGCATGGATCTGCGCAGTAAAGACAGCCGCATCGGGCTACCTTGGAAACCGCCGAATGTTATCACAAGAGCCGCCACGCACCTATCCCCTTGATGCGCATGGAGTGTAGTTAGTTGACTGGTGGCGGGCTTGAAGAGGACGAGAGAGGCTCAGAGCTACTGAAAATGCAGAATCAGGCGCCAAATTACGACGGTTTACTGACTTTCAGACCCTAATCGCCAGCAGGCTGGCTCCCACATTGATCTGAAACGATCACAAACCCTGCAAGAGCCAGCCTTACTGACTTTCAGACCCTAGTCGCCAGCAGGCTGGCTCCCACATTGATCCGAATCGATCACAAACCCTGCAAGAGCCAGCCTTACTGACTTTCAGACCCTAGTCGCCAGCAGGCTGGCTCCCACATTGATC
>NZ_JBEOPS010000026.1:0-95931 GCF_040310305.1 Pseudomonas sp. HY13-MNA-CIBAN-0226
ACTCGACAGGATTCGAACCTGTGACCGCTCGGTTCGTAGCCGAGTACTCTATCCAGCTGAGCTACGAGTGCATTTGTGTTTTTATACCAGATCACAACTGGTTGGAGCCAAGTTATTCGCATTGCTGCAAACAACTCTTAAATGGTGCACTCGACAGGATTCGAACCTGTGACCGCTCGGTTCGTAGCCGAGTACTCTATCCAGCTGAGCTACGAGTGCATTTGTTGCCGCGCATTATAGGCCGTCTAATCTCTATGTCAAACACTTTTTCTAGTAATTTCAACAACTTACCGAAAAAGCCAGATTACAACGTACTACGCAAATAATGGCGGAGAACGGGGGATTCGAACCCCCGACACCCTTTTGAGGTGTACTCCCTTAGCAGGGGAGCGCCTTCGGCCACTCGGCCAGCTCTCCGCAACACGGGGCGTATATTAACCAGCTTCTTCCCCGTTTGCAAACATAAAAAGCGATAAAAATTAATGGCTTGGTTCTTCGTCCTTCTCTTTCTTTATACGCAGGTAAATTTCCTCACGGTGGACCGCTACCTCTTTCGGGGCGTTGACACCGATACGCACTTGATTTCCTTTGACGCCGAGCACGGTCACGGTGATTTCGCCATCACCGATAATCAGGCTTTCTGCGCACCGACGAGTCAGAATCAGCATACCTTTCTCCTCACGCATTTCATTTCAGGGACAACAGTCTGCAAAAAAAAGGCACTCGACCTACCACCTGAAAAGGTCGCAGCCCTACATGCCTGAGTATTGACCAGCGCGAGCAAAAGAACAGCCTTGAGTCGCGCCTTTCAAAAAACAGCAGGCGCGGTCAGACCGCGCCTGTTGGCAAACGCATCACTCGCCTTGACGAGCCGGTGCGTCCAGTTCGAAAGCCGTGTGCAGAGCGCGCACAGCCAGTTCCAGGTACTTCTCTTCGATCACTACGGAAACTTTGATTTCCGAAGTCGAGATCATCTGGATGTTGATGCTTTCCTTGGCCAGGGATTCGAACATGCGGCTGGCTACGCCTGCGTGGGAGCGCATGCCGACGCCGACGATCGAGACCTTGGCGATCTTGATGTCGCCCACCACTTCACGGGCACCGATCTCGCGAGCGGTGTTCTCCAGCACGGTTTGTGCGGCCTGGAAGTCATTGCGGTGTACGGTGAAGGTGAAGTCGGTGGTGTTATCGTGCGCAACGTTCTGCACGATCATGTCGACTTCGATGTTCGCGGCACTGATCGGGCCCAGGATCTTGAACGCAACACCCGGGGTGTCTGGCACGCCACGGATGGTCAGCTTGGCTTCATCGCGATTGAAAGCGATGCCGGAAATGATCGGCTGTTCCATGGTTTCCTCTTCATCAATAGTAATGAGGGTGCCCGGACCCTCCTTGAAGCTGTGCAGTACGCGCAGCGGAACGTTGTACTTGCCGGCGAATTCCACCGCACGGATCTGCAACACCTTGGAACCGAGGCTGGCCATTTCCAGCATCTCTTCAAAGGTAATCTTGTCCAGGCGCTGAGCCACGGACACCACACGCGGGTCGGTGGTGTAGACGCCATCGACGTCGGTGTAGATCTGGCATTCGTCAGCCTTCAGGGCTGCCGCCAGGGCCACGCCGGTGGTGTCGGAGCCGCCACGACCCAGGGTGGTGATGTTGCCGTGCTCGTCGACGCCCTGGAAACCGGCGACAACGACTACGCGACCGGCCTTCAGGTCACCGCGAATCTTCTGGTCATCTATCTGCAAGATACGCGCTTTGTTGTGCGCGCTGTCCGTCAGGATCCGCACCTGGTTGCCGGTGTAGGACACCGCTGGCACGCCACGCTTGATCAGCGCCATGGCCAACAGTGCAATCGTCACCTGCTCGCCAGTGGAAACGATCACATCCAGCTCACGGGGAACCGGTTGGCCGTCGCCACTGATTTGCTTGGCCAGATCGATCAGACGGTTGGTCTCGCCGCTCATTGCAGACAGCACAACCACCAGGTCATCGCCGGCATCGCGGAATTTCTTAACCTTGTCGGCGACCTGCTCGATTCTCTCGACAGTGCCGACCGAGGTGCCTCCAAATTTCTGTACGATCAAAGCCATTTCAAAGCCGCCTCTGCCCATGAAGGGCGCCCAAATAATCACTCAAACAGCGCGCCGGCCCGCCACTAGACAACGGGCCGGACACCCTGCCTTATAAACCCTGCTCTACAAATGGAACAGTCAGGGCCAGGGCCGCATCCAGTGCGCCAGCGTCAGTACCACCGCCTTGCGCCATGTCTGGACGACCACCGCCCTTCCCGCCCACTGCTGCAGCGGCTTGCTTCATCAAATCACCGGCTTTGAGTTGGCCAGTCAGGTCTTTGGTTACGCCTGCAACCAGAACGACCTTTTCCTCATGGACACTGCCGAGCAGGATCACTGCGCGGCCGAGTTTGTTTTTCAGTTGATCGACCAGCGCCAGCAGCGCCTTGCCATCCTGGCCGTCCAGACGCACGGCCAGCACTTTCACACCCTTGACGTCCAGGGCGGAGGCCGACAGATCGTCGCCCGCCGCGCTGGCTGCCTTGGCCTGCAACTGCTCGAGTTGCTTTTCCAGCAGACGGTTGCGCTCCAGCACAGCCGACAGCTTGTCGATCAGGTTATCGCGGCTGCCCTTGACCAGGTTGGCCGCTTCCTTGAGTTGTTCTTCAGCAGCGTTCAGGTACGCCAGTGCGGCAGCGCCCGTGACCGCTTCGATGCGTCGCACACCGGAAGCCACACCGCCTTCGCTGATGATTTTCAGCAGGCCGATGTCGCCGGTGCGGTTGGCATGGATGCCGCCACACAGCTCGACGGAGAAAGCCCCGCCCATGCTCAGCACGCGCACGTTATCGCCGTACTTCTCGCCGAACAGCGCCATGGCGCCTTTCTGCTTGGCGGTTTCGATATCGGTTTCTTCGGTTTCAACTGCGGAGTTCTTGCGGATCTCGGCGTTGACGATGTCTTCCAGCGCTTTCAACTGCTCAGGCTTGATGGCTTCGAAGTGGCTGAAGTCAAAGCGCAGGCGCTGACTGTCGACCAGCGAACCCTTCTGCTGGACGTGCTCGCCCAGCACCTGGCGCAGGGCGGCGTGCAGCAAGTGCGTGGCCGAATGGTTCAGCGCCGTGGCGTGACGGACTTCGGCATCGACGTGAGTCTCTACCGGCGCGCCAATGGTCAGGCTGCCCGATGCCAGGACACCGTGATGCAGGAACGCACCGCCAGTCTTGGTGGTGTCGCGCACGTCGAAACGTGCCTCGCCCGCCTGGAGGAAACCGCAGTCGCCGATCTGGCCGCCAGATTCAGCGTAAAAAGGCGTCTGGTTGAGGACGACGACCGCCTCCTGACCTTCACTCAATACGTCGACCGACTGGCCGTCTTTATAGATGGCGACAATTTTTGCCGAACCGCTGGTGGCCTTGTAGCCGGTGAACTCGGTGGCTACGTCAACCTTGACCAGGGTGTTGTAGTCCAGACCGAACGAACTGGCGGAACGTGCACGGACGCGCTGGGCTTCCATTTCGCGCTCGAAGCCGGCTTCGTCAACGGTCAGGTTGCGTTCGCGAGCGATATCCGCGGTCAGGTCCATCGGGAAACCGTAGGTGTCGTACAGCTTGAACACCACATCGCCCGGCACCACGGTGCCTTTGAGTTCCAGCAGATCCTGCTCGAGAATCTTCAGGCCGTGCTCCAGGGTCTTGGAGAACTGCTCTTCTTCGGCCTTGAGCACGCGCTCGATGTTGTCCTGCTGCTTCTTCAGTTCCGGGAACGCTTCGCCCATCTCGGCGACCAGCGCCGCGACGATCTTGTAGAAGAAGCTGCCGGTCGCGCCCAGCTTGTTACCGTGGCGGCAGGCACGACGAATGATGCGACGCAGCACATAGCCACGACCTTCGTTGGACGGCAGCACGCCATCGGCGATCAGGAAACCGCACGACCGAATGTGGTCGGAAACAACCTTGAGCGACGACTGATCGCCATTCTCGCAGCCGATGGCCTCAGCCGATGCCTTGAGCAGGTTCTTGAACAGGTCGATGTCATAGTTGGAATTGACGTGCTGCATCACCGCACTGATCCGCTCCAGGCCCATGCCGGTATCCACCGACGGTGCTGGCAACGGATGCAACACGCCATCGGCGGTGCGGTTGAACTGCATGAACACGTTGTTCCAGATCTCGATGTAACGGTCGCCGTCTTCTTCAGGAGAGCCCGGTGGGCCGCCCCAGATGTGGTCGCCGTGATCGTAGAAAATCTCGGTGCAAGGGCCGCACGGGCCGGTATCGCCCATGGTCCAGAAGTTGTCTGACGCGTACGGCGCGCCTTTGTTGTCGCCGATACGGATCATGCGCTCGACCGGCACGCCGATTTCTTTGGTCCAGATGTCATACGCTTCGTCATCGGAGGCGTAGACAGTGACCCAAAGCTTTTCCTTTGGCAGCTTCAGCACGCCGGTCAGGAAGGTCCAGGCAAAGGTGATCGCGTCGTGCTTGAAATAGTCACCGAAGCTGAAGTTACCGAGCATTTCGAAGAACGTGTGGTGACGGGCGGTATAACCGACGTTTTCCAGGTCACTGTTCTTGCCACCGGCGCGCACGCACTTCTGGCTGCTGGTCGCACGGGTGTACGCACGTTTTTCCTGGCCCAGGAAGCAGTCCTTGAACTGGTTCATCCCCGCGTTAGTGAACAGCAGGGTTGGGTCGTTGCCCGGAATCAAAGAGCTGGAGGCTACACGGGTGTGGCCTTGCTCTTCGAAGAAGCGAAGGAAGGCTTCACGGATTTCTGCGCTTTTCATTAGGTTCTTCCACGGAGGCTGCGGCCAAAGGCCTGTTCGAAACGTCAACAGACGAAGCGACGGCAAAGGGCCGCATTATATCGGCCCTGCGCGCGGGGTACAGCGTGTTTATACGATAGAAACGGTCAATTGGACGGCTAACGCTGTCAGTTGCGTGAAAACTCGACGAATGCCGCGATCACCTGTTCGATCCCGGCGCGGTCGACGTCCATGTGCGTGACCATTCTAAGCCGCCCGGCAGCGCTGAGGCGGATACCGCGCTCAGCGGCAAAGGCCTTGAAGGCCTCGGCACGGTCGCCCATCTGCACATACACCATGTTGGTCTGTACGGGCTCGACGGCATAACCCGCCTTGACCAGCCCGTCGGCCAGCCACTGTGCGTTGGCATGGTCGTCGGCCAGGCGCTGAACGTTGTTGTCCAGAGCATACAGCCCCGCCGCCGCCAGCAGCCCGGCCTGGCGCATGCCACCGCCGACCATCTTGCGCAGTCGCCGCGCCTTGCCGATCAGCTCGACCGAGCCACACAGCACCGAACCGACCGGCGCGCCCAGGCCTTTGGACAGGCATACCGAAACCGAATCAAAATGCCGGGTGATCTCCTGGGCGTCCACCCCCAGCTTGACCGCAGCGTTGTACAGCCGCGCGCCATCCAGGTGCAGGGCAAGGCCGTGTTCACGGGTAAAAGCCCGGGCCCGCGCCAGGTATTCCAGGGGCAGGACTTTGCCCTGCATGGTGTTTTCCAGGGCCAGCAAGCGGGTGCGGGCGAAATGGAAGTCGTCCGGTTTGATCGCTGCGGCGACATCGGCCAGGTCCAGCGAGCCATCGGCTTGGACTTCCAGCGGTTGTGGCTGGATCGATCCCAGCACGGCCGCCCCGCCCCCTTCGTATTTGTAGGTGTGGGCCTGCTGGCCAACGATGTATTCGTCGCCGCGCTCACAATGCGCCAACAGCCCCAGCAGATTGCTCATGGTGCCGGTGGGGACGAACAGCGCGGCGGCAAAACCCAGGCGCCTGGCCAGCTCGGCTTCCAGTTGATTGACCGTCGGATCTTCGCCGTACACGTCGTCACCCGTCGCGGCGCGTGTCATCGCCTCGAGCATGGCGGCGGTCGGTTGGGTGACGGTGTCGCTGCGAAGATCGATAACGCTCATGAATCCGGCCTCGGTAAGCAGGGGAAATCCCTTTCAGACAGGGATTACTGCGGTCATGTGGACGAATAATCAACCCTAGTGTGGGAAAAAACACAAACCCTGTGGGAGCGGGCTTGCCCGCGATAGCCGACTGTCAGTCGATAGGGTCGAAGGCTGACACACCGCTATCGCGGGCAAGCCCGCTCCCACAGGGTTACGCGTCGACTTTGGCTATGCGCCACGCAAAAAATTGTGTTAAAAACGCTGCGCCGCCAACTTTTATGGCGGCAAACGTTCTCAGGGCGGGGTGCAACTCCCCACCGGCGGTAATTGCGCGCAACGCGCATAGCCCGCGAGCGCTTGGTGGCAGTCCCGGCTTCGGCGGTACTGGCGGCAAGGTCAGCAGACCCGGTGTGATCCCGGGGCCGACGGTCATAGTCCGGATGAAGAGAGAACGGGATTGGCGCCAAAGGGCCGTCCGCGGGCATTCGTGCGAGCGTGCGCACCCTTAAATCCCATTCGATTCATATGCCCTGTTTTTCACACAAACAGGAGTCAGAACATGCAACCCACCGCAATCGACAGCAAAAGCAAAAACCATCAGGGCGAGCGCGTCGCGTTCATCCAGGCCTGCTGGCACAAAGATATCGTCGACCAGAGCCGTAAAGGTTTCCTGGCCGAAATGATTGCCCAGGGTTACCAGGAATCAGACATCGACTTCTTCGAAGTGGGCGGCGCGTTTGAAATGCCCCTGCACGCCAAGTTGCTGGCCAAGACCGGCCGTTATGCCGGCATCGTCGCCGCAGCCCTGGTGGTGGACGGCGGTATCTACCGTCACGAGTTCGTCGCCCAATCGGTGGTCAGTGGTCTGATGCAGGTTCAACTGGAAACCGAAGTACCCGTGTTCTCGGTGTCGCTGACCCCGCACCACTTCCACGCGGGCGAGGAGCACCACAAGTTTTTCTTTGAGCACTTTGTGCACAAGGGCCAGGAAGCGGCGAAGACTTGTGCCGACACACTGCATAAGATCCGCGCGCTGCGTCGCGCTGAGCCGCGGGCGTTGGCCGTCTAAACACCGAACCCCGTAGGAGCTGACGAGTGCAACGAGGCTGCGATCTTTTGATCTGAAAAGAGCAAGATCAAAAGATCGCAGCCTTCGGCAGCTCCTACAGGGACCGTGTCAGGCCAGGTTTTCGTCGGTCGTCGGCACGATCAGGATACCGGCGCGCAGGCCGTTCTTGACCTTGGGGTTGGGGAAGATGATCCGGGCACCCTCCTCCTCGATGATCCAGCGGGTCTGGGCGATGTCTTCGGCCAGCAAGTAACCCACTTCCAATTCCGAGAAATTCTCGACGTCCGCGGGCAGGTTCAAGCGGAAGCTGTCGCTGTGCTTGATGATTTCCCGTGCCACGCTGAACAGCTGCAGGCCGTCCAAAGAGTCATCGGCCAGCTCGGGCTCCTTGCCTTCGATAATTTGCTTGAGACGTGTCTCCAGGCGATCGACATTGACCCCGTCGTTGTGCCCGAACGGTCGCGCCTTGCCCAACTCCAGGGTGAAAGACTCGGCGCCCAGCTTGTCGTAGGTGAACGAGCTGAACACGATCGACGGCTTGTTCTGCAGCAACACCGCCTCCATTCCCGCCGCGCGCAAACGCGCCAGCTCCTTGCGCGAATGCTGGCGACCTTCCTTCCAGGGGTACAGGGCGAACTGTTCGATCTTCGAGCCGCGAATGGCGGTGTGCAGGTCGTAGTGCAGGCGCTCGCGGTCGGGCAGGCTGAAAAAGCTCGCGGCCAAACGCTCCAGCTCACAGGCGCGCAGGGCTTCGCAACCGCTGCTTTGTTCGTGACGGCCGTTGAACAGCCGATTGACGTCCTGCTCGATAAAGCGCTCGCCCTTGCGAATCGCTTCCGGGTTGCCGAACAGGAACAGAATACGGGCGCGCGGCTTCAAGTCGCCGCGGGCGATGTCATGCAACAGGCGATCGAGCAGCTCGATCGGCGCTGTTTCGTTGCCATGGATACCGGCTGACAGCAGCAGGTCCAGGCCGTTGTCGCGAGCTTCGGGGGGCCGGACTTCCAGCGCCCCCTCGCTCAACCAGCGCATCCGCACGCCTTCGACAGTCAGTTGAGTCTTCTCCGCCGGTTCGCGGCCGGCGAGGGTCAGTTCAAGCAGTTTGCCGAGGGCGAGCATAGAGCGACTTCCTTAATGGTCGTGATTGCAATCCGGGCCGTGCACGTGTTCCTCGTCGTCGCCGAGGTCAGCCGGTTCCATTTCCAGTTGCAGACTTACCAGATTAGTCGCCAATGGGCGCAGCAGCAGGTTGGCGTATTCGGCGTCACCTTCTTCGACGTCCACACCGATCAGCAACTGGCCACGACCATCCTGCTGGATCCACAGCTCTTTGCCTTGCCACATGACCGCGACGCGGGTGCAGGACGTTTCCAGTTGCGTGCCGTCGGTGTCTTCAAGGATCAGCTGCAGGGTATCGCTCATGTTTTTTTACGCTCTCTAAAGGAGATGAAGCGGCGCATGCAGCGCCGACTTTCAATTGATCTGGAATGGATAAACCGCGCCCAGTTTAAGGATTTGCGTCAGTTCATCCAGTGCCGTCCGGCATTCAAGCAGCAATTGCGGGTCCGCAAGATCGCTCTCGGCCATGCGGTCGCGGTAGTGCTTGTCGACCCATTCGGTCAGCGAGCCGTACAACGGTGCCGTCATGATAACGCCTGGATTGACCGCCGCCAGTTCCGTTTCATTCAGCGCGACGCGCAACCTCAGGCAAGCAGGGCCACCGCCGTTTTGCATGCTTTGTTTCAAATCGAAGACTTTGACTTCACGGATCAGCCCGCCCGAACTGGTCAGGCCCTGCAGGTATTGCCATACCCGCTCATTGCCACGGCATTCTTCCGGCACGATCAACAACATCGAGCCGTCGGGACGGGTCAGCAACTGGCTGTTGAACAGGTAGGACCGAACGGCGTCTTCCACGGTGACCGCAGAACGCGGTACACAGATCGCCTGAAAATTCCCGCCTGCCTTGGCGAGCTTTCCGTGCAGCTCGGCGAGCATCTGTTCGGTGTCGAGGAACGCGTCCTCGTGATAGAACAGCACCTCGCCGTTACCGACCGCGATCACGTCGTTATGGAACACGCCCTGATCGATCACCGAAGGGTTCTGCTGACCGTAGACCACCGCGTCGTCACTCAGACCGTGCAAGCGGGCGACCGCCTGGGAAGCCTCGAGGGTCTGGCGTGCCGGGTACTTCTGCGGAGCCGGGTAACGGGTGTCGAAGGCACTGCGGCCGAACACGAAAAACTCGACGCCGGCTTCGCCGTATTCACGGCAGAAACGCGTGTGGTTGGCCGCACCTTCATCGCCGAACTGCGCCACGGCCGGCAATGCGGCGTGGTGAGCGAAGTGCTGCTGATCAGCGAACATCGCCCCCAGTACGCGACTGGTGGTCGGGTGTTCGATGCTGCGGTGATATTTGCAGTTGAGGTTGGCGGCGGTGAAGTGCACTCGACCGTCGGCGGTGTCGGCGCTCGGGCTGACGGTGGCGGCGTTGGCCACCCACATGCTCGAGGCCGAGCAACTGGCGACCAGCAAGGGCATCGCGTCCTTGGCGGCGCGCTCAATCACTTGCGCATCGGTGCCGCCGAAGCCCAGGCGCCGCAGGGCTGCTACGTCTGGCCGTTCCTGAGGGGCGAGGACACCTTGCTGAAAGCCCATTTCCATCAGCGCTTTCATTTTCGCCAGGCCTTGCAGCGCAGCTTCCTTCGGGTTCGAACACTGCTGGCTGTTGCTCTGGGACGCGACGTTGCCGTAGGACAGGCCGCCGTAGTTATGGGTCGGCCCCACTAGACCGTCAAAATTGACTTCATAGGATTTCATCAGCGAGGCTCCACGAGAATTCTGTTGTTAGGCTTCAGTAACCGGATTTGAGACCGAGGCGTGGCCATCGCCAGCAGGCTGGCTCCCACAGGGATTACGTCGTACACACAGTGTGTAAACACCACCGAACCTGTGGGAGCCAGCCTGCTGGCGATTGGCATCACGCCATTTTCACGCCAGGCGTGAGGGCGGCAGGCAAGGTCAGGCTCGGCGTTTCCAGCGATGCCACCGGGTACGCGCAGTAATCTGCCGCGTAATAGGCGCTGGCACGATGGTTACCCGAGGCACCCACCCCGCCGAACGGCGCACTGCTGGCCGCACCGGTCAGCTGCTTGTTCCAGTTGACGATACCGGCCCGGCTTTCCAGCCAGAACTGCTGGTAACGCGCTTCGGAGTCCGAGAGCAAGCCGGCGGCAAGGCCGTATTCGGTGTCGTTGGCCTCGG
This sequence comes from Pseudomonas sp. HY13-MNA-CIBAN-0226, assembly GCF_040310305.1. Classification (NCBI taxonomy): domain Bacteria; kingdom Pseudomonadati; phylum Pseudomonadota; class Gammaproteobacteria; order Pseudomonadales; family Pseudomonadaceae; genus Pseudomonas; species Pseudomonas sp. HY13-MNA-CIBAN-0226. The sequence goes on from NZ_JBEOPS010000026.1 coordinate 10,273, forward strand.
CGATCGCCGCTTCGAAATCAGCGTAGCGAATCACTTGCAGCAACGGGCCGAACAGTTCTTCGTCAGGACGCTCGGCCACGGCCGTTACATCCAAAATGCCTGGGGTCAGCAAGGCAGCCTGAGCCTGTGGCTGGGTCATTTCCAGCAGCGCCATGGCGCCATTTGCCAGCAGATGCGCCTGGGCATCCATCAGGGACTTGGCCGCAGCCAGGGAAATCACCGAGCCCATGAACGGCGCCGGTTGCTGATCAAAAGCGCCCACTTCGATGGTCGAAGTCACCGCCACCAAGCGTGCCAGCAACGAGTCGCCCCAGGCGCCCTGGGGCACCAGCAGTCGGCGCGCGCAGGTGCAACGCTGACCGGCAGAAATGAATGCCGACTGGATGATGGTGTAGACCGCCGCATCCAGGTCAGCCACCTGGTCAACCACCAGTGGATTGTTACCGCCCATCTCCAGCGCCAGGATCTTGTCAGGCCGACCGGCAAATTGCTGATGCAGGTGATTACCGGTGCGGCTCGAACCGGTGAAGAACAGGCCGTCGATGCCAGGGTTCGCCGCCAGGGCAATCCCGGTTTCGCGAGCGCCCTGCAGCAGGTTCAACACGCCAGCCGGCAGGCCGGCTTCGATCCAGCATTTGACCGTCAGTTCGGCGACTTTCGGCGTCAGCTCGCTCGGCTTGAACAGCACGCTGTTACCCGCGAGCAAGGCTGGGACGATGTGGCCGTTGGGCAGGTGACCGGGGAAGTTGTAAGGCCCGAACACCGCGACCACGCCGTGTGGCTTGTGGCGCAGCACGGCAGTTGCGTCGCCCAGAGGGCTGCTCTTCTCACCGGTACGCTCACGATAGCTCTGAATCGAGATGGCAATCTTGTTGACCATGCTGGTCACTTCGGTCGCCGATTCCCACAGCGGTTTGCCGGTTTCTTCGCCGATGGTCCGTGCCAGCTCGTCAGCGTGATTTTTCAACGCGGCGGCGAAGGCCTCCAGCACACTGATGCGCTCGTCCAGGGTGCGCCGAGCCCAGCCCGGGAACGCCTGGCGCGCGGCTTGGACGGCGGATTCCACTTGGGCAGCGCTCGCGCCTTCACCGGACCAAAGCACTTGCTGGGTCACCGGGTTCAGCGACTGGAACGCTTCGCCCTGGCCAGACAGCCACTCACCTGCAATGTATAGCGAATTCATTATTTCGACTCCCGTGCAGCGGACAACGGAACGGCGCGCACCTGGTCGCCGGCGTTGAGTTGAAGGCGTTTGGCGGTCAGCGGGTCGACCACCAGGGTGCCGGCGGCGAAGCGTGCGGGAGCGGCAGTGATCCGGCAGTCCTCGCGCTTGCGGTTGTGAATCAGGAAAGGCGTGGCGTCGTCACCCGGGGTGCCGATGGCCAGCACCAGCGGCTGGCTGTCGCGCACCGCGCGGATCTTCGTGGTTTCGCACTCCACTGCCGGGCCTGCGTCGAAGATGTCGACGTAGCCCTGGTAGCTGAAACCTTCGCTCTTGAGCATGGCCAGTGCCGGCTCGGTGTCCGGATGAACCTGGCCGATGATGTTGCGCGCGTCCGGCGACAGGAAGCAGGTGTACAACGGAAATTTGGGCATCAGTTCGGCGATGAAGGCCTTGTTGCCAACGCCGGTCAGGTAGTCCGCCTGGCTGAATTCCATCTTGAAGAAATGCCGCCCCAGGCTTTCCCAGAACGGCGAGCGCCCGGCTTCGTCGGACATGCCGCGCATCTCGGCAATGATCTTGTTGCCAAACAGCTGCGGGAATTCGGCGATGAACAGCATCCGCGCCTTGGCCAGCATGCGTCCGTTGAGGCCGTTGCGGTAATCGGCATGCAGGAACAGCGAGCACAGCTCGGAGTTGCCGGTCAGGTCGTTGGCCAGGAACAGCGTCGGAATCTCGCGATAGATGTTCAGCTCTTGCGAAGCGCTGACCGTCAGGCCAACCCGGAAGTTGTACCAGGGCTCACGCAGGCCGACCGCGCCGGCGATGGCGGAAATGCCCACCACGCGACCGCTGTCATCTTCGAGCACGAACAGGTAGTCCGCATCGCCCCGCCCGGCTTCTCCGCGAAAGGTCTTCTCGGCCCAGCCGACCCGGTGGGCCAGCCGCTCTTCGTTGGCCGGCAAGGTGGTCAGGCCGGTGCCAGTGCTGCGGGCCAGCTCGATCAGAGCGGGTAAATCGCTGCTGCTTACGGGACGAACGATCATGCTATCTCCTCAGTCGGGCCGCTTGCGCCACCCGCGAAACTTCGCTGCTATCTAGGCAATTCTTTCCAGGCGCGGCAGCGGGGTTAAACCGCTACCAGGCGCACGCTGGCACCTTCACCGACACCCAGGGCCTCGGCTGTTTCCAGGTCCAGGGTCACGGGTTTGCCCGGCGCATAATCGAGCTCAAGCAATACGGCGCGGTAATCCTGCAACTGGGCATTGGCCACCAGGTACTGGCGCCCGACACCTTTGGCCGGCTCGCCGATTTTCACCGGTACCACACGGCTCTGGGCGATGGAGCGGATCCCCGAGACGCGCGCATGCAGGGTTGGGCCGCCGTCGAAAATATCGATGTAATGATCGGTCTCGAAGCCTTCGCGCATCAGGATGTCGAACGTGATCTGCGCCCGCGGGTGCACCTGGCCCATCGCCTCCTGGGCGGTGTCCGGCAGCAACGGCACGTAGATCGGGTAATGCGGCATCAGTTCAGCGAGGAAGGTGCGGCTTTTCAGCCCGCACAGGCGCTCGGCTTCGGCATAGTTGAGGTCGAAGAAGTTACGCCCGATGGCATCCCAGAATGGCGAGTCGCCGTTCTCGTCGCTATAGCCGACGATCTCGGTTACCACGGAATCGGCAAAACGCTCCGGATGGCTGGCCACGAACAACAGGCGACCACGGGAGTTAAGCTCGGCCCAGGGCGAACCCACCAACTCACGCTGCACGTAGAAGCTGGTGAGCAAGCTGTTGCCGGTCAGGTCGTGGCACTGGGACAACACGTGAATCTTGTTATGAATCTTCAGCTCGCGGGAAGCGTGCACGAAGGTTTCATTGCGAAAGCTGTAGAAGGGTTCCGAATAACCGGCCGAGGCCACGATGGCCGAACAGCCGACCAGCTTGCCGGTGGCGGTGTCTTCGAGGACGAAGAAATAGGTTTCCTCGCCGTTGAAGCTCACTTCGGCGGCAAACGACGCTTCGCTCGCAGCAATCTTCTCGCTCAGGCGTTCAACGTCATCCGGCAAGGAAGTGACACCAATCGGGCTGTCCGCAGCCAGACGCTGTACCTCGCCCAGATCAGCCATTTGCGCGGGGCGCATCACCAGCATGGTGTCACTCCTTAATCTCAGAACTTACAAAAGAAAAAATCCCGGGCCATCCCTGAAACAACTCAGAGTCAACTGTGGGAGCCAGCCTGCTGGCGATAGCGTCCTGTCAGGCAACAATGATGTTGGCTGTCAGGCCCTCATCGCCAGCAGGCTGGCTCCCACAGTTTGATTCGGTCCGGCATAAAAATTGGGATCGACGCCTGAACGCTCAGGCGCCGAAGGTCTATCAGGCTTGCGTCAACTTCGCCGCAGCGCGTTCGAAACGATCCAGGCCGGCATCGATATCGGCATCTTCAACCACCAGGCTCGGGGCGAAACGAATCACGTCCGGGCCCGCCTGCAGAATCATCAGGCCTTCTTTCTCGGCAGCGTTGAAGATGTCCTTGGCCTTGCCTTTCCAGGCGTCATTCAGCACGCAGCCAATCAGCAGCCCCAAGCCACGCACCTGGGTGAACAGGCCGTACTTCTCGCCGATCTGCTCAAGGCGCGCCTTGAACTTGTCGTGCTTGGCATTCACGCCAGCCAGCACTTCAGGGGTGTTGATCACGTCGATCACCGCTTCGGCGACCGCACAGGCCAGCGGGTTGCCGCCGTAGGTGGTGCCGTGGGTGCCGACCACCAGGTGCTTGGCCAGCGCTTCGGTCGTCAGCATCGCCGCGATCGGGAAACCGCCGCCCAGGCTCTTGGCGCTGGTCAGGATGTCCGGCGTCACGCCGTAATGCTGGTAGGCGAACAGCTTGCCGCTGCGGCCCATGCCGGTTTGCACTTCGTCGAACACCAGCAGCGCGTCGTGCTCGTTGCACAGCTCGCGGGCGCCTTGCAGGTAAGCCAGTTCGGCCGGCAGCACGCCGCCCTCGCCCTGGATCGGCTCCAGCACCACTGCACAAGTCTTGTCAGACACCGCCGCTTTCAAAGCGGCCAGGTCGTTGTAAGGCACGTGGGTGATACCGGTGATCTTCGGACCAAAGCCATCGGAATACTTGGACTGGCCACCGACGTTGACGGTGAACAGGGTGCGGCCGTGGAAGCTGTTCAGCGCCGCGATAATTTCGTACTTCTCGCTACCAAAACGATCAAACGCGACGCGACGCGCCAGCTTGAACGCGGCCTCGTTGGCCTCGGCACCGGAGTTGCAGAAGAACACGCGCTCGGCAAAGGTGGCGTCGATCAGTTTATGCGCCAGGCGCAGGGCCGGCTCGTTGGTGAACACGTTGGACACGTGCCATAGCTTGTTCGCCTGCTCTGTCAGGGCACCGACCAGCGCTGGATGAGCGTGGCCCAATACGTTAACGGCAATCCCGCCAGCAAAGTCGATCAACTCGCGGCCGGACTGGTCCCACACGCGGGAACCGGCGCCACGCACCGGAATGAATGCGGCAGGCGCATAGTTGGGAACCATTACCTGGTCAAAATCGGCGCGTTCTACCGCAGCGTGCTCAACGGACATCGGAGTCTCCTGAAGAGGAACACCCGCCTGGAACTGGCGAGCGATGGGGGGATTGTAGGGAGAGTTTTCGCCCTGGCCTTGCCGCCAAGCGACAACTTCTTATAGCGCAAACCCCGGTTTCAACCGGGTTTACGGCAATGCGACATATAGCTTCGCAAAGGCGCAGTTTAAACTGTCGAGCGTGCTTATAGGCAGTACTGCGCAAACCGATGCTCTGTAGGAGCTGCCGCAGGCTGCGATCTTTTGATTGTGATTTTTCAAGATCAAAAGATCGCAGCCTGCGGCAGCTCCTACAGGGGATAGTGACCGATCAACGGGCGCTGGAGCTAGCCGCGCTCGGAAGGCACCGACGACAATTCGAACGGGCTGCTGCTGCGCCGCTGGTTGCGATCTTCCCGTGGCGTGGCACCGAAGAAGTTGCGGTAGGCGCTGGAGAAATGCGGCCCCGAGGAGAAACCGCAGGACAGGCCGATCTGAATGATCGACTTGCTGGTCTGCATCAGCATCTGCCGGGCCTTGTTAAGCCGCAGTTCCAGGTAGTACTGGCTGGGCACGCGATTGAGGTATTGCTTGAAGATGCGCTCCAGCTGCCGACGGGACACGCACACATGCTGGGCGATTTCGTCGGTGGTTAGCGGCTCTTCGATGTTGGCCTCCATCAGCAACACGGCCTGGGTCAGCTTCGGATGGCTGGAGCCCAGGCGGTTCTGCAGCGGAATGCGCTGGCGCTCACCGCCTTCGCGAATACGCTCGACCACCAGTTCCTCGGAAACCGCACCGGCCAGTTCCGCACCGTGATCACGGGCCAATACCGCCAGCAGCAGGTCGAGTACCGAAAGGCCGCCGCACGCGGTGAGGCGATCGCGATCCCAGTCGAACAGATGACTGGTGGCGATGACTTTCGGGAAGCGCTCGGCGAAATCGTCCTGCCAGCGCCAGTGCACGGCGGCCCGATAACCGTCGAGCAAACCCAACTGCGCCAACGGGTAGACACCGGCAGACAGGCCACCAATGACACAACCGGCGCGCACCAATTGTTTCAACGAACTGCTGAGGGCCGGCGCGAGGGTGGTCGGCGGCTCGTCAGCGAGCAGAAACAGTTTCTGGAAGTTTTCCAGCTTGCCGGCCCAAGGCTCGCCCGGCAATTGCCAGGCGCCTTCGGTCGGCGGTTCGGCCTGCAGGAACGACAGCTCGTAGACAACGTCCGGATGCACACGCTGGGCAACACGCAAGGCCTCCTCAGCCAGCGCAAGCGTCAGTGCTTTAGTGCTGGGCCAAATCAGGAAACCAATTCGATGGGCAGTCATGGAGGGCAGTCCGAAACGAAAACAGTGATGAAGGCATGGGCCAATGCTAGCCCGAAAATGAACGCAAATCTTGAAACCGGCACCGATCAACTATGGGGGGCCGGCCGGCTCGCGCCCGCCCCTACACCGATGATCTGTAGGAGCTGTCGAGTGAAACGAGGCTGCGATCTTTTGATTTGAACAACCAAGATCAAAAGATCGCAGCCTTCGGCAGCTCCTACAGGGGGATCGCGGCCAGCTTCAGGGTGCGAAGCATGCACCATCCAGGTGCACAACGGCAGTCCTGATTACTTCAGGCTACCCGAGAGGAATTGTTGCAGGCGCTCGGACTGTGGGTTGACCAGTACTTCGCGCGGATTGCCGCTTTCTTCAACGATGCCCTTGTGCAGGAACACCAACTGGTTCGACACCTCGCGGGCGAAGCCCATTTCGTGGGTCACCACCACCATGGTCCGGCCTTCCAGCGCCAGGGCCTGCATGACTTTGAGCACGTCGCCCACCAGTTCCGGGTCGAGGGCCGAAGTCGGTTCGTCGAACAGCATCACTTCCGGCTCCATCGCCAGCGCACGGGCAATCGCAACGCGCTGTTGTTCGCCGCCGGACATGTGGCCCGGGTAGGCGTCCTTGCGATGGGCCACGCCCACCTTGTTCAGGTAGTGCTCGGCCTTCTCGCGGGCTTCAGCCTTGGACATGCCCAGCACGTGCACGGGCGCTTCCATGATGTTTTCCAGCGCAGTCATGTGCGACCACAGGTTGAAATGCTGGAACACCATCGACAGGCGCGAACGCATGCGCTGCAGCTGCTTCGGATCGGCGGCTTTCATGGCGCCGTCCTTGTTCGCCACCAACTTGAGCTCTTCGTTGTTGAGCAGGATACGGCCCGCGTGCGGCTGCTCGAGCAGGTTGATGCAACGCAGGAAAGTACTTTTGCCGGAGCCACTGGAGCCGATGATGCTGATCACATCGCCAGCCGCCGCTTTCAGGGACACACCCTTGAGCACTTCGTGACTGCCATAGCGTTTATGCAGGTCTTGGACTTCAAGTTTGTACATGCGGTCGGTTCTCACAAAAACAGTCAGTCAGTCGTTGAGCAAGCGCCCGTGACGCAGCGCTTCGCGCCCCGCCACCTTGGCCAGCCAGAAACCGGGTTGGGCATAACGCAGCCGTTCAATGGCAAACAGCACCCCGGACGTACCAGCACACACCGTGCTGACCCGATCCGCCAGCGGATCGATCACTTCGAAAATCTCGTCACCGGCCTCGACCCACTCGCCGGGCTTGCGCAAAAAGCTGATCACCCCCGGGTGCGGCGCGAACAGCAATTCAGTGCCTTCGAACGGCATGCCTTCGCAGGCATCCCGGCCAGCCTTGGGCCACTCACCGCTGAACAGGCCCTGCTCGGCCAGGAACGCGAGGATGCCTTCGGCATACGCTTGCGCTTCCCCGCGACCGGTATCAGCCTGACCACCAAGCTCGATGGTCGTCGCCAGGCACGCCAATGGAATCGGCGCCTCGGGAAACAGCCGCGACAGGCGCAACCACGGGAGCGAGCAGGCCTCGTCGAAGGAACTGCCGCCGGAATCCTCCGCCAGCAAACCCACCTTCACATCCAGGTGCGCGGCGAGCGAACGCCACTGAGGCCAGTGTTGCGGCAGTGCGTACATGTGCAACGCCGCTTCCGCATCGCAATGCAGGTCCAGCACCACATCGGCGGTGCAGGCATGGCTGAGCAGCACGCGCTGCATGCCTTGCAACTGGCTCGAAGCCGGCGGCAATGCGTCGAGCGCATCGCTCATGGCCTGGCGAATCAGCCGAATGTTGGCGTGGGCATCGTCGCCCAGGCGGCCTTGCACAGCAGCGGCCACCGGCGCACTCAACTCGACGAAATCGCGGTTGAAATTCTTGCCGCTGCCGGCTTCAAAGCGCCCTTGATGACTGCCCTGAAGCAACTGCCCAAGCCCCAGTGGGTTAGCCACCGGCACCAGTTCAATCACGCCGTTGAGCAAGCCTTGGGCTTCGAGTTCAGTCAGACGCTTTTTCAGTTCCCAAGCCGTGCGCATACCCGGCAGTTCGTCGGCGTGCAGGCTGGCCTGGATGTAGGCCTTGCGCTCACCTCTACCGAAGCGGAACACCGAAATCTGGCGTTCGCAGCCCAGGTGACTCCACGGCAATGGGTGGTCGATGCGTTCCATATCAATGCTTCCGCGGGGCCAGATAGCCCAGCCAGCGGCGCTCGGCCATTTTGAACAGGCGCACCAGGATGAACGTCAGGCACAGGTAGAACACGCCGGCGGTGATGTACGCCTCGAACGGCAGGTAATACTGGGCGTTCACGGTACGCGCGGCACCGGTGATGTCGATCAGGGTCACGATGGAGGCCAGGCTGGTGGTCTGCAGCATCATGATCACTTCGTTGCTGTACTGCGGCAACGCCCGGCGCAAGGCCGACGGCAGCAGGATGCGCTTGTACATCTTGTAGCGCGACATGCCCATGGCCTTGGCCGCTTCGATCTCGCCGTTCGGCGTGGCGCGCAGGCTGCCGGCGATGATTTCTGCGGTGTAGGCGCTGGTGTTGATCGCAAACGCCAGGCACGCACAGAAGGTGGCACTGGACAGCCACGGCCACAGGAAGCTTTCGCGTACGGCCTCGAACTGCGCCAGGCCGTAGTAGATCAGGAACAGCTGCACCAGCATCGGCGTGCCGCGGATCACGTAGGTGTAGAGCCAGGCGCTCATGTTCACCACCGCGTTCTTCGAGACGCGCATCAGGCCCAGGGGCAGCGCACACAGCAGGCCGAAAAACAGCGACAGGCCAAGCAGTTTCAGGGTGGTCAGCAGGCCGCCGAGGTACAGCGGCAAGGCCTCCCAGATGACGTTGTAGTCGAAGATCATAGATCAGCCGCCCTTACGCCTACCGAGTAGCGCTTCTCAAGTTGACGCAGTATCAGCAACGAGACGCTGGTGATCACCAGGTACATTGCCGCCACTGCGAGGAAGAAGGTGAAAGGCTCGCGGGTGGCATCTGCCGCCTGCTTGGCCTTGAACATCATGTCTTGCAGACCCACCACCGAAATCAGCGCGGTGGCCTTGGTCAGTACCAGCCAGTTGTTGGTGAACCCCGGAATCGCCAGGCGAATCATCTGCGGGACCAACACCCGGAAGAACACCTGAAAACTGCTCATGCCGTACGCCATGCCCGCCTCTGCCTGACCCTTGGGGATCGCCATGAAGGCGCCACGGAAGGTTTCCGACAGGTACGCACCGAAGATGAAGCCCAGGGTGCCGATACCGGCCGCCAACGGGTTCAGGTCGATGTAGTCGTCATAACCGAGCATCGGTGCCACGCGGTTGAGCAGGTCCTGGCCGCCGTAGAAAATCAGCAGGATCAGTACCAGGTCGGGAATACCGCGGATCACCGTGGAATACAGATCGCCCAGCCACGCAAGCCAGCGCACCGGCGACAGACGCAATGCAACGCCGATCAGCCCCAGAACGATGGCCAGGGCCATGGACGACAAGGCGAGCTGAAGCGTCAGCCATGCGCCATCGAGGATGACAGCCCCGTAGCCTTTCAACATGATTCAGGTCCTCGAAAGTTGGGATGAAAAAATGGCGCAAACCTCAGAGATCCTGTTGCTTGCGCCATTTCGGACTTGTCGCCGGGACGTTGTTACTTGCCGTAGATATCGAAGGCGAAGTACTTGTCCTGGATTTGCTTGTACTTGCCATTGTCGCGGATGGCAGTGATCGCGGCGTTGATCTTGTCTTTCAACGCGTCACCCTTGCGCACTGCGATACCGACGCCGTCACCGAAGTATTTAACGTCAGTGAAAGCCGGGCCCACGAACGCAAAACCTTTGCCGGCGTCGGTTTTCAGGAAACCGTCGTCCAGCAGGGTGGCGTCAGCCACGGTACCGTCGAGACGGCCTGCGGCCACGTCGAGGTAGATTTCGTTCTGCGAACCGTACGGCTTGATCTCGGCACCCAGCGGGGCCAGCACTTCACGGGCGAAACGCTCGTGGATCGAACCACGTTGCACGCCGATGTTCTTGCCCTTGAGCTCGGTCAGGCCGTCGCTGACCTGAGTGCCGGCCTTCATGACCAGGCGCGCAGGGGTGTTGTAGTACTTGTTGGTGAAGTCCACGGACTTCTTGCGGTCTTCGGTGATCGACATGGACGACAGGATCGCGTCGATCTTGCGCACCTTGAGTGCCGGGATCAGGCCGTCGAACTCTTGCTCAACCCAAACGCACTTGACCTTCATCTCTTCGCACAGGGCGTTGCCGATGTCGTAGTCAAAACCCACGATGCTGCCATCCGGCGACTTGGAGGCGAACGGAGGGTAAGCCGCTTCGATACCGATCTTCACCGGCTTTTCGTCAGCGAAGGTAGGCAGCGACAGCACGGACAGTGCCAGGGCGCCAAGCAGCACGAGTTTCTTCATCTTGGTACTCCATCGGTATAGGGCTAAAAGGCAGAGTGAGCGACAGCCCAACATGCGAGTGAGTAAAACCGGAAAGCGATTGCTGCGTCCTACGTAACACGCGTTGTTTTCAACGCACGCAACGACGAGCGAGTGATCGGCATTCTAACGACAGGCCCGAAGCCGATATTTCTTCAATGCGACAACAAATTACAGAAGCACCGAGAATGCCGTTTTGGCACGTTGACAGCCCTGCAATTTCATGCAAGAGCAAAAGAAAGTTAACCGATCTATGCTGCAAATTGCGGGCCTATTATTGGCAAAGCCTTCTAATCCGGCAAGCGTAGCGTGGGGACTTATTTTTTAGACAGGCTGCAGACGCCCAAGGATGGGGCTTTGCGTTTCCCTATGCCCCGGATCGGGGCGGGCGGTTACACATTAAGTTACTTGAACGATAGCCGGTAACAGTGGGAAAAGGATGACAGGGGATGCCGATAATTATTGGCTGATGTTCGTTTAGCGTCTGACTGATCGCCATCGCTAGCAGGCTAGCTCCCACAGGGGGACATGCGCTGGACTCAGATTTTGAATCCACTGGAGATCCTTGTGGGAGCTAGCCTGCTAGCGATGAGGCCCGAACAGCCCCCACAAAAACCCCAGACAAAAAAAACCCATCCGGCACAACACCGGATGGGGTTTTACTGACTCAGAGAAGGCGATTAAGCCACATTCATCGTCTTGTGCGTATCAATCAAATGCTGCACCACACCCGGATCCGCCAGGGTGGAGATATCCCCCAACCCATCGTACTCAGCGGTCGCAATCTTGCGCAGAATCCGCCGCATGATCTTGCCCGAACGCGTCTTCGGCAGCCCCGGCGCCCACTGGATCACATCCGGTGAAGCAATCGGCCCGATCTCTTTACGCACCCAGTTCTTCAACTCCAGGCGCAGCTGCTCGCTCGGCTCTTCGCCGCCGATCAAGGTCACATACACATAAATGCCCTGGCCCTTGATGTCGTGCGGCACTCCCACCACGGCCGCCTCGGCGACTTTAGGGTGAGCAACCATCGCGCTCTCGATCTCGGCGGTGCCCATGCGGTGACCGGACACGTTCAGCACGTCATCCACGCGACCGGTGATCCAGTAGTAACCATCCTCGTCACGACGGGCACCGTCACCGGTGAAGTACATGCCACGGAAGGTCTTGAAGTAGGTGTCGACAAAACGGTCATGGTCGCCATACAGCGTGCGCGCCTGGCCTGGCCACGAATCCAGAATCACCAGGTTGCCCTCAACCGCGCCTTCCAGAATATTACCCAGATTGTCCACCAGTGCCGGCACCACGCCGAAGAACGGACGAGCTGCCGAACCAGGCTTCAAGCCATGCGCACCCGGCAGCGGGCTCATCATGTTGCCGCCGGTTTCGGTCTGCCACCAGGTGTCGACGATCGGGCAGCGCGACTGGCCGACCTTCTTGTAGTACCAATCCCAGGCTTCCGGGTTGATCGGCTCACCCACCGAACCCAGCAGGCGCAGGCTGCTGCCGTCAGCGCCTTCAACTGCCGCGTTACCCGCCGCCATCATCGCGCGGATCGCCGTTGGCGCGGTGTAGAGAATGTTGACCTTGTGCTTGTCGACGATCTTCGCCACCCGGGTGATGTCCGGGTAGTTCGGCACGCCTTCGAACAGCACGGTAGTCGCGCCATTGGCCAGCGGGCCATAGACGATATAAGTGTGGCCGGTGACCCAACCGACGTCGGCGGTGCACCAGTAGATTTCACCCGGGCGGTAGTCGAACACGCGCTCGTGGGTCATGGCCGCATACAGCAGGTAACCGCCAGTGGTGTGCTGCACGCCTTTAGGCTTGCCGGTGGAACCGGAGGTGTAGAGGATGAACAGCGCTTCTTCAGCGCCCATCTCTTTCGGCGCGCAGACGCTGCCCGCCACTTTCATCAGGTCTTCGTACCAGATGTCGCGATGCTGGTTCCACTTGATGTTGCCACCGGTGCGCTTGCACACGATGACCTTCTGAATGCTGCTGGTCTCCGGATTGGTGAGCGCGTCATCGACGTTGGACTTGAGCGGGATCTTCTTGCCGGCACGAATGCCTTCGTCAGCGGTGATCACCACCTTGGATTTGCAATCGATGATCCGACCCGCCAGGGCTTCCGGCGAAAAACCACCGAACACCACCGAGTGAATTGCGCCGATCCGGGTGCACGCCAGCATGGCGACCACGGCTTCGGGGATCATCGGCATATAGATAGTCACCACGTCCCCGCGATGCACATCCTGGCCGCGCAAGGCGTTGGCGAACTTGCAGACTTCTTCGTGCAATTCACGGTAGGTGATGTTGCGGCTTTCGGCAGGGTCATCGCCTTCCCAGATGATCGCGATCTGATCGCCGCGCTCGGCCAGGTGGCGGTCCAGGCAGTTGTAGGAAACGTTCAGGGTGCCATCGGCGAACCACTTGATGTCGACGTGGTGATCGTCGAAGGAAGTCTGCTTCACCGTGGTGAAAGGCTTGATCCAGTCGAGGCGCTTGGCTTGCTCGCGCCAGAAGCCGTCCGGGTTGACGACCGACTGCTGGTACATGGCTTTGTAGGTTGCCTCGTCGGTCAGCGTGTTGGCCGCTACCTCGGGACGAACGGGATACAGGGAAGCCGCACTCATCTTTCTTACCTCGGTGGAATAGTTGTTTTTGTATGGCCCTGTTGTAGCCCGGGGCGGCCCTATAGAACCATTCGACGATGGTAGTAACAAGCCCCTACAAATTGCCCTGACAATCCCTTTCCCCCGCTCCGCCGGGTATCTACGCCCCCTGTAGGAGCTGCCGAAGGCTGCGATCTTTTGATCTTAAAAGGTCGCCAGGATCAAAAGATCGCAGCCTTCGCCAGCTCCAACCGGGATCGCATACACCAGACCATTGCGTGATTGTTACGAAATCTGTCAAAAGTGTTTATCAAAACCCCACCTATATGAATCCACCCCCCACGCCTAAAATCCCTCTCGCCAACAAGGCAACCCTGATTAACCAAGTTGCAGCCCCCACGAAGGCAGTTAATCAAAACCCCGGCAATCAAGTTCCACACGCAACCCCCTAAAGGTTGCGTGACCCCACTCGACCTCTAAAAGGTAAAACTGAGATGAAAGCTTTATTAGTTCTGGCCCTCTCCAGCCTGTGCGCAACCGCCATGGCAGACGAGGTCCCGACTGATGTCGCACAGCAACAACCGGTAGTTGAGGAATACACTTACTCCACCCATCTGGACATCGCCAAAGTCGTGTCCATGAGCGAAATCCCCAACGTCTGTGAAGTGGTGCCGATGAAAATGGAATACGACGATTCCCACGGCCAACGACACATCCTGCGCTACAGCATCATGGGTAACGGCTGCTCCAACGGCTAAACACCCGCCCGACTCTTTATAAACGGCTCGACCCGTCTCAATCAGACAGATGCAGCGCCGAGCCTAATACATCGATTTATTAGATTATTTTAAGCGCTTATTTGCACTTTTTAATCAAATTATCTGGCGTAGTATTGATTCCACACCCAAGGCACAAAACGCCAACGAACCTGGAGCAACCACCATGAAAACCCAACTGATCCTCGCCCTGACCCTCTCCGTCCTGGCCGCCAACACCTTCGCCGCCGATGGTTACGATCGCACCGGCTCGGCAGCTTTCACCACCGAAGCCGCAGTCGCCTCCGACGGCTACGACCACACCGGTTCCGCGTCCTTCGCCGCTGATGGTGCCGATCACGTCGGTGCTGGCAAACTGGCCTCCGACGGTTTTGATCGCACCGGCGCCGCCAAAGTCGCCGCAGACGGTTCCGATCACGTCGGCGCAGCGCGCTTCAGCTGATCACATCGCGTGACTTTACAGCCCGACTTCGGCCGGGCTTAGTTGTGTCTGGGGCCATCGAAAACCCGCTCAAAACACAACATGTAGTAAAAAAGCGCTTTTTTGGCTGTTTTTTGTACAAATCAAACGGCCCGGAAAAATTAATCAAAAAAAATCTTCACCCGCGATATCCAGCCAAAGCCCTGTAAACCCTCGCTCCGACCGAAAATCCCCTCTTCTTCACCGCCGCATGTGCGGATTCGCCCCACCACGGCCGCAAAAATTTCCCTATAATGCCGGCTTAAACGGGCCTGCAATATCCCCTTACAGGGATGACAGCCAGTCTGAAGCCCACGCCGAAGTCGTCATCGATTCCGGCGCCCGTCAGAGGCTCTCGGAACCCCGTACAAAATTATGTTTATTTGCCTGCGTGTACCGCTGCAAAAAACGCTATCCAACGCGGCCAGAACGGTCGTGTGAAAAACCAACCTTTCAGTTTTCACACGGGCATCTGGCCCTCACGCAGGAGACGACACGTCATGCTGAGCTGGGACGAATTCGACAAAGAAGACAGCGGCGAGACCGTGGTTAAAGGCGCCAATGCCGGCCACGCGACTGAAGCCAACATGGACCGCCTCGACACCGCCGGTGGTGTTGCGGCTCAAGAAGCTCGCGCTGTAACCGCGTCCGACTCCGCCGCCATCGCTCGCGCCAAGGCTGCCCTGGACAACCTCGACGTCGCCGAAGGCCTGGCCGAACTCGAAGGCGCCTCTGCCCGCGTCGCCGTTGACGAAAAGCGCATGATCAACTGCCGCGCCGACCTCAACCAGCTCGTACCTTTCAAGTACGACTGGGCCTGGCAGAAGTACCTGGACGGTTGCGCAAACCACTGGATGCCGCAAGAAGTCAACATGACCGCCGACATCGCCCTCTGGAAAGACCCGGAAGGCCTGACCGACGACGAGCGCCGCATCGTGATGCGCAACCTGGGCTTCTTCTCCACCGCCGACTCCCTGGTTGCCAACAACCTGGTGCTGGCCGTGTACCGCCTGATCACCAACCCGGAATGCCGCCAGTACATCCTGCGCCAGGCGTTCGAAGAGGCGATCCACACCCACGCCTACCAGTACTGCATCGAATCCCTGGCCATGGATGAAGGCGAGATCTTCAACATGTACCACGAGATCCCATCGGTCGCGAAAAAAGCCACCTGGGGCCTCAAATACACCCGTTCGATCTCCGATCCAAAGTTCGAAACCGGCACCGTCGAAACCGACAAAGAGCTGCTGCGCAACCTGATCGCCTACTACTGCGTTCTGGAAGGCATCTTCTTCTACTGCGGCTTCACCCAGATCCTCTCCATGGGCCGTCGCAACAAGATGACCGGCGTCGCCGAGCAGTTCCAGTACATCCTGCGCGACGAATCCATGCACCTGAACTTCGGCATCGACGTGATCAACCAGATCAAAATCGAAAACCCGCACCTGTGGGATGCCGAGATGAAGGAAGAAGCTTCGCAGATGATTCTGCAGGGCACTCAGCTGGAAATCGAATACGCCCGTGACACCATGCCTCGCGGCGTGTTGGGCATGAACGCGGCGATGATGGAGGACTACCTCAAGTTCATCGCTAACCGTCGTCTGTCGCAGATCGGTTTGAAGGAAGAGTACCCAGGGACGACTAACCCGTTCCCTTGGATGAGCGAGATCATGGACTTGAAGAAAGAGAAGAATTTCTTTGAGACTCGGGTTATTGAGTATCAGACTGGTGGGGCGTTGAGCTGGGATTGATTTCTTGGCTAGTCCCGATTGAACGATGGTTATTTAATCGTTAAATCGAACGAAAAAAGCCCTGACTTGATCGGGGCTTTTTTATTTGTGCAGAATCTTACGCCGCAACGGAAACCTCCTACAAATCTCTCAGCCTCTCCCGCATTGATACCTATTGAAAACATCCATATGCTTTGCCCAGGTGCCTAAGAAACGCCCAACATAGAAGCGCAGCCAATACGTCAGACACGCAATTCACTTTGGTGATTGTGGTGCAGATGTGCAATGGCTCTGCTCGTTGGGATTTTCTTCCACTCTACGTTGGGTTTGGCCCGCCTGAATTCACGTAGAGGTCATGGATATGCCGGAATACACCTTCTTCCCATCTTGCAATGGGGGCTCAGATAATGACTGATCCCTATTCTGTAACTGTCTTCTCTCGCCGCAGCCTCTCACTCCACACCCTCCTCCTGGAAAACCAGCCGTGGTTCTGCGCTCGCGATTTGGGTCGTTTAATGGGCTTCCATTTGAGTGATCGGATCGTGAGCAAACTGGATGAGGATCAGAGGCAAAGGTTGCTGATCGAATACTACGGCCAGCCGGAGGAACGGCTGATGATCAGTGAGTCCGGCGCGTATGCGTTGTTGGTTTATCACTACGCGCCCGAGAATCGGTTGTTGCGTGAATGGTTAACTCATCAGGTGGTGCCGGCGCTGCGTGATGCAGGGGGGGCGAAAAACCTGGACCGGCCAACAATGAGCTTGATGAAAGGGCCTGGAATGTCGCTCAGTCTCCTGCATTGGCAGGACGAAAGCTGGATTCGATTGCGCGACATGCCTTATCTGCTGCTCAATCGCACGCGGCGGCGGATACCGGTGGTTAAGCCGTTGTGGCGGAGGGTTGTAGAGGTGTTTCAGTCTTAGAAACAATCGGTGGGTTATTGCGGTGGCGTCGTTGTAGGACAGATTGAGCGACGCGTAGGTATTCTCTGTAGGAATTTTCGTAGACAGCCGTGATGGCCACTCAGTATCGTCCGAGGGTTTTCAACCCTCGGCGATTGTATGGACATTGGAAAGAAGAACGAAGATTGGAGCGAGGCCGAGATAAAGGCATCAGTCGGTGCCTATCTGACGATGCTTACACTTGAGCAGAAAGGGCAAAAATTCAATAAAGCTCTAGAGAATCGCTTGCTTCGTCAGGGTGCATTGGCAGATCGCACCGAAGGTTCCGTCGAGTTCCGGATGCGCAACATCTCCACCGTCTTGCAACGAATGGGACGCGATTGGATAGTGGGATACAAACCTGCGACGAATGTAGGCGCCAATGTCGAACAGGGCATTCGCGAAGCACTTGTCACTGACGTCTTTGAACCGTCTGCCGACGAAGACACTCTTGAGCGTCGTGCCATAGCCCTTGAGCAGAAGACGTTCGAGAAGGCACCAAAAGGTATCTTGAAACCCAAGCAAACTGTGTCCAGCAGAGCCGCTTACATTCGTGATCCCGAGGTCAGGGCTTGGGTTCGGCAGGAAGCTAAAGGTATCTGTGAGGGCTGCGGTAAGCCTGCACCGTTTGAGAAAGACGGAACGCCGTTTCTAGAAGTCCATCACGTTAAGCATTTGGCGCAGAAAGGTTCGGATCGGACGAGCAATGCCGTCGCACTTTGCCCGAATTGCCATCGACGCTGTCATCATTCGAACGACAGGGAAGCTTTTACCTTGGCGCTTTACACGAGGCTGAAACGACTGGTGCGGGAATGATCGCGAACTGACAGGTATTGACAGATGGGTTAGCTAGGTTTAGCAGGCCATTCGTTATCAATGTGACTCTGCATACAAAGTTTCATTGATAACGACATAGGCAGACTCTGCTAGAGCTAGTCAGCGTTCTCCAGGCAATCATTATATGCCTCCATGATTACGCAGATACCCAGCAGCATTGGTGTGCTCTGATGTTCATCAGGGTCACCCAAAACTTTAAAGCCAAGCCGGCTGTAGAATTTTACAGCACCAGGGGCTGCATCCAGATACAAGCCTTTAATGGGTATCTGCATATGCAGTCGTGCGGTTTCCATCAAAGCGTTTCGCATCAGGGCGAGGCCTACCCCACACTTCTGAAGCTTCTTATCTACGCCAAGCATGACGAGCCGTACGACGGGAATCTGTTTCGTTAGATTCGTCGCCTTGGAAAGCCCAGCCTTCGCCTTCTCCCGCGTGATTTCACTGACGGTTAGGGTGCAAAACCCCAAGAGATCGTGGCCGACAATTGCGCCGACGCCTTTAACGTTTTCGCTTTTCAAGGCCCGACGCAGCCGACTATTGAAATATTCGTTGATTAGCGGTAGCCCGCAGTCGAAGTCTTTAGGGAAGTTGTACTGCTCAAAAGTTGCTAACAAATTGCAGTCGATTTCACACGTTACGGTCTCTGAAGTTCCCATGAGTCCCTCTCATCAGATTTATCAAAGCCTTGGTAGGCTTGGCGCTTTTGTCCTCATTGAGTACTTCTTGTAGTCGAGCGAAGGTTTTTTCCGAAACCTCAATCCTTCTGTGGTTTTCAAGTACAGCTTCAGCACGTTCAAAAGCGGAAGACATTATGAAAGACGTCATGTCTAAGCCAGATAGCAGTGCTGCTTTTCGGATAGTTTCTTTCGCGATATCCGTGGTCTTGATTTCAAGCCTTGCAGTTTTTGGCGCTTTAAGTAGTTCTAGTAATTCAGTCATGAGAATGCCTTTTGTGTAGTCAGTGGTTTTCCCTTTTAGGTGGTTATCCTAGAGGCGCTTGCGCACCTTTACCGTTTTAAGCTTCATGGTAAGTCCCTTAGTGGTTCAGTTTTAGGTTCAGTAGGCGGGACATATCTAGCCTTACGGTACGGACCATAGCCGTACAATACTCACCATGTCAAGGAGCATCCGTACATCATCCGTACGCTATAATCATACCGAGCAGCACCGCTCGCAACTGCTTGGACTCTTTGGAGCCGGTAGTGATTGCTCGGTCACCCCGCTACTCCAAAATCTCAACATAACTCGACTCCCCACCGCCACTCGCCCCCGACAACCACCCCCAAACAAACGCCAGCGTAGTCCGCCCCGCCTCATCAACGCCCACCGTTCCACGGGACCAACCGGCCAGGATTTCGCCCTCGGTGGTGATGCAGTGATAAAGCAACTCGATGGTATCGACACCGGTCACGCGGCCAACCTGGTGGCCCATGCGAATTCGGCCACCTTGGTAGGTGCTTGAAATGGCATCGCCCTCAACCTGGTAATGAAACACCGTGCCAGTGCCGGAGAGTCCGTGGGTGTTGCCGGCTACGGTGAAGCGGCGGTTGTTCAGGCGTTGATTGATTTGAGGAAGGGGTATTTGCATGGGGGCGCGTCCTTTAGGGCAGTGTGTTCATTCCGTTCTGGATGATCGTAAGCGATTCTGTCGGGATGGGTGAAGCCGCCATTCACACAAGGTTTGCGAAAAAACGCAGGGCGTTTCGCGAGCCCGCTCCCACAGGGGTTCGGGCCGAAATTTTACGAACCTCATGGGCTGCGCTTGAATCCAACAATGACGTGTCAGAAGTCACCCGGCAGAAGTTCTACGTCAAACACATCTACACGCATGCCGATTACGACGTTGCCAACGTCTGGTATGCAAGAAACAAAGGGGTAAAACGATGAGCGCAGCCCGGAACGACTTTCAAACCGTGATCGCAACGCTTGGCGAGCTGCACGCGACGCTGGAGCGCCTGCGCGGTGAATTTGTGCACGGCATCAAGACCCCCGCTGACTATGAGCGTGCGACCGACCTGCTCGATGAGCTCACCGACGGGCGCGAATTGAGCAAGATCGAGGAGAAAATCCTCATTGAGCTCGAAGACGAAATTCTGGCCTACCAGCGCGACTCCGACCAGTTTCGCGAATCGACTGCCGCTTTTGAGGCGACGTGCACCCCTGTGCAGCTGATCAAGGATCTGATGGAGACGCTCGGGCTCACCGGTTCGGACCTGCCTGAAATTGGTGACAAAACGGCAGTCTCCAAGGTACTCAGTGGGGATCGGCCCATCAGTCACAAGATGGCGTACGCGTTGGCAGAGCGGTTTGCGATGGAACCGGGTGCTTTCGTGTCCGCAGCCCCGGGAAAGGCAGTGCCTGCCGAAACCGCTCGCCCCACGGTCAAGAAAACCTCAATTTACAACCGCCTTCGCAATGACGGCCGGATAGCACGACCAGCGAAAGAGGCCGACGCCGGCGAATACAAAATTGTTGCTGCCAAGGGCCGCAGACCGACAGATAAAGCGCCGGTTAAGGGGTAGGTTTATTCACTGCCCCTTTCGCGCAAGCCCTCCCGCACAGGGGGCTGCCACAGGGTTGGCAATATCAGTGCCCAGTGCCGGATCGTCGGACAGCCACCAAAGAAACACGTGGGTATCCAGCAACAAGCGCCTCATAGGCTGCCCTCAAATCCATCAATGATGTCCTCAGGGGTCTTATCGAAATCGGCAGACATTCGAATTTTCCCCTTCAACCGCCCAGGCTTACGCGCCCGAGGTGTATCGATATGAGGCAGCAGATCCACATAAGGCTTGCCTGCCTTGGTAACCACAATCTTGTCGCCATGCCATGCACGTTCGGCGAGTTGAGATAGTTGGGATTTCGCTTCGTGCATGTTTACTTGCACAAGTTCACTCATATGCACCTCAATAGCATTAGGTAATGGCAGCCCAAGTCGATGCTTCTCCAAAGGCAAGGCGTCGAGCAGACCGTCTGTCAAAAATGGCGTCTCAAGGTTCTGACTACGACGTTGCCCTGAGTAGGCTACTCAGTGAACTGATCAAGCAAGCGTCGTGAACTATCACGCGCAAACCAGTTACCCAGTGGCGTTCTTAAGCTTTTCGCGAGCTAGCTCGCTCCTACAATGGAACCGAGCCCGCCATGAATACCCTCGCCTCCTGCCCATGCAGCAATCATCTGCGGTCTGAATGCCCTACCAGACCCCGAACAGGACGGCGCAAGCGTTTATGAACGCGTCTGCCCAGACTTCCGAATACGGACATTTCTTGTATCTGATCAGGTCGTGAAATAAGCGGCCGTTTGATGAACTATCAAGCTCTCATGTGATTGCCCAACGGCTTGCGCCATGCACCTTTTTTGGTACCCTCAACATATGAATGGAATCCCCCTCGTATTATCCGTGCGCTTTTTTCGCACAGAGGCCGGTAACGAGCCTGTTCGAGAATGGCTAGCTGACCTTGATAGGGACTCCAGACGAATCGTCGGCACGGATATCAAAACGGTTCAAATAGGTTGGCCTATAGGAATGCCGGTTGTTCGTAAGCTTGATGCCGGGCCGGGCTTTGGGAGGTACGTTCGGAGCTGTCAGACACTATAGCTCGTGTCATATTCACCGTCGTAGGCAGCGAAATGGTTCTGCTTCATGGGTTCATCAAAAAAAGTCAGAAAATGCCGGCCGCCGATATGAATACCGCGAGACTTCGTAAAGCAAGATTATGAGGAGCAACAACACCATGACCGATCCTATCGGCTCCAATTTTGACGATTTCCTCGCAGAACAAGGGATGCTCGAAGAGGTCTCCGCCGCTGCCCTCAAGCGCGTCATCGCCTGGCAGATTGCCCAAGCGATGGCCTCTCAGAAAGTCAGCAAAAAGACGCTGGCCCTGCGAATGCACACCAGTCGTACCGCTGTGGATCGTGCGCTGGATCAGAATGATGCTGGGATGACGCTCGCGACTTTGGCGAGCGCCGCACGTGCGCTGGGTCACCGGGTTGAAGTCAGATTGGTTCCGGAAAACAGTTGAATGCGGCGGTCGACAATGAGTCGGCCGAAAAGTCAGCCTTGCTGAATCTGTCTTTCCAACACCCGAACCTCCTGCTTCACCTCTCTGCGCAGGGCAGAGACATAAATCTGCGAGGGCGTACGGGGTGGCATGTGAGAAGGTTCGGCACAGGCTTGTGGCTGCTCTTCAGCCATTTGCATTGATCTATCAATCCAATCAGCGAAGCCGATAAGAACCTATTCCGCCGACCACGCGCTCACCCAAAGCGTGTAAAGCGAGCATGACGTCATTCAGATCACGACCGGTCAACTCCGCGAGCTGTTCGCCACTTTTTGACAATCCCCCTTTGAGGTGACTCAAAATCTGATTTTCGAGCCTTGTGTAATCGTCAAGACGTTCCGCCAGATGCCCCTGTCCTTGGTATTTCACGAGCAACTGCTGAGCAGTTTGACAATCCGCAGCCTGCCGATCCCGCTCAAGAGTTAAGATTTCATTCCGATCGAGTAATTGTTGATACAGGTGCTTCTCATCTTTCCTGTTCAGTCGGAACACCAGGCTCAAAATGATCGAGACCGCCGCCAGCACCATGAAAAGCACCCATAACGGAACATCACGGGACAGTAGTGCGAGCACTCCTGATGCACCGTCAGGCACGAAGTAAGCAGTGATTGTTAAGATGGATGACACCAGGGATATGGTGTTGAAGTAAAGCCAGCCGTGCTTCATTGCGATGAATCCTCCTTGAGACGCGTTGCCGAATTGGCCGTTGCATTGTTTCCTCTGCGAACGACAATCGCAATCTGTTGGAGGAATCTGCCGGGCAGTGCGTGCCAACCAACGAACATCGTCCAGCACGGTCAGCAGGATGACACCCGGTAGGTTTCCCGGCCCTCAGGGCCTGATTGTGCTCAATCAAAAGGTTCGCGGCTTAAGGTAAATGCTTGCGCTCAAGACTGTCACCAAAGGCTCGAATCACCTCCAGTAGCGCCTTCACCCGCAGTGGCAAGTTCCCGGCCGGGTATACCGCGTGCATCTGCGGGTTGTCACCGTTGCTGGAGGTGAGCCGGTACTCGGGGCAGACCCGGCGCAGGCGCCCCGCTTGCACTTCGGGCTCCGCCAGCCAGTCCGCCAGGCGGGCGATGCCGATGCCCGCCAGGGCGGCCTGGAACACCGCCACGCCCGAGCTGAAACGAAACCGTGGGTGGACCCGAAGGCTGATGGCCTGCTGCTCACTGCGAAAATTCCATTCCTTGAGGATGCGCGGTGCCGTGTGCAGGATCAGCGCGTGGGCTTCCAGCCCGTCAATGGTCTCAGGCGTGCCGCACCGCTGCAGGTAGCCGGGGCTGGCGTACAGATGACGCGAGTAACGCCAGAGTGGATAGCCGATCAGGTCACTGGATTGCGCAAACGCGCCGCGAATCGAGAAGTCCAGCTTGCTCCTGGCCGGGTCGAGGGTCTCATCGGTAAAGATCACGTCGACGTTCACGTCCGGGTAACGCTCGGCGTACTGCGCGATCAATTGCGGCAAAACGCCGTGGCCGAGGAACTCCGGGGCGGAAAAACGCACCCAGCCGCTCGCCATGCCGCTGAGACCGGCCAGGTCTTCATCCGCCTCACGTTGCACATCCAGCATTTTGCAGGCATGGGGCAGCAAGCGTTCACCCGCCTCGGTCAGGCTTACGGCGCTGGAGGAGCGATTAAACAACTTGGCCCCGGCACCTTCCTCCAGGCCTTGAACGGCGCGGGTCACCGCACTGGGGGAGCGCCCCAGCACGCGTGCCGCCGCGATGAAGCTGCGCTTGCGCGCTACGGTCACGAAGGCTTCGAGCGCCCACAGCTGATCCAGAGCCATTGATCACCTCGTTGCAGTTATCGCAACGTGGCATTGCAACACAAAAAAGGCCGGTCCGTTAACCTTCGCGCTCAACGTACAGGGATGTAGGCACACAGGAGCAAACGGACATGACAAAGATGGAAAAAATAATCGGGGCATCAACGACCTCTTTGGGGGAACAGATTCGTGACTGGCGGCCCAGTCACTCAGCGAGTTCAACCCGACAGGCGATACCGCAGATTCATATCTCGTTCCAGGAGCAGCAAGCGCTTCGCGCCGGCCTGGCCTCCCTGGCCGTGACCGACAGCCTCTCCGGTATCCGTCACATGCCAGCCTTGGGGCAGTTGCTTGAGAGCGTCCTTTGCAGTGAAAAAATCGAGCGCTTGCGTAACTTTCCCAAGGCCCCCGAGGAGGCAATGATCGTCAGGGGGCTGCCCCTGGACTCACACCTGCCCGCCACCCCCTACGACATGGCGCCGGGTATTGAGCAACTGCCGGTAGTGGCCGGCGCGATCCTGGCGGTGCTGCAGACCCTGCAAACCCATCCGGTGGCCTACGAAGGTGAAAACGACGACACGGTGTTCCGCCACGTGTCGCCCAAGCAACAGTGTGAAGCCGAAAAGAGCTCTTACGGGTCGCGCATGGACCTGTGCATGCACGTCGACAACCCGCACCTGCCCTTGACCTGCGAACCGGTCTCAGCGTTGTCGGCCTGTCCGGAGTACCTGTGCCTGACCGGTCTGCGCTGCGAGCTGGATGTGCCGACCCGTATCGTTGCCATTAGCGACGTGCTGGCCATGTTACCCGCCTGGGTTGAAACAGCCTTGTCACAACCGCAGTTCGACATTCGCCGACCGGTGTCCTTCGGCAAGCCAGGCAATGTGCTGGAACAGGTGCCCCTGCTGTACAAAAGCGCAACCGGCGAGCTGTTTTGCCGTTACAACAAAGCCAGTGTCACCGCCACCGGCGCCATCGCGAACCTGGCCCTGCAGCTGTTCGAAGCCGCCGCCAATCACCCCGATGTCGTACGCCCCGTCCTGCTGCAAGCGGGGGACATGCTGATCTTCAAGAACCAGCAAACCCTGCATGCCAGGGAAGGTTTTACCCCACGCTACGACGGACGCGACCGCTGGCTGCTGCGCGTTTTCGGGGTCAACGACCCGGCCCGTGTGCTGGCGCTGAACCCCCAACAACCCTTCATCGCAAGAGCCTGATGTTAATGGTCGATATTGTCGTTCTTTGTGTGTTCGCCTTCGCCGCCGGCCTGATTGATGCGGCGGTGGGCGGCGGCGGTCTGATCCAGATTCCCGCGTTGTTCAACGTGCTGCCTGCCGCCCCACCGGCAGCGCTGCTGGGGACCAACAAGGTCGCGGCCGCGTTCGGGACCGCGTTCGCGGCCAGGTCCTTCGTGCGCAAGGTAGTGATCAACTGGGGTCTGGTGATTCCAGCCGCCTGCGCGGCCTTTGTCATGGCCTTCTTCGGCGCGGCCACGGTATCGTTCGTGCCCCAGTCGGTGATGCGCCCGATGGTGCTGGTATTGATCGTGGTGATGGCGATATACACCTTCTGCAAAAAGGATTTCGGCGCCCTGCACGCCCCCGCGCACATCGGTGTCCGGCAGAAGTGGCTGGCGGTCGTCATCGGCGGTGCCATCGGTTTCTACGACGGGCTGTTCGGCCCCGGCACCGGTTCCTTTCTGATCTTCCTGTTTATCCGCTGCTTCGCCTTCGATTTCCTGCACGCCTCGGCGTCGGCCAAGCTGGTGAACATCGCGACCAACGTGGCGGCGCTGATGTTCTTCATCCCGACAGGTAACGTGCTGTACCTGATCGCCCTCCCCATGGCGGCCTTCAACATCCTGGGCGCGTTGACCGGCACCTGGCTGGCGGTGCGTAAAGGCGTGCCTTTTGTCCGGGCGCTGTTTCTGGTGTTGCTGGTGATGCTGATCAGCAAACTGTCCTACGACCTGTTGCTGAAAATCTGAGGAAAGCCCATGCAGAACATGTTTGATCGCCTGGTGGCGCTACTCGATGCCCACGCCGCCACCTATCGGGTGTTGATGCACGATGCCGAGGGGCAGTCGGCGCGGGTCGCCGAACTGCGTGGCACCGAACCCGGCCAAGGCGCCAAAGCCATGCTCTGCGCGCTAAAGGGTCAGGCCGAACCCTATGCCTTGGTGATACTGCCAGGGGACCAGAGGCTCGATATGAAGAAAGTCGGCGCGGCCCTGGGCGGAAAAAAAGCCGAGCTGGTCAACGCGCAAACGGCCATGCAACTGACCGGGTGCAGGATCGGCGCCATCCCTCCGTTTACCTTCGATGAGCGGATTCAGTTGATCGTCGACCCGTCCCTGACCACGGGCTACGGCGAAATCGCCTTCAACGCCGGTCGGCTGGATGCATCAATGGTGCTCGATACGCAGGATTACCTGTCGATTGCCAAACCCCGGTTGGTGGATATCCGCCAGGGTTGAACACCGGTGGGCAGGGTTGCGACGAAAGCCGAGAACGCCGCAAGGTGTCAGGTGTTATGCGTTATCGTTAGCAACCATTGCGAGCAAGCTCGCCTGCAAGGACCTGAGCCCACCATGAAATTCGACCTCGCCTACTGCCTCAGCCTCGACACCAAGCTGTCGATCTATGACGTGCGCGATTTGAATTTCGACGAGACGATTGCGTTCGATTCCGCCAAGGAACACTTCCAGTGCCCGAACGACGCTTGCCGGGCGGCATTTGATGCGGCGAATGTGTTGACGACGTTCAACGCCAAAAACGTGAACTACGTTCGCACCCCGCATTTCAAGAACACACCCGGCACCCGCCATGTCGCAGATTGCCCTTACGTCAGTCTCAAGTCGGCGGCGCCAGGGGTAGACGGGGTGGAAGGAGATGACAGTCGGGAGGAACATTTCCCATCCGAGCTGTTACTCACTCGGCGGCAGTACGTGCGTAAACCGCCGAGCCCGGCGTTGGCTCCGGATGCAGTGCGCGACGCTGCGAAAGCACCTTCGGCCGCTGACCATGGCGAACACCCAACCAACGATTCGGCACCGGACAAGACCACGGTCTTCGCGCACCCGGTGGAGTGTTTTGTCTCTAACTTCGGCGACAAGGAACTGCTCAAGCGCACACCGCTCAAGATTGGCGAGCACACCGCGCCTTATGGCTCGTTCTTCAAGAAGGTCGAATACCTGCAGGACAATCAGGGCTTGATCTACTGGGGCAAGATCAAGGAGATCAAGGATTACACCCAGAGCTTTCGCATCGATTTCGAACAGAAGGTCTGGTTCAAGCAAGCGGACGAGGCAAAGAAGAAGCCCTATTCGGTCAACGTTTACCTGAGCAAGAAATTGATCGAGAACTACCGCAAGCGCAAAGTATTTCTGCAAGAGATCAAGCACGCGATCGACAGCGATAAAGAGCTGTTTTGTTTTTTCTACGGGGTGACGCCGGAATTGAAGCAGGTACCGAGCAAGAAAAACCCCGAGCAGACGTTCGGGGTTTTCACTGCGAACATCGAGAACCTGGACCACTTCATTATTCGGGAAGCGCCGGGGCTGGCTGAGAAGTAATCAGTCTTGTCGAGGCTGGCGCTCCGCAGGGGCGATCGGGAAGCAATAATCTTTGCGGGTTCTGTTGCTTCTCGGGGTGTCCGCCGTTCGTCTGGCCGAATGAGCCGAAAGTGTAAAAAACGAAAAATGAATTTGATCCGGGCACAAAACCACTGTACAAAAACACAGTAGATCAAAAACAGCACTCTCGAGCCCGGAGAACATCATGGCCTCTCAAGCGATCAAAATCACCCTGGAACGCATCGCCCTTTTCCAATTCACCCCAGCCCACTGCGCCCAGGCCCGGGCCATGCTGGATTGGAGTATCGAAGAGTTGTCCCGAGAGTCCGGGGTGTCGGTGGAGGCCATTCAACGATTCGAGAATCAGCAGCCGGTGCTGGATGTCACGCGGCTGGCGTTGGCCTATCGGTTTGAGTCGGAAGGGTTGGCGTTCTTCCCGGGTTTCGCGCCGGGTCGGGGTATGAATGTGCGCGGGTCGACGCCCAATCCAGTGGGTCGGGCGGATTATGCGATGGTTGAGTGAGCGATCATGGATTGACGAATATCCCAATATAGGTATATTTTTATATGAGCACAAGGAAGTCGCTCCTGTGGGTAGGCAATAGCAAAAAAGACCTGATGCAGATGCCTGCCGATGTTCAAGATGTTTTCGGTCACGCACTGGATCTGGCACAGCGAGGTGCCAAACATCCGGATGCTAAACCCCTTAAGGGCTTTGTAGGCGCCGGTGTTCTTGAGATGATCGAGGATTACCATACAAACACCTATCGGGCGGTCTACACGGTGAGATTTGGCAATGCCATCTACGTTCTGCACTGCTTTCAAAAAAAGTCATCTTCGGGAATTAAAACGGCGCAGAGCGACGTCGAATTAATCAGAACGAGACTCCAGGCAGCGCAGGCTCACGCAAAAGGATCGAAGAATGATTGAAATTGAAAAAAGCAGCGGCAACGTTTACGAAGACCTCGGGACACCCGAAGCCAGTGAAATGCAGGTCAAATCCCAGTTGGCGGCGAAGATTGGCGAGATCATCAAGGCCCGGCATTTGACCCAAGTTCAAGCGGCCGAAATTCTAGGGCTGACACAGCCTAAGCTTTCGGAAATGCTGCGAGGAAAGTTTCGTGGCATCAGCGAGTCCAAGATGATGGACTGCCTGTTATTACTCGGGCGAGATGTGCAGATCGTTATCAAGTCAGCCCCCCGCTCAAGGAAAGAGGGCCGAATTGAAGTGGTATTCGCCTGAAGACTGCACATTCACCAACCGTGCGATGACGGATGGCCAGTGACAGAACTCACTGACTCGCCAGCCTGCCGAGACCGTTCAGAACTGCATCATCACCGTTCCTCAGATCACTTACGAATACTCACTTCAAGCCGTAGCTTTTACCCCGGGCTTTGTTGGTTCTGGTAAACCGGCTGCTCGACTTCGTACCACCAGGCTTCCCCGCGGGAAGGTTGCTTCAGGTTAAACGCCTCGCCCATCTGAGGGGTGGTTATCGAAACACTGCGCTCCCAGGCCAGTGCCATGATGCGGTCGAACGGTTCGTACCAGGCATGCATCGACAAGTCGAAAGTACCGTTGTGGATAGGCAGCAGCCAGCGCCCTTTGAGGTCGATGTGCGCCTGCAGGGTTTGCTCAGGCTGCATGTGCACATGCGGCCATTCGACGTTGTAGGCGCCGGTTTCCATCAGCGTCAGGTCGAACGGGCCGTGCTGCTCACCGATGCGCTTGAAGCCATCGAAGTACCCGCTATCGCCGCTGAAAAAGATCCGCGTATCGGCGTCGATGATCACCCATGAAGCCCATAGCGTACTGTTGCCATCGAACAGGCCACGGCCGGAAAAATGTTGCGACGGCGTGGCGATGAACTGGATGCCGTCGACCTCGGTACCTTGCCACCAGTCCAGTTGTCGCACCTTGCTGGCATCGACTCCCCACTTGATCAGTGTGTCACCCACGCCCAGCGGGGCCAGGAAATAGTTGGCCTTGCTCGCGAGCCGGAGCACGGCCTGATAGTCCAGGTGATCGTAATGATCGTGGGAGAGGATCACCGCTTCGATCGGCGGCAGTGCTTCGAGGCTGATCGGCGGTTGATGAAAGCGCTTGGGCCCGGCCCATTGCACGGGCGATGCGCGTTCGGCGAACACCGGATCAGTAATCCAGAATTTGTCGCGCATTTTCAGCAATACGGTCGAGTGGCCAAGGCGGTAGACGCTGTGATTGGGTGCAGCGATCAGCGCCTCGCGGGTCAGCGGCTGCACCGGCACCGCGGCGGCTGGGCGGGTGTTGCGCGGTTTGTGGAAGATCATGTTCCACATGATGCGCAGCATCTTGCGCAGGCCTTCGCGCTGGACGGGGGCATGGTTGCGAAAGAGCCCTTCGACTTGACGGGAAGATTCAGGTTCGCGAACCGTGTCTGAATCAGAGATGGCCATAAAAAACTCCAGAACGAGCGCAAACGATTGCGTGTTAACTCGGTGAACCGGGATGAATGGCCAAGCATGCACGCATCAGCCAGAGATCTATTTTTTAACAGCGCAGGATTAACACAACATTACACTGCACGGTGTAGTTTCAAGGTTGCATCAAAGCCGATCACAAGTAAACTGCTCAGTGTAATTCTTCTCTCTTCCTGCCGAAGCGTACTTATGACAGCTCCAAAGCGCCTGACCGATCGAAAACGCGAAGCCATCATCCAGGCTGCCATTGCCGAATTCCGCGCCAACGGTTTCGACATCACCAGCATGGACAAGATTGCCGCGACGGCGGACGTGTCAAAGCGCACGGTGTACAACCACTTCCCGAGCAAAGAGGAATTGTTTGCCGAGATCCTCAATCAGCTGTGGGCCCGGGTCACTGCCGAACAGGATGTGGCGTACCAGCCCGACGAGCCCCTGCGCGGCCAGATGCGCCAGTTGCTGATGGCAAAGATGCACACGCTGGGGGATGAGAATTTTCTAAACCTGGCGCGCGTCGCCATTGCTGCCACCCTCCATTCCCCCGAGCGCGGTCAGGACATGGTTGCGCGCATGAACGAGCGCGAGGGAGGCCTGACGGTGTGGATTCGTGCAGCACAGGCGGATGGTCGCCTGAAGCCGGTCGACCCGGCCTTCGCCGCGCATCAGATACAAGGCATGCTCAAGTCATTCGCGTTCTGGCCACAGATCTCCCTGGGTTTGCCGAGCCTTGAGGCCGCGATGCAGGACCAGGTGGTGGATTCGGCCCTGGACATGTTCCTGGCCTGTTATCAGCTGGCATAAATGACAAGGTCTGACCGCTGGTCAACGTTTCGCTGACGCTGCATGAAACTTCGCGATGTGTTTCAGAATGAAACCGGCGCCAGCGCTATAGTGTGCCTCTGTCCTAACGACCCGCAGAGAGCACCATGACCACGACGACTGATTCCAAACCCGCGGCCCCTGTCGATCACCTGCGGTTCCACCGCCGTCATGCTCACCTCGCCCCGACCTTTGGCAACGACAAGTTCGCCCTGCGCGCCGAGGCATTCGCGCGGTTCTTCGGTACCCCGACCTTTCTCGGCGCACAGACGCTGATCGTAGTGCTGTGGGTGTGCCTCAATGTATTTGGCGTGGCGCACTTCGATCTGTATCCGTTCATCCTGCTCAACCTCGCGTTCAGCCTGCAGTCAGCCTACGCCGCACCCTTGATTCTATTGGCCCAGACTCGCCAGGCAGCACGGGACAAAGCCCAGTCGGATGCCGACGCCCAGCACCGCGAAGCACTGGCGGTGGCCAACACCGAGCGCCAGGCACAGGCGGCGCACAACTCCGCGCAGTTATTGGAATTGCTGGAACAGAACACTCGCCTGACCGAGATGACAAAAGCGCTGACCGAGCGCATCGAGAACCTGACTTCGCAAATGCACCAGCACCTTGTGCTCGAGCACCCGCCAACTAACAATTGATGTGGCGCCTGGTCGGGCCACTTCGTCGGAACGCCTCACCCCTGCACAAGACTGCGCTGCGCCAAAATCTCCGGCACTTCCCTGCGGTTCATGTACACCCGCAACGGTTCGGTCACGTTGATCCGGTCATCGATGTTCTGATCCAGCAGTAACTGAATCAACTCGCGCTTGAGCGTCATGCCCTGATCCGGACCGGGTGCCCAGACGAACTCACTTATAGGAATAATGCCGTCATCCGCCACGCCCATGCCGAAGGAATCTTCGCTGAAACGTACGATGTATTGGCCGGTTTTGCGGTTGAGGCCGACGAAACCCTTGAGCTGGTCGGCGGCCTGGCAGATGAGCTGGGAAGTGATGCGCATATAAACCTCACAACGAGTGATCGATGGTTTACACGCAAGGCGGGTGCACGGGTTTCCCTCTGCCGGGGAAACTGCCGTGGCCAAGAGTACTGCAAAGAAGCGCACAAATGCGCTGAAAAAAATGGCTTTAAACAGGTTTATGTCGGTCTGGCGATAGCGCTGTCGGCGCTCAGTTGTTAAAAGGGACGTCTTTGAAAACTGCGAAAGGACCTCGACCATGGCTGTCACCTTCACCCAAAGCGCTCTGCTGCTGAGCGTGCTGCTCGGTCTCGGCCAGGCACAGGCCGCCAGCGAGCCAAGCCCTAAGGCGCTGGCAACCCGCATGGGTATACCGCACCCTGCGGTGATTGCGCACCGCGGCGCGTCATTCGATGCACCGGAATCCACCGCCGCCGCCTACAAGCTGGCCCGCGACCTGGGCGCCGATTATCTCGAGCTGGACCTGCAGCGCAGCAAAGACGGCGTACTCTTCGCCCTGCACGACGACAACCTGCAACGCACCACCGACGTAGCCAGCAAGTTTCCCGAGCGCAAGGACAGCCCGGCCAACGCCTTCACCCTCGCCGAGCTGAAAACTCTCGACGCCGGCAGCTGGTTCAACAAGGCCTACCCGGACCGCGCTCGCCCCTCATTCGTCGGCCTGCAGATCCTGACCCTCGACGAAATCATCGATATCGCCCAGGGCAATCCGTTGCACAAGCCGGGCCTGTACATCGAGACCAAGGAACCGAAGCAGTTTCCAGGGCTGGAACGTGATTTGAAGGACAAGCTCCAGGACCGCGGCTGGCTGAGCCCCGCTGGTTCAAAGCTGGCAAAGAGCCCACTGGCCGTCGGCCAGGGCAAAGGCAAGGTGGTGCTGCAGACGTTCGAGAAGAGCAGCCTGGAACTGCTGGAAAAGGAAATGCCCCAGGTGCCGAAGATCTTGTTGCTGTGGGTCGGCCCGGGCAGCATCGAGCCCAAGTCCAAAGTGACCTTCGCTGAATCCGGCGACAAGGACAAAGCCACCTACTACGCCAAACAGGAACCCAAAAGCAAAGCCGAATTCCAGCAATGGGTCGAGTACGCTAAATCTGCCGGCGCCATCGGCACCGGTCCTTCTGCGACGCTGACCAAGGGCGGTGACCAGAGCTACTCTGACCTGGTGCAACCGTGGATGAACCAGTACACCCACGATCAGGGATTGCTGGTGCACGTCTACACGATCGACGATGCGGTGGATTATCAGAAGGTCACGGATGCGGGGGTTGATGGCATCTTCACCAACCGCGCCAGTGAGCTGCTGAAGTTCTACAAGCGTCCAGCGGCGGCGAGTGTTGGGCAGTTGTTGCAGAATAATGGGTATTGAGTTGGGACCGAGGTGACTGCGTCGCGGGCAAGCCTTGCTACCACACAAGTCTTGCTCCTGCAAAAACAGGGGAATTAAGCCTGAATTAAGTTGCCACAGTTAATCTGGTTCCACTTAAACAGCTCATCCAAGGAAAGAACCTAATGAAAACTTTGACTGCTCTCTTTACCGCTGCTGCTCTGACCCTCACCGCTGGCCTGGCCCAGGCTGACGATGTTCCGATGGATCAGATCCCGCAACTGGTCAAGGACAAAAAGATCAAGCCACTGGAAGAACTGAACCAGATCGTGATGAAACTGCACCCAGGCGCCACCATCACCGATAGCGACCTGGATAACCACTTCAACGGCTACGAGTACGAAGTCGAACTCAAAGACGCCAAAGGCGTTGAGTGGGACGTCGACTTGAACGCTGCGACCGGCGAAGTTCTGAAGAACAAACAAGACGACTGATTAACCAAACCAAAAGCCGCACGATTTCACGATCGTGCGGCTTTTTGCTGTTCCGAAAAAACTACGCACTCAGGCGCGCCGTCACCTCATTCAACTGCCCGGACAAACCGTGCAGGTTGTGGCTGGCCGCTTCAGTACGCTGCACGTTATCCAGATTGGTGCTGGCAATGCTGGTGATCTCGGTCAGGTTCCGCGAAATGTCCTCGGCCACTGAGGTCTGCTCTTCGGCAGCCGTAGCAATCTGGCGATTCATGTCGCGGATCGCTTCCACCGCCAGGGTGATACGTTCAAGCATGGCGCCAGCCTGGGTAACTTGCGCAACGCTTTCCTCACTGCGGGACTGGCCACTCTCGATTGCATGAGCCGCATCCACCGCACCGGTTTGCACCGTCTGTATGATCTGGTTGATCTCGATAATCGACGCCGCCGTGCGCTGGGCCAGGCTGCGAACTTCATCGGCCACCACGGCAAAACCGCGTCCTGCTTCGCCAGCCCGTGCGGCTTCGATCGCGGCGTTGAGCGCCAGCAGGTTAGTCTGCTCGGCGATGCCGCGAATCACTTCCAGAACCTTGCCGATACGCCCGCTGTCGGTTTCCAGCTGGCGAATGACCGTCGCGGTATTGGCAATTTCACCACGCATCAAGGTGATGGTCTGAATGGTGCCCTGCATGACTTTTTCGCCCTGCTGGGCTGACTGGTCGGCGTCGTCGGCAGCACGTGCTGCGTCGGCTGCGTGACGCGCAACT
This sequence comes from Pseudomonas sp. HY13-MNA-CIBAN-0226, assembly GCF_040310305.1. Lineage (NCBI taxonomy): Bacteria > Pseudomonadati > Pseudomonadota > Gammaproteobacteria > Pseudomonadales > Pseudomonadaceae > Pseudomonas > Pseudomonas sp. HY13-MNA-CIBAN-0226. Next base: position 44,399 of record NZ_JBEOPS010000026.1, read on the forward strand.
TCCTGGGCGGTAGCGGACATTTCGTTCATCGCCGTCGCCACCTGATCAGTGCGGTTGAACTGTTCATTGGTGCCACCGGCCATGAGGCTCGCGATCGACTTCAACTCGCCGCTGGCGCTGTCCAGGTCCGACGCACTGCGCTGCAGACGACTAAACGTATCGGCGAGAAAGTCGCGCAGGGTATTGGCCGCAACGGCGAGCTTGCCCAACTCATCCTGACGGGTGCTGGCCACTCGTTCGGCAAAACGTCCCTGGCTGAGTTGAGCCACGTAGTCGATCAACTTGCGGATCGGCTCAACCAGGTTGCGGTCGACCAGCCACAGGCTCAACAGGCCGATCAACAAACCCGAGACCAGCATCACCACGAGACCCAGCAACACGGTGCGATCGGCAGTGGCGCTGATCACTGTCGACTGCTCAGTGCCCTGCTTACGCAGCTCGCTGACCAGTTCGCTCATCTGCTCGCTGGCGGCACGGTCGACACCTTTGACCGCGGCGTCCCCCACCGTCGGATCAGCACCCGCCGCCACATAGGCATCGCGTCCCGTCTGGTAAGCGGCGCCCAGCTGGCGATGCTCATCGCGCAGACGTTCGATGCGCGTCTTCAGTTGCGGTTCGATGCCCTTCTGCCCGGCCAGTTCACCGAGAATATTCTGCACGTCGTGCTGGCGGTCCTCGAACTGCTTCCAGTACTTGGCCAGTTCAGCCGGTTGCTTGCCACGCAGCAGGACGTTTTTCCATTCCTGTACCTGCACCTTGAATTGCAGGTTGGCTTCGTCGATCAACTGCGAAGTGTGCAAAGGACCTTCGATGAGATTGGCGTAGCTCTGAACGCCGCCAGACAAGAAGTGAAAGCAGGACAGCGCGATCAGCAACATCGCCAGCAGGCTGCCGCTCAACAAAGCGAGGATTTGTGCTCTCAGGGATTTTTGCAAAAACATCGAGTGGTATCTCATGGCAGGGATAAGACACGCCAGGCAGGCGTGCAAGATGTCCGGACATCCCTGTCGGCGACGCAGGTCCACGACCTTCATCGCAATAGAACCAGCTACCCGTCATCGGCGGGCCAGAGCCTTTCTTTAGCGATTTAGACCAATGGCGCACGAGAATCATCCATCATCAAAACGTCATAAAATGGTAATAATTCAGCGCCATGCTGCGGCTTAAGTGTTCCTGTAAAACTTTGCAACATTCGCCTCCCGCAGCGAGAGCTCATGAACCACAGCATCGATCACAGCCATCGCGACCAGGACCTGTTCGGTCTACTGTACGGTTTCAGTTTTCGGCCCGGCGAGCCTGGCCGAGAGATCGATTCGGCCCAGGCGCTGCAGTGCCTGCAGCAGCCCCAGGACAGCGAAGAATTCCTCTGGCTGCACCTGAACCTGGCACACGCCGCCTGCGAGCGCTGGATGAAAAGCCATCTGGAATTGCCCGATGAGTTTTTCGAAGCCCTTCACGAAGGCTCGCGATCAACGCGCATCGAGCATGTGGATTCAGCGCTGCTGGCGGTGGTCAACGACGTGGTATTCAACCTCAGCAGCATGGTGTCCTCCGATGTGTCGACGCTGTGGGTCTGCGCCCGCAGCCGGCTGATCATCAGCGCGCGCCTGCAACCCTTGCACTCGGTGGACAAGCTGCGCTCGTCGGTCAAAGCCGGTGAGCGCTTTCGTTCGCCCCTGGAGTTACTCGTGCATCTGCTACGCGATCAAGGTGAAGTGCTGACCCAGATCGTGCGGCGCACCAGCCTGAGCGTTGATCAGATTGAAGACGAACTGCTGTCCTCGCGACTGTCGACCAACCGCGCCGAACTGGGCGCCAACCGTCGGGTGCTGGTGCGTTTGCAGCGCTTGCTGGCACTGGAGCCGGGTTCATTGCTGCGCTTGCTAAATCGACCGCCGCAGTGGTTGCAGAAGGAAGACGTGAAGGAGTTGCGCAAGTCCACCGAGGAGTTCGCGTTGATCATTAACGACCTGACGGCACTGGGTGAGCGCATCAAATTGTTGCAGGAAGAAATCGCCGCCAATCTCAACGAGCAAAGCAACCGCACGTTGTTCACCCTGACCGTGGTGACGGTGCTGGCACTGCCGATCAACATCATTGCCGGTTTTTTTGGCATGAACGTGGGAGGAGTGCCGCTGGCAGGAGATCCGCAGGGATTCTGGATTCTGGTGGCGCTGGTGGCCACCTTCACCGTGATTGCCGGGCGCTGGGCTTTTCGCAAGCGGCAGGATTATTAAGATCAACGGCGCCCGCAAAAACCCATAACCCTGACCTGAAGCAGGCTCCCTGTAACATTTAGCAACGATCATGGGCGACATTCCTCCCCCTCAGGATTGTCCCCGTCATGGCTACTCCCTCCTACAGCGCCAAAGTCCCGGCTTCCGCTGGTAGCGCCAGAGCGCAGTTCGATAAAAAACCCGGCCTGTTCACCCTGGTGATTTTCTTCGGCGTGCTGGCCAGCGGGCTGTTGTTCACCGCCTACAGCCTGATGCATGACATGCAGGAACTGGGCACCGTGGTCACCACCTGGACCCCGTTTCTGCTGCTCGGCGTCGCGCTGCTGATCGCTTTGGGTTTCGAGTTCGTCAACGGTTTCCACGACACCGCCAACGCGGTGGCTACGGTGATCTACACCAATTCGCTGCCACCGAATTTCGCCGTGGCCTGGTCCGGCTTTTTTAACTTTCTGGGGGTACTGTTATCCAGCGGCGCGGTGGCGTTCGGCATCATCGCCCTGCTGCCCGTGGAGCTGATTCTGCAGGTGGGTTCTTCGGCCGGCTTCGCGATGATCTTCGCCCTGCTGATCGCCGCGATCCTGTGGAACCTCGGCACCTGGTGGCTGGGGTTGCCGGCGTCTTCTTCGCACACGCTGATCGGCTCGATCATCGGTGTCGGTGTGGCCAATGCACTGATGCACGGGCGCGACGGCACCAGCGGCGTGGACTGGGCGCAGGCGACCAAGATCGGTTATGCGCTGCTGCTTTCGCCCCTAGTCGGTTTCGGTTTTGCCGCCCTGTTGCTGCTGGCGTTGCGCGCCTTCGTGAAGAATCGTTCGCTGTACAAAGCGCCGCAAGGCAACACGCCACCGCCCTGGTGGATTCGCGGCCTGTTGATCCTGACCTGCACCGGCGTGTCCTTTGCCCACGGCTCCAATGACGGGCAGAAAGGCATGGGCCTGATCATGTTGATTCTGGTGGGTACGCTGCCCATGGCCTATGCGTTGAACCGCACCATGCCGGCGGACCAGGCCCTGCAATTTGCCGCCGTGGCGGAGGTGACCCAGCAAGCCCTGGTACGCAGCTCGCCGCAGCCAGCCCCGGCAGACCCGCGGCCGATCCTGTCCGATTACGTACGCAGCAAGGAAGTGACGCCGCAATTGATCCCCGCCCTCGCCGCCCTGACTGGCAACATTGGCAACGAGGTGAAGGGCTACGGCTCGCTGTCGAAAGTCCCGGCGCAGGCCATGGGTAACGTGCGAAACGACATGTACCTGACCAGCGAAACCATTCGCCTGATGGACAAGAACAAGGTGGGCAATTTTGACGCCGACACCTCCGGCAAGCTGCAGTTGTTCAAGCAACAGATCGACAACGCCACGCGCTTTATTCCGCTGTGGGTGAAAATCGCCGTGGCCATCGCGTTGGGGCTGGGGACCATGGTCGGCTGGAAGCGCATCGTGGTGACCGTTGGCGAGAAGATCGGCAAGACGCACCTGACCTACGCCCAAGGCGCCTCGGCAGAAACCGTGGCGATGCTGACCATAGGCGCGGCGGATATATTTGGACTGCCAGTGTCGACCACCCATGTGCTGTCCTCGGGGGTTGCCGGGACCATGGTCGCCAATGGTGGCGGGTTGCAGATGAAGACTATCCGCAATTTGTTGATGGCGTGGGTGCTGACGTTACCGGCGGCGATTTTGTTGTCGGGGAGTTTGTATTGGTTGTTTACCAAATTGTTTTGAGGCCGCGGCATAACCCGTATCTGATGCCGCGGCACAACCCGTAGGAGCTGCCGAAGGCTGCGATCTTTTGATTTTAAAGACAAGATCAAAAGATCGTCCGAACGCGGCCCGAGCCTTCGGCAGCGCCTACAAGGGGCGTGTCAGGCCTGGCAGGCCCGACGCAGCAGCACACGCTCGCGAATCACGTCATACACCCAGTGATAAACGTAGGTGTACGGCAGGAAGAACAGCAGCACGCCGATGTCCAGGACAAAAGCCTGCCACAGGCTGATATCCAGCCACCAGGCAATCAACGGCACGCCAAGCGCCACCAGCCCGCCTTCGAACAGCAGCGCATGCACCACCCGAACCCAGGCTGTACGCACGATCGCAAGTCGTGTCAGTAAACGGTCAAACATGCCGTTGAACAGCACGTTCCAGGCCAGCGCCAGGGCCGCGATGGCCATCGTGACGACGCCCATGTCGAGCATCGGTTTATCCATGACCCACGCCAGCAACGGCGTACAGATGACAATGGCCAGCAGTTCAAAACCTACCGCCTGGAATACACGTTCTGTGATGGATTTGTCGGTGCTCATGACCTGACTCCTTGAGTGACTGTGGTTGCCATGATCCACCACCACCCCGATACTTCATAACCAATAACCATCGATCAAGGCGATAGCTCATGCCCTCCCACGAAGTGTTGCTGGCGTTTGTCCAGGCAGCCACTCAAGGCTCGTTTTCCGCAGCGGCGCGCAAGCTTGGGCGCAGCCAGTCGACCATCAGCGCTGCCGTGGCCAGCCTGGAAATCGACCTCAACCTGACCTTGTTCGATCGCAGCAGCCGCAAACCCGGCCTGACAACGGCCGGGCATGTGATGCTGCAACGGGCCGAAGAGATCCTGGCGGCCACCAGTCGCCTGGAAATGACCGCCAGCCAGCTGTCACAAGGAGTTGAGGCAAAGCTCACCGTGGCGATCTCCGATACCTACCAGTCCGACCGGTTCGAGGCGGCGTTGAGGGCATTTGAGCAGCGTTACCCGGATCTGGAGCTGGAGTGCCTGATTGCCGAGTGCGATGACCTGGTGGCACTGGTCCAGCGTGGTCGGGCGCATGTGGCGTTTGCCGAGAAGCAAGACAGCTACCCACCGGACCTGGTCAGTTCGACGGTCGAGGAGCAAACGGAAATTGCCCTGTTTGTCTCGCGCAAACATCCGCTGGCGCAGCTCAGCCCTATCGATCAGGACCTGCTGCAGCAGCATCGTGAACTGCGCCTGGCGACCATCGTCAATCCGTATGAAAGCCGGGCCAAGGGCCGAGTGTGGTCGGCGCCCAGCTACCTGATGCTGCTGGAAATGGCCCAGGGCGGGTTCGGCTGGGCGCCATTGCCGCGCTGGCTGGTGGGACGATTTGGTGCGGGAGAGCTGGTGGAATTGAAGGTGCGCGGCTGGCCGAAACCGCTGTTTGTTGATGCACTGTGGTCGCGGCTGCATCCGCCGGGGCCGGCGGGGAGTTGGTTGTTGGGCAAGATGTTGGAATGAGAGCAAAAGATCTCAGCCTTCGGCAGCTCCTACAGGGGGATCGCATTTCAAAATGTAGGAGCTGCCGAAGGCTGCGATCTTTTGCTAATCCAACCCCCGCAAGCGCTCCTGCAGAAACCGCCGTTCCGGCACCTGCCGGGTCAATTCCAGCGCCCGTAAATACGCCGCCCGAGCCTCCTCTACCCGGCCCAACTGCCGGCAAAACTCGGCGCGGGCCGAATGCGCCAAGTGGTAATCCAGCAGTTCACCGCGCTGCAGAATCCCGTCGATTTGCGTCAACCCCACCAATGGCCCATCCCGTTGTGCCAGCGCCGCCGCACGATTGAGCTCCACCACGGGCGACGGCACCGCCCGCAGCAACACGTCGTACAAACCCACGATCTGTGGCCAATCCGTATCCGCCGCAGTCACCGCCTCGGCGTGCACCGCCGCAATCGCCGCTTGCAGGCAGTAAGGACCAAACCGTCCGCCGGCCAAGGCGCGCTCGATCAAGCCGCAGCCTTCGGCAATCAGCCCGGCATCCCACAGCCCGCGATCTTGCTCATCCAGCACAATCAACTCGCCGTCAGCAGAAGTTCGTGCCGGCCGGCGGGATTCGTGCAGCAGCATCAGCGCCAGCAGCCCCATCACTTCCGGCTCGGGCAGCAGTTCCATCAACAGACGGCCCAGGCGAATGGCTTCGCGAGTCAGATCCTCGCGGGTCAACTCATCACCTACAGACGCCGAGTAGCCTTCGTTGAACACCAGGTAAATCACCCGCAACACGCTGTCGAGGCGCTCGGGCAATTCCGTCAGGGTCGGCACCTGGTAGGGGATTTTCGCGTCACGGATCTTCGCCTTGGCCCGCACGATTCGCTGGGCAATGGTGGCGGGTGCCACGAGGAACGCCCGGGCGATTTCTTCCGTGGTCAGGTCGCAGACTTCCCGCAGCGTCAGCGGCACCTGCGCGTCGGCGGCGAGTGCCGGGTGACAGCAGGTGAAAATCAGCCGCAGGCGATCGTCTTCCACTTCCTCGCCACTCCAGTCCGCCTGCTCCAGTTCTTCCAGCTGCGCGATCAACAGGGGGCGAGAGGCGTTGAACCGGGCACGACGACGCAACACATCAATAGCCTTGAAGCGTCCGGTAGACACCAGCCAGGTCCGTGGATTATCCGGCACGCCGTCCCGTTGCCAGCGCTCGACCGCGACGAAGAACGCTTCGTGCAGCGCCTCTTCAGCCAGGTCGAAATCCCCGAGCAGGCGAATCAGTGTCGCCAGGATTCGCCGCGAGTCTTCCCGGTAAACCTGCTCGACCCGAGCGCTGACGGCGGCGCCAGGCATCAGTCCGGCATGCCTTCGGTCACCAGCGTGACCAGTCGATCCAGGCTCTGCCCCCAACCATCGTGAAAGCCCATGGACTCGTGCGCCTGGCGGTCTTCTTCCGACCAATGCATCGCCCGCGCCGTGTACAGCGTCTTGCCATCACGTTCCTCCAGCGTCACCTGAGCCGACATGAAAGGTTTGCCCGAAGGGATCCAGCCGGGGATAAACGCGTCGGTAAACACCAGCCGCTCGGGCGCGACGATTTCCAGAAACACCCCCTGGGTCGGGTATTCGGCACCGTCCGGGGCGCGCATCAGGGTACGAAATTGCCCGCCCACCCACAGGTCCATTTCGCATTCGGGCGTGGTCATGCCGTGGGGTCCCCACCACTGGGTGAGCAAGGCCGGCTCGGTCCAGGCGCGGAAAATCTTGCGCCGCGGGGCATCGATCAGGCGGCTGATGGACAACTCGAAAGCCGCAGGTTTTTGTTGAAGGGCATGCGGACTCATGAAGGATCTCCTGTTGTGATTGTTATTCAGGGATTCAACTGGCGAACGGGGCGCACCTCGACACAGCCGACCCGGGCCGCCGGGATATTCCCGGCGACCTGCAAGGCTTCATTAAGGTCCCGTGCATCGATCAGATAGAAGCCGGCCAACTGCTCCTTGGTTTCGGCAAACGGGCCGTCGGTGATCGACACCTTGCCGTTGCGCATGCGCACGGTGGTGGCGGTCTGCACCGACTCCAGCGCCTCGGCCGCGATCATCCGGCCGCTGCCCTGGATCGACTCGGCATAGGCCATGCACTCTTCGTCTTTGGGGCTCTCTGGCAGCGAATGCAGTTCACGCTCGTTGCTGTAGACCAGGCATAAATACTTCATGGCGCACTCCCGGATCGAACGGATCAACTATGGCTCAGTTTGGCGCCCAGGCGCCCTTTCCCGACGACCAGCCCACGCATCAGGGCTGCAAATCGAACAGCATCGCGCCGCTGGCCATGTCGAACGGTGCCGACCAGTGTTCATGCACGATGCGCCATTGCCCCGCGTCGCGACGGTAGCAGGCGGTGACACGCATCCAGCAGGCCTGGGTCTCGCCCTTCTCGTTAGTGCCGCCGCAATGGGCCAGCCAGTGGGCGAAGGCAATGTGCTCGTCGGCGACGATGTTGACGTGATCAAAGTCGAAGGTGTGCGGCCCCGGGCACATCTCCATGCACGCCAGCCAATGCGCGCGGTAGGCGGCCTTGCCGCGAAATTGCAGGGCCTTGACCGCATCGTAGGAGACGACGTCATCGGCATACAGGGCCATGATTTTCTCCACATCCTTGCCGATCACTGCCTGGCGGTAGGTGTCGATCAGGGTCTGGATTTCGGTGGTAGCAGTCATGAGCGTGCTCCGTGGTTGTTGTTGTGAAGACACCCTTAGTCGTCCGGTGGAATGCCAGATCGACAGTCCAAATAAAAATAAACCCTGCGCGCAAAATCGCTAGAATCCGGAAATCATTTGTGATGGAACAAGGACTCTCCAGTGACAGCTCAACTCGTGCCTTATGAAACCCTGACGACGCTCCAGCGCCAGCAGGTCGAGGCCATTGAAGTTCATCCGCAGCAAATCAGGTTCAGCGGCGATATCCACGGCGCGCTGCACTCCCTGCTGTCCAAGCCAGGCCCGGGAGTGAAGGGATTTGCCCTGCTGGTCGAAGGTGTTCCCGTCGCCTTTCTGCTGCTCAAACGCCCGCCGGTCCTGCCTGCCTGGGCCAATGAACACAGCGCCACCTTGCATGCCTTGCAGGTCGATCAACGGGCGCAAGGCAAGGGTTACGGCAAGGCGTGCCTGCAGGCCCTGCCCCAGGTTGCGCGCCAGGCCTGGCCGCAAATCAGGGGGCTGGAACTGTCGGTGGATGCGGACAACACCGCGGCGATCGCGCTGTATGCCCGGTTTGGCTGGGTCGACAGCGGCGAAGCCTATCGGGGCCGGATCGGCTATGAACGGCGAATGGGCCTGGTTTTCGAGGAGTCTGGTCATGCTCAACAGCATTGAAGAACTGGAGGCGCTGTACGGCCTTCCCCACGATCGCGCCGTGCGCAAGCAGATTCCCTTCCTCAACGAGGATTACCAGGCGATGGTCCGCGCTTCGCCGCTGGTGATCATCAGCTCGGTAGGCCCCGACGGCATGGATGGTTCGCCGCGAGGCGATACCCCAGGTTTCGTGCGCATCATCGATTCGCAGACCCTGGCCATCCCCGACCGCCCCGGCAATAACCGCATCGACACGTTGCGCAATGTGGTGCTGGATTCAAGGGTGTCGCTGCTGTTCATCATCCCGGGGATCGGCGAGACATTGCGCGTGAACGGCACGGCGCAAATCAGCGCCGAACCACAGTTGCTGGAGAGTTTTGCGGTCAACGGCAAGCCGGCGCGCACGGCGATGCTGGTGACGGTGGACGCGGCGTATTTCCATTGCTCGAAGGCAATAGTGCGCTCGGACCTGTGGAACCCGGACAAATACCTGGATCGCTCGGCACTGCCGACGGCCGGGGCGTTTCACAAGCGGTTGAATGATGGGGCGTTTGATGCCGAATCGTATGACCGGGAAGCGCCAGCGCGGGTGAAGGACAGTCTTTACTGACTCAAACATCCCCCCGTAGGAGCTGCCGAAGGCTCGGGCCGCGATCGGACGATCTTTTGATCTTGTTTTTAAAGATCAAGATCAAAAGATCGCAGCCTGCGGCAGCTCCTACGGGGGGGACCGAAGATCAGGGTCAAAAGATCGCAGCCTTCGGCAGCTCCTACAGGGTCAGGGTCATCTCATGCCACGCCATTCCGCCATGGTCCGACGCCGATGGCTTGATGTAGGCAAACCCGAAACCGGCGTACAGCGGGATATGCCGCTCTTTGCACATCAGGTGAATGCTCGCCTTGCCCAGCCCGCGCATCCTTTCGATGAACTCGCCCAGCAACATTTTCGCCAGGCCCTGCCCCTGATAATCCGGGTGTACCACCACCGACATGATCACCACGTTAGGCCCTGCCGGATCGTGGCCGATCAGTTCCTTGAAGGCCTCGTCCGACATCTGCACTTCAAACGCCGCACCGGAATTGATGAAACCGGCGACCACGCCATCCACCTCGGCGACGATGAAACCCTCAGGCCAGGTGGCAATGCGGGTCGCAATCTTTTCCCGGGTCGCGGCCTCATCGCCTTCGTAGGCGAGGGTTTCAATGGCGTAGCAGCGGTCCAGGTCAGCAGGCGTGACGAGGCGGATAACAGGGGTCATGACAACTCGATTTCGGCGATGAAAGGGCTGCAGATCATAGATTATTGCGGCTTGAGTGGCAGCCAGATTTCCAGCGAACCGGTGTTCAGTGTCGGGTTGAAGTCGGCACTGTAGCGCTCGAATTCCGGCGCATCCGCCGCCTCGCGCCCGGAACCCGGCAACCAGGTTTTCCAGATGTACTGGAACGTCTGGGGCAATCTGTCCAGCGAACCTTTGTGCTCGAATACTGCGTATTGCTGGGGCTGAACCTCGACCCAGCGGTATTTCTCGGGCAAATCATCGAGCTTGCTGATCTCGACGCCGGCAATGTACTCGAAGCCGCCCTTGCCATCGGGATTGCAGCAGATGCCGTAGGTCACTTCGCCCTTCTGACCCGGAATATTGCCAATCTCGGGGATGAATTTTTCCCAGAGATCGGGGATGCCAGCCGTAGTGTCCTGGGTGAATCGCCCGCCAAGCCCTGCGATCAACAGGAAGTGCCCATGCTCGAAGCGAGGTTCAGTTATTTCCACGGTTTTTTGCTCGTCCATGACTCGACTCCTGGAAGGTAAAAAGTGGGTTCGGCTGGGAGTATAGAAGCCAAACCCGATTCGCCAAATTACAGCGCGTGCAACTGCTCGACCGCGCCGCCGCCGATAAACTCGTTGTAGCCCGATAGAATCACATACACCGCGAAATAGCAGAAGATCGCTGCAGATGCCATGTAGGAGTAACGCAGCAACTTATCGCCCAACAGTTTGCCACCATGGCTCGCCGCGAAGCACAGGCCACCACTCCACAGTAGCCCGGCGCAGAAGAAGCCCCCCAGGAACAACGCCGACCCAAGCGGGCCACCGGCACCCGAACGCGCGATCAGGGTGCCGCCTACTGCGGCAAACCAGAGGATGGCACTGGGCGACGACATGGCCAGGAAGATCCCGCGCAAGAACTCCTTGCGATGGGAGTTCTGCCCCACCTCGGCCGTTTGCGCGAGCACTGCTTCGTGGTGAATGGCCGAATAGATCATCTTCGCCGCAAAGTACATCAGCAGCGCCGAGCCGCCGATCCACAACACCCAGCGCACGGTCTCGTACTGCAGCAAAACGGTCATGCCAGCCAGTGCCAGCACGGCGTAGATCAGGTCGCCGACGCAGGTTCCCAAGCCCAGGGCAAACCCCTGAAAATAGCCGCGCTGCATCGCCAGGGTGATCATCGCGATGTTGGCCACGCCAATGTCCAGGCACAGCGAAAGGCTCAGCAAGAAGCCACTGGTGAATTCCATCGAACGGTTTCCTTCGGAAAATTTTGTTTACAAAGCCGCTGGACAGTTTGCCACAGCTGCCCTTACATTCCGCCACAGGCCACCGCAGTGGCCAACGTCGCTCGGACGGTTCCGGGCGCTTACGTTATCCGAGGCAACAATGGCCGAACAAGGTTCGCCGCGCCGCTTTGCGCGCATAGATCGACTCCCCCCCTATGTTTTCAACATCACCGCCGAGCTGAAAATGGCCGCCCGGCGTCGTGGCGAAGACATTATCGACTTGAGCATGGGCAACCCCGACGGGCCGACACCGCCGCACATTGTCGAGAAACTGGTCACCGTTGCCCAACGCGAAGACACCCACGGTTATTCCACGTCCAAGGGCATTCCACGCCTGCGCCGGGCGATTTCCAATTGGTACAAGGATCGCTATCAGGTCGACATCGACCCGGAAACCGAAGCCATTGTCACCATCGGCTCCAAGGAAGGCCTGGCGCACCTGATGCTGGCCACGCTGGATCAGGGCGACACCGTGCTGGTGCCGAACCCCAGCTACCCGATTCACATCTACGGTGCCGTGATTGCCGGCGCCCAGGTGCGCTCGGTGCCGCTGATTCCGGGTGTGGATTTTTTCGCCGAACTGGAGCGGGCCATTCGCGGCTCGATTCCAAAGCCGAAGATGATGATCCTGGGTTTTCCATCCAACCCCACCGCCCAGTGCGTGGAACTGGATTTCTTCGAGCGGGTGATCGCCCTCGCCAAACAGTACGACGTGCTGGTGGTACACGACCTGGCTTACGCCGACATCGTCTACGACGGCTGGAAAGCCCCCTCGATCATGCAGGTGCCGGGCGCCAAGGACATTGCGGTGGAGTTTTTCACCCTGTCCAAAAGCTACAACATGGCCGGCTGGCGCATCGGTTTCATGGTCGGTAATCCGGAGCTGGTCAACGCCCTGGCGCGGATCAAGAGCTACCACGACTACGGGACCTTCACCCCGCTGCAAGTAGCGGCCATCGCCGCGCTTGAGGGGGATCAGCAGTGCGTCAAGGACATCGCCGAGCAATACCGGCAGCGCCGTAACGTGCTGGTCAAAGGCCTGCATGAATTGGGCTGGATGGTGGAAAATCCGAAAGCGGCGATGTACGTCTGGGCCAAGATTCCAGAGGCGTATGCGCACCTGGGTTCGCTGGAGTTCGCCAAGAAGTTGCTGGCCGAGGCGAAGGTCTGCGTCTCGCCGGGCGTGGGGTTCGGTGAATACGGCGATGATCACGTGCGCTTCGCCCTGATCGAAAACCTGGACCGGATCCGCCAGGCCGTGCGCGGCATTCGCGGGATGTTCCGCGCCGATGGGCTGGCCAGCAAAACCAGCGGCTGACGCCTGACCCGCCCCCCGCCCCCACCCCCTGCCCACAAAAAAACCGCATTGCTGCGGTTTTTTTGTGCTTCAAACAGCGCTTACACGAACATCGACAACAGTAGGATAAAGCCCAACGCCACCACGGACAGGATGGTCTCCATCGCGGTCCAGGTCTTGAAGGTTTCTGCCACAGTCATGTTGAAGTACTGCTTCACCAGCCAGAAACCGGCGTCGTTGACGTGGGACAGGATCAGCGAACCGGCGCCGGTGGCCAGCACCAGCAGCTCACGGTTCACGCCCGGGATCATGCCCACCACCGGCACCACGATGCCTGCACCGGTGATGGTCGCCACGGTGGCCGAGCCTGTCGCGATACGGATCACCGCAGCCACCAGCCAGGCCAGCAGGATCGGCGAGATCTGCGCGTTGACCGCCATGTGGCCGATCACGTCACCCACGCCGCTGGTCACCAGCATCTGCTTGAAGCCACCACCTGCACCAATGATCAGAATGATCGCGGCCGTCGGCGCGAGGCTGGCATCGAGCAATTTGAGAATCTGGTTGGAACCGATGCCTTGGCGGTGGCCGAAGGTGTACAGCGACAGCAGCAACGCCAGCAGCAGCGCCGAGATCGGGTGACCGATCAGGTCCATGAACGAGCGGAAGAAGTTACCTTCAGGCAGCACGACATCGGCGAAGGTCTTGAGCAGCATCAGGACCACCGGCAGCAGCACGGTGATCAGGGTAATGCTGAAACTTGGCAGTTCTTTGGCGTCCGGCTCGCGCGCCAGCTGATCCACCAGCTCCTGATTGGGATGACCGGGAATGTACTTGGCAATAAAGGTGCCGTAGATCGGCCCGGCAATGATGGCAGTTGGCAGCGCCACGATCAGCCCGTACAGGATGGTTTTGCCGATGTCGGCACCGAACACACCGATCGCCAGCAACGGGCCGGGGTGCGGTGGCACCAGGCCGTGCACGGCTGACAGGCCGGCCAGCAGCGGGATACCGATCTTGATGATCGATACACCGGTGCGCCGCGCGACGATGAACACCAGCGGGATCAGCAGCACGAAGCCGATTTCAAAGAACAGCGGGATGCCGACCAGGAAGGCGGCGAACATCATCGCCCACTGCACCTTGTCCTTGCCGAATGCGCGAATCAGGGTCTGGGCGATCTGGTCCGCCCCGCCGGATTCGGCCATCATTTTGCCGAGCATGGTGCCCAGCGCCAGGATGATCCCGACAAAACCCAGCACCCCGCCGAAGCCGTCCTGGAATGCCTTGATGATGGTGCCGATCGGCATGCCCGAGGTCAGGCCGAGGAATGCTGCGGCAATGATCAGAGCGATGAACGGGTGGAATTTGAACTTGGTGATCAGGACGATAAGCCCGATCACCGTGACCACTGCATCAAGCAGCAGGAACGTCTCGTGGGACATGCCAAACATTAGGGGTGTCTCCTGGTTGTTGTTGTTATTAAAGCGGGTAATTCGCAAGCCATCAGGACAGCGCTGTCTTTTCGCACAAAACTCATACGCCGGGTTTCAGGCCATGTTCCAGCCACCAGCGGTGTGCTTGAACGGCCAACTCGTCGACGCTATGGCTGGATGCATCCAGCGCCAGGGTCAGCGGTTCGCCCTTGGGCGACTCGAGCGTGGCGAACTGGCTGTCGATCAGGGTCGACGGCATGAAATGCCCCGGGCGGTGCGACACACGCTCGGCGGCCACTTCAGGGGTCAATTCGAGAAACACAAAACCCAGGCCTGGCAGCGCACTGCGCAATACTTCGCGATAGCTGTGCTTGAGGGCCGAGCAGGTCAATACCGGGCGTTGGCCCTGGGCGTCGACCCGGCGCAGTTCATCGCACAGGCTGTCGAGCCAGCCGGCACGGTCCTGATCATTGAGGGGGATGCCCGCGCTCATCTTTTCGATGTTGGCAGCAGGATGGAAAGTGTCGCCTTCGATGGCCGTTGCGCCGCTGAGCTGGCACAGCGCTTCGCTGACGCAGGTTTTGCCGCAACCGGCAACGCCCATGATGACCAGGGCGGTGATGGGATGATTCATGTAACACCTCAGCACGCAGACAGCGCTACCTTTGCCAGCTTTGACACTGGTTCAAAAGCAGAAGTTGCCGACGCCTTCTTGTCATTTTTGTGGGTTGCAACATTTCGTACCCAACGCCGAGAAGCGAGGTTCAGGCAAAACTCGCTTACGCATTTGCAGCTGCTTCGGGACAGCGCTACCTTAGTGCCTCGAATTTTGTTTGGCAAGCCGTCCGATGATCTCCCCTAAAAACGATAAGAATACGCGCACCACTGGCCGCCCTACCCTCAACGAAGTGGCGCGCCTGGCCGGTGTCAGTCCGATTACCGCATCCCGTGCCCTGCGCGGGGTCAGCAGCGTGGCCGCCGACCTGGTGGAGAAGGTGCAGAAGGCGGCGCTGGAACTCAACTACGTGGTCAACCCCGCCGCCCGTGCCCTCGCCTCTGCACAGGGCCATTCCGTGGTGGTGCTGGTGCCGTCGCTGTCCAACCTCCTGTTCATCGAGACCCTGGAAGCCATTCATCAGGTTTTACGCCCCAAAGGCTTCGAGGTGCTGATCGGCAACTTCCACTACTCGCGTGACGAAGAAGAAAACCTGCTGCGCAATTACATGGCCTATCAGCCACGGGGCTTGCTGCTGACCGGTTTTGACCGCACTGAAAGCTCGCGACGCATGATCGAGGCCAGCAACATCCCGTGTGTGTACATGATGGAGCTCGACAGCGCTGCGGGCGTCAACTGCGTGGGCTTTTCGCAGCTGGCCGCCGGTGAAACAGCGGCGCAACATTTGCTCTCCCGCGGCCGCAAGCGCCTGGCCTACATCGGCGCCCAGCTGGACCAGCGCACCCTGTTGCGCGGCGAAGGTTTTCGCAGGGCGCTGCAACAGGCCGGGCTGTACGATCCCGATCTGGAGATCCTGACGCCGCGCCCTTCCTCCGTTGGCCTGGGCGGCGAGTTGTTCATGCAGTTGCTGGCCAGTCATCCCGACGTCGATGCCATCTTCTTTGGCAACGACGACCTGGCCCAGGGTGCGTTGCTCGAAGCCATGCGGTTCGGGATCAAGGTCCCGGAACAGGTGGCAATCCTGGGCTTCAACGACCTGCCGGCCTCAGCGCACATGGTGCCGCGCCTGAGCAGCATCAGTACGCCGCGCGAGGCCATCGGCCGGCGTTCGGCGGAGTTGATGCTGACCTTGCTGGCCGGCAATACCGTGGCCAGGCCAGTGCTGGACATGGGGTTTGAGTTGAAGGTGCGCGAGAGTACGTAACTTGCGACGGTTCTGAAGAAACGCGCCCCCCACTGTAGGAGCTGTCGAGTGCAACGAGGCTGCGATCTTTTGATTCTGCCGTTGATTACCAGGATCAAGGTCAAAAGATCGCAGCTCCTGCGGAAGGAGGCCGGTGTCATTGGTTGGCCATCAGCTCCACAAACGCCAACGCGCCCTTCTGCAGCGGCTGGCTCTTGAGCCACACCGCATGCACTGGCAGCACCAGGCCATTCTCGATATTGCGGAAATTCAGGCGCTGGAGCCGGCCCGCGTCGAGTAATGGCTGCACCACCGACTGCGGAAAATTACCCCAACCCAACCCGGCTTCAACCATGTCCAGCGCCATCGCCAGGGTATCGGTGCGCCAATGGGACTCGCCCAACAGCGGCCGGGTGTCACTGATCGGCAGATCACGGCTGGCGACGATGATCTGGCGCAGGTGCACCAGGTCTTCCAGAAACAGATCCTGCCCCGGTACCAGCGGATAATCCGCCGAGAGTGTGGCAATCATCCGTTCCGAACCGACAAACTGGAAGCGTTCGAGCACGTTCATGCTCAGCCCGGCGAACGCCAGGCACACACTGACCCTGCCGCTGTGCAGCATCGCCAACACGTCATCTTGCGCAGCGGTGAGCAGTTCAATGTCCAGTAACGGAAAACGCCGGGCGATGATCTTGATCGCGGCCAGCACCGCGTGCTTGTCGAGGTCGGCCACCACTGCAATCGACAACTTGCTTTCCAGCCCCAACGACAGCTCGATGGCGTGCACCTGCAACTGCTTGAGCTGCTCGGCGATCAACCGTGCATGGGGCACCAGCGCAGCGGCCATGGCGGTTGGCACCGGTTCGCGATGGCTGCGATCGAACAACAGGTAACCGAGTTCAGCCTCCAGGTTGGCGATCCCCATGCTGACCGCCGATGGCACCCGGCCCAAGGATCGAGCGGCAGCAGAAAACGACCCGCGCTCAATCACGGCAAGAAACAGTTCGATGCTATCGCTGTTGAAACTCATGTTTAACCTGTCAATAAAACTGAAAGCTTCTGACTTTTTCTGTCATCCTAATTGAAGCTATCTTGCGCCGCCTCCGCCAGTCGTTTCAACAAACCTGGCGTTTTATTCGTCGCAAGAGGTTGTATCCATGCAAGGTCTCAAACGAAAGCTGGTCTATGTGTCGCTGTATGAAATCATCGGCATGACATTCTCGGCACTTGGCCTGGCGCTGTTGTCGGGCACATCGCCCGGCAGCACCGGCCCCCTGGCGGTGATCATTACCACCATCGCCGTGACCTGGAATTTCATCTACACCTCGCTGTTCGAGCGCTGGGAAAGCCGTCAGGTGTCGCGTACCCGCACCGTGAAACGGCGCATCGCCCATGCAGTGGGATTTCAACTAACCTTGATAGTGTTTCTGATCCCGTTGATCGCCTGGTGGATGAACATCAGC
Source organism: Pseudomonas sp. HY13-MNA-CIBAN-0226 (assembly GCF_040310305.1). NCBI lineage: Bacteria > Pseudomonadati > Pseudomonadota > Gammaproteobacteria > Pseudomonadales > Pseudomonadaceae > Pseudomonas > Pseudomonas sp. HY13-MNA-CIBAN-0226. The sequence goes on from NZ_JBEOPS010000026.1 coordinate 61,819, forward strand.
CTGGTACAAGCCTTCCTGCTGGACTTGGCGCTGATCATCTTCATCCCCTGCTACACGTTCGCGTTCAACTGGTTGTTTGATCGCACCTTCGGTTTGCCCGCTTCTGCACTACCGGACCCGGCCTGATTGCCAGTCGGACATTACCCTGTCAGATTCCTGAAGCGGCTGAACGCTAAAGGAGTAGCTCGATGGAACATGCACTGAAGATTCTTGGTAAAGCGTCCTCGATCAACGTCAGAAAAGTCCTGTGGACCTGCGACGAACTGGGCGTTTCCTACGAACGTGAGGACTGGGGCAGCGGCTTCGCATCAACCCACAGCCCCGAATTCATCAAGCTCAACCCCAACGCCCAGGTGCCGGTGATCATCGACGAGGCCGGTGTGTTGTGGGAATCCAACACCATCTGTCGCTACCTCGCCGGCAAGCACCATCACACCGAACTGCTGCCTGGCGAACCGGCAGCCCGGGCCCGCGTCGAGCAATGGATGGACTGGCAGGCCACCGAACTCAATCGTTCCTGGAGTTATGCGTTCACCGGGCTGGTGCGTCGGGATCCGGAGTTCATTGACCCGCACCTGATCGCCACCGGGGTGCGCGGCTGGAACCAGAAAATGGCCATACTCGAGCAACAGCTCAAGGCCACCGGTGCCTATGTCGCCGGGCCGCACTTTACCGTGGCCGACATCGTCATCGGCCTGTCGATCAACCGCTGGCTGATGACCCCCATGGATCGCCCCGACCTGCCCGCCGTCGATGAGTATTTTCAACGGCTGGCGCAACGTCCGGGGTTTCTCAGGCATGGCTGCAATGGCTTGCCGTGAAGTTGGGTGAGTGCAATCGCGGCGATCAGTTCAACTGTAACGTCGAGTTGAACTGACTGATCGCATCCACCACATGCCGCGAGCCCTGCTGGATTTCCAGGATCACCTCCCCCGCTTCGTTCGCCAGTTCAACCCCAAGCCCGGTGCGGCTCAGGCTCGACTGCATGCTCGTCACCGCGTTCAGCGACAGGTCATGGTTCTTGCGTACCACTTCGACAATCTCCAGCGTCGCCTGGCTGGTCCTCGCTGCCAGGCTGCGGACTTCGTCGGCCACCACCGCAAAACCACGGCCGTGCTCCCCCGCCCGGGCCGCTTCGATGGCGGCGTTGAGTGCCAGCAGATTGGTCTGATCCGCAATGCCGCGAATGGTCTGGACAATGGTGCCGATAATTTCGGACTGCTTGCTCACGGCATCAATGCTCAGTGCCGCCTCATTCAGGTCGCGGGAAATGTCCTGGATGATCTGCACGGTCTGCTGCACCACCTGGGAGCCTTTCTGGGCGCAGGCGTCGTTTTGTACCGAAGTGCTGTGAGCCGATTCGGCAGCGGTCTGCAGGGTGGTGACCTGAGTCGTGATGTCACTGGCGAACTTGACGACTTTGTACAGGCGCCCCTTGGCATCGAACAGCGGGTTATAGGACGCTTCCAGGAACACCGTATGACCGTGCTTGTCTTTGCGCTCGAAACGGTGCGAGTGATATTCACCGCGATTAAGCGAGGCCCAGAACGCTTTGTAGGCCTGCGACTCGCTCTCAGCTCGATGGCAAAAAAGGCTGTGGTGCTGGCCCACGACTTCGTTCAGCGAGTAATGCATGGTTTTGAGGAAGTTATCGTTGGCCGTGATAACGGTACCGTCCGGCTTGAATTCGATGACGGCCATGGAGCGCCCGATAGCGGCGAGCAGGCTGTCGTTCTCGTGCTCCCGATTGATCCGGGCGGTGATGTCCGCCGCGACTTTCATCACGCTTTGCACCTGCCGATCAGCCCCGTATACCGGCATGTAGCTGGCCTCCAGCCAGACCTCCCGGCCGTTCCTGTCCAGGCGCTGAAACGTACCACTGAGCGGTTCGCCCCGCGCCAGGTCCCGCCACAACTTCGCGTATTCCTCGCTGCGGTAAAACGCCTCCTCACAAAAAATCCGGTGGTGCTTGCCGCGTACTTCCTCGGCGCTGTAACCCATGGTGCTGCAGAAATTCTCGTTGGCATCGATGACGGTGCCATCAGGGGTGAACTCGATGATTGCCATCGACCGGCTGACCGCGGCCAGCTTGCCGTTGGCTTCGGTCAACGCGCCACTGAAGCGCTCGATTTCCAGCAGGTCAGCCTTGTGATGTAGGTTAAACATGTCGTATCACCCTAAGCACGGTCTTTTGATTGAAGAAAGTTCGGCCTTTCTACGTATCCACCACAATGCTCCATGGAACATGGCATACGCCCCCCCATAACATGGAGGGTTCGCTCAGGTGATAAATGATGTTCAATCGGAGGGTCCATGGTGCGACGCTCTTATCAAGACATCCTTCTCTTGATAGCCCGGAATCGAGCCAAACCTGACAGTTTCATGAGTAACTCCCTTTCGCATACCACTCCTTGTTACGAGTCAGCATAGACACGCAATAACCGTACGCAAGGCCACTAGTCGACCATTACGCAGCAAAAATTGAACTTTTTTCAGTGGGCGAACCTTACGAACATCGCGGGGGACGCGATGCTGACGCTGCACAGCCGTGCAGCAGGAGCCCGAGGACCGGGCTCCCTTTTTGCGGGATCAATGGCCGAACACGTCCACCTTCTTGGCCTTCTTGTCCGCGCGCTTTTCATCAGCGGTTTTCGCCGGTTTTTTCTTCGCTGCTTTCTTTGAATCCATGCCTTTGGCCATGATACGTACTCCACTCATACGGGATGTGAGATCAGGTATACACCTATCGCCGCGCGCGCGTTCTTTTATAATCAAAGGCTTTGCTCACCGACAGACCGAACCCATGCCCGACACCCAGTACACCCTGCTCGCCGAGCCATTGTGGCTGCTGATGAACAAGTTTTATCGCAGCCATCAATCGTCGATGAAAGCCGTGCGCGACGCCCAGCTATGGATCGCAAGGCGTGAAGAAATCATCGGTGCATTGTGTTTGCGGCCGGTGGCGGACGGGCATTGGTTGACCGGACTGTTTGTTGACCCAGGTTGTCGTGAACAGGGGATCGCGGGCGCGTTGATTGCCGAGGCCATCAAGGGGCTGCAGGGGCCGGTGTGGTTGTTCTGTCATCCGGACTTGCGCGGCTTCTATGAGCGTCGCGGGTTCAGCTTCGACCCGGTGCTGCCGTATGCGATGGCTGAACGGTTGAGTCGTTATGCGCGCAGCAAGCCGATGATTGCGATGGGGGCAGGCCTGTAACCCGCCCCTGTGGCAGGCTCCTATTGCATTGAGGGTAATTCTGGTCAGTCGTCAGCGTTCGGGTCGAGGTCCGGGAACATCACTTCAGTAAAGCCGAACTTGCTGAAATCGGTGATGCGCGACGGGTACAGTCGTCCGATCAGGTGATCGCACTCATGCTGCACCACCCGGGCATGGAAGTCCGACGCAAAACGCACAATGGGTTGGCCTTTGGGATCAAAACCTTCGTAGCGGATTTCCCGATACCGATTTACCGCACCGCGCAGGCCCGGGACCGACAGGCAGCCTTCGAACCCCTCCTCCATCACCGGGCTCAGCGGCGTGATCAGCGGGTTGATCAAGATGGTCTGCGGCACGGCCTCGGCATCCGGGTAACGTTCACTGTGCTCGAACCCGAAGATCACCAGTTGCAGGTCAACGCCGATTTGCGGAGCGGCCAGGCCGACCCCACCAACGCTCTCCATGGTCTGGAACATATCGTCGATCAACTGCCACAACTCCGGCGAGTCGTACATTTCGACAGGCACCGGCGGGGCGATGCGCAGCAGTCGCTCATCGCCCATTTTCAGGATTTCACGGATCATTTGATGACTTCGTCAGTGGATGGCTTGATCGAGTGATCCCGACCCAGTCCGGAAACATGTTGTTTAGGCTCTTCGGCGAGCTCACCGGGGACTTTCTCGCCCGGGTCCTTGCCTTCGCTGGACATGTGTTCGATCACCGCATTCATCTCCGCCCCCAGCAACAACACGGCAGCAGAAATGTAGAAATACAGGAGCAACACGATGATCGCGCCGATACTGCCATACATGGCGTTGTAGTTGGCGAACTCCTTCACGTACAAGCCAAAACCCACGGACGCGAGGATCCACACCACCACCGCCAGTACCGAGCCTGGGGTGATGAAACGGAACTCCTGTTTGACGTCAGGCATCACGTAATAGATCAGCGCCACCGCCACCATCAGCAGGATCACGACCACAGGCCAGCGGGCGATGGTCCACAGGGTCACGATGAAATATTCCATGCCCACCTGCGCGGCGATCCAGCCCATCACCTGCGGCCCGAGCACCATCAGCGCCGCCGCGATCAGCAGCATGCCGGCAATGCCGATGGTGTAGAAAATCGACAGCGGGAGACGTTTCCACGCCGGACGTCCTTCGACCACGTCATAGGCAGCGTTCATCGCACTCATCAACAGGCGTACGCCGGCAGATGCGGTCCACAGCGCGATCACGATACCTACCGAGAGCAAACCGCCCTTGGATTGCTGCAGCTGGTCGATCACCGGGTTCACCTGCTCCACGGCCTGGGGCGGCAACACCAGCTCCGACTGCAGGCGCAACCAGGAGAAGAAGTCCGGCAGGTGCAAAAAACCGATCAGGGCGATCAGGAACAGAATGAAGGGGAATAGCGAGAACAACATCTGATAGGCCAGCGCCGACGCATAGGTCGACATCTCGTCATCGATGAATTCGGTGACCGTGCGCACCATCACGCGGTGGATGGGCAGACCTTTCATGTCCGGGAAAATCATTAGCGTCTCCTTTCGCCGCAAAAATCGGGTTCAAGTCGGGGCGACTCAGGGGCCGTTGCTATCAATGTAGCCTGCATCAAAATAGCCTTGTTCGGCCACTTTGAAACAAATTCTGTGTTCAAGTTCCAGCTGAAAGAAAAACGGCCATCCGCAGATGGCCGTTCATAATAGCCTCACAGGCCAGATCAGGCCTTGTCGACGCCTTTCTTTACCGCGTCTTTGGCTTTGCCCACTGCTTGCTGAGCTTCGCCTTTCTTTTCCTGCACTACGCCTTCGGCACGCATTTTGTCGTTGCCGGTCGCCTTGCCTACGCCTTGTTTGACGTTACCGACTGCTTCGTTAGCGACGCCTTTTACTTTATCGCCAGTGCTGCTCATGGTGTCTCTCCTGTGAACAATTGAACGAAAAAAAGTGCTTACAGAAAGATTGACCGGAGGGATTTGCCGGGAGTTTCATTTATTTTGCGCAGAAGATTTTCATCGATCCCGGCAGGTTGGGCTTTATGTTTGCCCGCCAACACCCGAGAATGCGCAACGTATTCAGGCCATGGCGCTGAAGATCCAACCCCGTAGGAATGTTATGAAACTCGATAAAAAGCAGGCCATTGCCCGCAGAAACCAGGAACTCGGCGGTGCTGTGCTTGGCGTCAACAACTGCCATTTCACCGAATTGAACCGCAACCGCAACATCTGGTGGTTCGATATTCCGGTCGCGCGCCTCGCCATTGGTCAGTACGAGTGGGTGCACCTGTTGATGCACACACCGGACACCGACGAACTGCTGCACCTGAAAGTGCCCACGGTGTTCCTGCGTGAGAAGCTCGAAGGCCTGGTGGTGCGCAACGAGGGCAAACGCAAGGCGGCCTTGAGCCTGGAACTGAGTGCCGACAAAGACTCGTACCTGCAAGACATGCGTCCGGCGGGCACCAACGTCAATTTTGCGCAGTTCCGCCTGTAATCGCCGGGGTAGAAGGACTGGCCGTTTGCGCGCCCGACGAAGTCTTGTCCGGACGGAAGCCGAGGGTTTTCCCGTAGCGTTTCACCAAGTCCATCTTGGATGGATGGCGGTCGATCAGGCGCTGCACCAGGTCCCGATCGATTTCGCCGTGGAAATATCGCTCATGTTCTTTTCTTTGCAGCCACAATGGCAGCAATCGAATATTGAACGATGCGATTTCAGGTACCTCGTCATAGCCACGATTATTGAACAACATCTTCACCAGCGTCGGCAGGTGGCGCTGCAGCGCGTCGTCTTCCAAGCGGTTCACTTGCTCGATCACCGATCGCATTAAGGAGTTTTTCAGATTCTGATAAGTGGGATTGATGCTGTGGATAGTCGCCAATAAATTCCTGATGCCCGTCTCGGGACAATAGGCCATACGCTGACGTTCGCTGTCGCTGGTGATGGGCCCTAGCAGAGTTTTCTCGATAAACCTTTGACTCAAGGATATCTGCGCGTTGGAGAGATTCGCGCCACTGAAGTCCACTTCATCAAGGTCAAGGTTGGTTAGGTTGGCCCCACTAAAATCGCAGCCCGAGAAACTGACAGATTTGAGTTTCGCCCCGGAAAAGTTGGTGCGACTAAAGTTCCCGCCATCACAGTGGAGGGTGTTTAGGTTGGCCTTGCTAAAATCGCAGCCCGATAAATTGACAGATTCGAGTATCGTCCCGGACAGGGTGGCTTCGCCGAAGCCCACTTCCACACAAATAAGGTAGCTCAGGTCGGTTCCAAAAAAATCACAGCGCGAGAGGTCGCTAGATTTGAGTCGCGCCCCGGATAAGTTGGCGTTCGAGAAATTCGAACCGGATAAATCGACATTCTTCGCCTGCAGGTTTGTCAGGTTTACGTTGGCAAACATAGATCCTGTAAAACTGATGTCGCAGAACGCCGAACCAGGCCACCACGCCCAGGAAAAATCCGTAAATGGGTGCCAGAAACGGTGCCTGTTTGCCGGAACAGGTTCCTCGAAAGGCGAGTAATCGCCAATGTAAACGGGACCTAAATGTTTTTTTAGCGCCGGGAAATCAAGCACTTCTTCAGAACCAAATTTTAATGTTGACGCTTCATTCTCAGCCAAGAAACGTTTGATAGGGAGGAGGGGTGAGTTGCCGGTGCGCTTCAGCGTCTTGGCAACAACACTTGATCCCCCGTCGGATCCTTGGCTCTCGCGAGAGCGAGAACAGTTCCTGGTGGGCGAAAGGGATAAGGGGGGCAGCGGCATAAGCATCACTCCATGAAAGATGGCATTGGCCAGGAGCCCGCAATCAAATCACGCCCCAATACCCAAGACTTTCAGAAAACGCACAATGGGCTGATGCATGCGTGCGGCAGTGCGACCCATTGAGGAATAGCGCGCAAAAAAAATCCGCAGCCCGTTTCGGGTCGCGGATTTTTCGACGGTTCAATGCTCAGCCAGCGTCTCCGGATCGGCAGGCGACGCCAGTTGCCATTCAGGCCTTTTTCAGGCCCAGCTTCTTCAACTCCTCGTCACGCAATTCGCGCCGCAGGATCTTGCCGACGTTGGTGGTCGGCAGCGCATCGCGGAACTCCACGGAACGTGGCACCTTGTAGCCGGTAACATTGGCACGCATGTGCTCCATCACCGTTTCCTTGGTCAGGGTCACGCCCGGCTTGACGACGATGAAGATCTTGATCGCTTCACCCGACTTCTCGTCCGGCACGCCAATCGCTGCGCACTGCAACACGCCCGGCAGGGTCGCCAGCACGTCTTCCAGCTCGTTGGGATACACGTTGAAGCCGGACACCAGGATCATGTCTTTTTTGCGATCGACAATACGCATGTAGCCATCCGGCTGGATCAGGGCGATGTCACCGGTCTTCAGCCAGCCTTCGCTGTCGAGGATTTCATCGGTGGCGTCCTGATGCTGCCAGTAACCCTTCATCACCTGCGGCCCTTTCACGCACAGTTCACCGATTTCACCCAGTGGCTGTTCCACGCCGGCATCATCGATGATCTTGCACAGGGTCGACGGTACCGGAATGCCGATGGTGCCGATCTGGATGTGCTGGATCGGATTCACCGTGGCCACCGGACTGGTTTCGGTCATGCCGTACCCTTCACAGATGGAGCAACCGGTGACCGCCTTCCAGCGCTCGGCGGCCGCCAGTTGCAGGGCCATGCCGCCCGACAGGGTGACTTTCAGCGCAGAGAAGTCCAGCTTGCGGAAACCTTCGTTGTTGCACAGCGCAACGAAGAGCGTATTAAGGCCGACAAAACCGCTGAACTTCCACTTCGACAACTCCTTGACCATCGCCGGCAGGTCGCGCGGGTTGCTGATGAGGATGTTGTGGTTGCCGATCAACATCATCGCCATGCAATGAAAGGTAAAGGCATAGATATGGTACAGCGGCAGCGGCGTGATCAGGATCTCGCAACCTTCATTCAGGTTGGAACCCATCAGCGCCTTGCACTGCAACATGTTCGCCACCAGGTTGCGATGGGTCAGCATCGCGCCTTTGGCCACGCCGGTGGTGCCACCGGTGTATTGCAACACGGCCACATCGCTGCTGGCCGGGCAGGCTTCGGTGACTGGCTGGCCGTGGCCCTTGCTCAATACGTCGTTGAACTTGATCGCCTTGGGCAAGTGATAGGCCGGGACCATTTTCTTCACGTACTTGATGACGCTGTTGATCAGCAGGCGCTTGAGCGGCGGCAGCAGGTCGGCGACTTCGGTAACGATGACGTGCCTGACCCCAGTCTTGGGCACCACGGTCTGCGCCAAATGGGCCATGTTGGCCAGGCAGACCAGGGCCTTGGCACCGGAGTCGTTGAATTGATGTTCCATTTCCCGCGCGGTGTACAGCGGGTTGGTGTTGACCACGATCAGCCCGGCGCGAATCGCACCGAAGACGGCCACCGGGTACTGCAACACGTTGGGCAATTGCACGGCGATTCGATCGCCTGGCTGCAAGTCGGTATGCTGTTGCAGATAAGCGGCAAAGGCGCCCGACAGTTCGTACAGTTCACCGTAGGTGAGTGTCTTGCCCAGGTTGCTGAACGCCGGCTTGTTGGCGAAGCGTTGGCAGGACTGCTTCAGCACTGCCTGAATATTCGGGTACTCGTCCGGATTGATGTCGGCAGCAATCCCGGCAGGGTACTTATCCTTCCAAAAGTCTTCGATCATGGAAGCCCACTCCTCAGCAACGCGAATTCAGCACCGCATTTGATGCGATTATTATTGGTGTTTGGTCAGGGGCCAAAACGGCGTTTTAAAAGGCCGGGAAGTCCCAAAGCGCGCCGAGAGTAGCAGCTTTGCCAAGGGTCGACCAGAGCCAAAAGCGGGCTCTACAGTCACACTGGTGACTCTTGAATAGCTTATAGTCAGTTTTAGAGCAAAAATTCTATTGGTCGCCTGGAAGCAAAAGATCGCAGCCTTCGGCAGCTCCTACAGAGGAACGCATTCTCATGTAGGAGCTGCCGAAGGCTGCGATCTTTTGGCGTCATCCAACTCTACTGATCACTAAGCAATATCGCGCAGCTCCCGCCGCAATATCTTGCCCACCGGCGTCATCGGCAACGATTCGCGCAACACAATATGCTTGGGTACTTTGTAAGCCGTGAAGTTTTCCTTGCAGTAGGCCTTCAGCTCTTCAAGGCTGACCCCGGATTCGCGCGCCACTACAAACAATTTCACCGCCTCCCCCGAGCGCTCGTCAGGTACACCGATCACCGCGCAGTTAGCGACTTTCGGATGAGCCATCATCACGTCCTCGATCTCGTTCGGGTACACGTTGAAACCCGAGACGATGATCATGTCCTTCTTGCGATCGACGATGCGCACAAAACCATCCGGGTCGATCACTGCAATATCGCCGGACTTGAACCAGCCCTCGGCATCCAGTACTTCGGCCGTCGCCTCAGGCTTCTGCCAGTAGCCTTTCATGATCTGCGGGCCCTTGATGCACAGCTCGCCGCGTTCGCCCAAGGCTTGCTCGACACCGTCATCGTTGATGATTTTCAGCGTGGTACCCGGTACTGGCAGGCCCACCGTACCGATGCGCGACTTGTCACCGTAGGGGTTGGTGCACGCCACCGGTGACGTTTCGGTCAGGCCGTAGCCTTCGGTGATGCGGCATCCGGTGAGTTTTTCCCAGCGTTCGGCAGTGGCCTTGACCAGCGCAGTGCCACCGGAATTGGTCAGCTTGAGGCTGGAGAAGTCCAGGGACTTGAAATCCGGATGATCCATCAATGCGACAAACAAAGTGTTTAAACCCAGCAACGCGGAAAAACGCCAGCTCTTCAGTTCCTTGATAAAGCCCTTGATGTCCCGTGGATTAGTGATCAGCACGTTATGGTTGCCGGTGACCATCATGCACATGCAGTTCGCCGTGAAGGCATAGATGTGATACAGCGGCAGCGGCGCAATCATCACCTCCTGCCCTTCTCGCAGCAGCGGCTGGCCGTCGGTACCGAACTGACCAAGGCAGGCCCGCGCCTGTTGCATGTTCGCCACCAGGTTGCCGTGGGTCAGCATCGCGCCCTTGGCCAGGCCAGTGGTGCCGCCGGTGTACTGCAGCACTGCGACATCGTCGAGACCGGCGTTCAACGGTTTGATCCCCTGCCCCTTGCCCATGCGCAGCGCGCTCTTGAAGGAGATGGCCTGGGGCAGTGAATAGGCCGGAACCATTTTCTTCACTTTGTCGACCACGGTATTGATCAGCCAGCCCTTCGCGGCCGGCATCAGGTCGCCCATTTTGGCTTCGATCAAGTACTGGATGTCGGTGTCCGGCAGCACTTCCTGGACCTTTTGCCCGAACATGTTCAGGTACACCAGCGCCCGGGCACCGGAATCCTTGAATTGATGGCGCATTTCCCGCGCGGTGTACAACGGGTTGGTATTGACCACAATCAGGCCGGCACGCAAGGCGCCAAACACGGCGATCGGGTAATGCAGGACATTCGGCATCTGTACCGCGATGCGATCGCCTGGCACCAGGTCGGTATGGGCTTGCAGGTAACCGGCAAACGCGGCGCTGTAGCGTTCCAGTTCGGCGTAGGTCAGGGTCACGCCCATGTTGCTGAAGGCCGGGCGGTCGGCGAATTTCTTGCAGGAACGCTCGAACACCTCAATGACCGACTTGTAGGCCCCAAGGTCGATGTTCAGGGGTACGCCGGCCGGGCGTTTGTCATTCCAGAAATCAGGTTGCATTGTTCTTGTCCTCTTTACCTGAACCTATCCGGGCCGCTGTTCTGTCAGTTTCGTCAGACCTGACGCGAAAAGCGGAGCTTCACGGACACTAGCAGTTATGGCGAATCAGGCAAACATGACCGATACCGTCATTGATCGTGTGAATCTTCCTGCCGTGGTGTAAGGCAGTTCGCACGGCCGCACCCGGAATGCGCTATACAATGCATCGACCCAGCGCAAAGGAATCGCCATGATCCACGACACTTTCTGGCTGACCGCGAGTGACCGCAGTCGCCTGTTCGTCAATCAGTGGCTACCCACCCCTCCCCTGAAAGCCATCGTGCTGCTGGCCCACGGCATGGCGGAGCACAGCGCCCGCTACCAAGGCCTGGCGCAAAAACTCTGCGAGCAGGGCTACGGTGTCTATGCCCCCGACCTGCGAGGACATGGCAAAACCGCCGAAAATGGCACCTTGGGGCATTTCGCCGACGACGATGGCTGGTGCAAGGTCGTCGGCGACCTGGCGAGCCTCAATCAGCACGTCGGTCAGCAGCATCCCGGGGTGCCGATCCTGCTGATCGGCCACAGCATGGGCAGCTACCTCGCCCAGGCCTATCTGCTGCACCACAGCGCCAGCCTGCACGGCGCGGTGCTGAGCGGCTCGAACTTCCAGCCCGTGGCGCTTTATCGCGCCGCCCGGCAGATCGCCCGCGCCGAACGGCTGCGCCAAGGTCCCAAGGGCCGCAGTGCGCTGATCGAGTGGTTGTCGTTCGGCTCGTTCAACAAGCATTTCAAGCCGGTACGTACGCCTTTTGACTGGCTGAGCCGCGACCCGGCCGAAGTCGACAAGTACATCAACGACCCGCTTTGCGGCATGCGCTGCACCAATCAGCTGTGGGTCGATTTGCTGGGCGGCTTGCAGCAAATCAGCAAAGCGTCCAATCTCGCGCAGATTGATCCGGGCCTGCCGTTGCTGGTGATTGGCGGCGAATGTGATCCGGTGAGTGAAGGCAAGCGTCTCAAAGGTCTGGCCAATGCCCTGCGCAAGGCCGGCAGCCAGAATCTGCATCTGATTATTTACCCCCAGGCCCGGCATGAACTCTTCAACGAGATCAACCGCGATCAGGTTATCAACGATCTGTTGAACTGGATCGAGCAGGCGCTGAGCCACCGCCGACCCACCCGGTCGGAATAGTTTTTTTGCGATTTATTTATTCGTGACAGGAATTGAAACAGATGACCCAGGTTACCAACACCCCTTATGAAGCCCTCGAAGTCGGCCAGACCGCCAGCTACAGCAAAACGGTCGAAGAGCGCGACATCCAGTTGTTCGCCGCGATGTCCGGCGATCACAACCCGGTGCACCTGGACGCCGAATATGCTGCAGGCACCATGTTCAAGGAGCGTATCGCCCATGGCATGTTCAGCGGCGCCTTGATCAGCGCAGCCGTGGCCTGCGAACTGCCCGGGCCCGGGACTATCTACATCGGCCAGCAGATGAGCTTCCAGAAGCCGGTAAAGATTGGCGACACGTTGACCGTGCGCCTTGAAATCCTCGAAAAACTGCCGAAGTTTCGCGTGCGCATTGCGACTCGCGTTTTCAATCAGCGTGATGAGCTGGTAGTGGATGGCGAAGCGGAGATTCTGGCGCCGCGCAAGCAGCAGACCGTGACGTTGACGACATTGCCGGCGATCAGCATCGGTTGAAAAGCAAAAGATCGCAGGCTGCGATCTTTTGACGAAAAAAACGCCGGATCAACCGGCGTTTTTTTGGCTGCTACGAACGCTTACGAGCGAGCACGAGCCTGGTTACGCAGGGCTTTGACCTGGTCGTGGTTGCGTTGTACGCCGTGGTACTGACGCTCAACCAGGTCACGAATGCCTACCAGATTGTGCTTGTTGATTTTTTCGATGGCTTCTTTATAAGCCTTCAGCGCATGGTCTTCACCGCGCTCGGCTTCGTTCAACACGGCTTCTTCATCCTTGCCGGTGAACATGGCCTTCACGTCAACCCAACGGCGATGCAGATCGCCGCTGACGCTGGTGGAAGTTTCCGGATCGCCACCCATGGAACGCACGGCTGCCTGCAGTTCTGCCGCGGCAGTTGCGCAATCAGCGGAACGGGTCACGAACAGGGTTTTGAGTTCTGGGTGCTTGATGTCTTCGGCGCAGGTCTTGAACCCTTCCTGACCGTCTTTGCTGACTTCGATCAGGTCGTTGAGTACAGAGATGGCTTCTTTATTCATGTCGGTCATTTTTCAATTCCTTGCGGGTTGATGAAAGATGCAATAGCTATTGCACCCTGCATGCCAGCTTTTCACTGAAAATAAATTCGTTATATTTCAATGAGTTATGTTTTATCGCGAAATCTGCATCCGCTTTTTTTGCATGATCTGTCATTTGGCCTGCATGCAGAATGCCTGTATTTTCAAATGTGACTGACTCAAGACGATCAAATGATGAACCCGCAAAAGCTCGAACTGCTGATTACTCGCCAAATGCCCTTTGGAAAATACAAAGGACGCATCATTGCCGACCTTCCCGGCCAGTACCTCAACTGGTTTGCCCGGGAAGGTTTTCCCCACGGCGAACTGGGCGGCCTGCTGGCCCTGATGCAGGAGATCGACCACAACGGCCTGTCGGAGCTGCTTGAACCGCTGCGCGCCAAACACGGCAAACCTGCCCCGCGTCATTGAAGACTGAGTAAGCCATGCCCGATAACACCCGCCGCGCCCGTGATGAGCTGTTCTGGCTGACGTTTGCCGATCGATACTCGAAGGAACCTGGCCCGATCAATCTTGAAAACGGTTATTTCGGCCGAATGTCGCGCACGGTGGTCGAGGAATACCAGCGCAACATCGAGCTGATCAACCGCAGCAACTCGGTTCATGTGCGCCAGCGCTTCGAACAGGTCGAAAGCCTGGAGATTCGCGCGCAGCTGGCGGAGCTGATTGGCGTGCGGGCGCAAGCCGTTGCCCTGACCCGTAACGCCACAGACGCCCTGCAATCGCTGATCCGCAATTACAACCGCCTGCAGCCGGGCGATCAGGTGCTGATCTGCGACCTCGAATACGACACGGTAAAAGGTGCCATGCGCTGGCTGGCGCGTTATCGCGGTGTGGAGGTGATAGAGATTGATCACCAGCACCCCGCCTCTTTCGACTCGCTGCTGGCCAGTTACCGTGAGGCTTTCGAGCGTTACCCACGGCTCAAGCTGATGGCATTGACCCACGTCACCCATCGCACCGGGCTGGTGATGCCGGTGCAGGCCATTGCGGCGGCTGCGAGGGAACACGGCATCGATGTGATCCTCGACGGCGCCCATGCGCTGGGGCAGATGAAGTTCAATCTCGCAGAGCTGGGCATTGTTTTCGCCGGTTACAACCTGCACAAGTGGATCGGTGCGCCGCTGACACTGGGTTTCATGTACATCGCCCCGGAGCGCCTGGCGGATATTGACCCGGACATGGGCGAGCAGCATTTCCCGCTCAACGACATTCGCGCCCGCACGCCCTACAGCACCCCCAATATCTCGGCGCTGCTGACGCTGCCGCTGGTGTTCGAGGAACACCTGGCCATGGGCGGCTCCGCAGCCAAAGGCGCGCGGCTTAATTATCTGCGCAATGAGTGGGTCCGGGCGGTGCGGGATTGGCCGGGTATCGAGGTGATGACCCCGGACGACCCACGGTTGTATTGCGCGATAACCTCGATGCGGTTTACCCGGCATGCGGATCAACAGGTGATGGTCGACCGGCTGTTGAATGAGTTCAACCTGTTTACCGTTGTACGCAGCGGCGCGGCGAGCGGACCCTGTATCCGCATTACACCAGGGCTGACGACCACAGCGGCGGATATCGCGGCGCTGATCAAGGCGCTGGACCAGTTGCGCTGATTCACCACCGCCCCCCTGTAGGAGCGAGCTTGCTCGCGAAAAACCTGAGACCGCCAAGGGGTGTCAGGTTTCCAGCGTTATCGTTAACGGCCATCGCGAGCAAGCTCGCTCCTACAGGGTTATGGCGTACACGGTGGGGCTTTCTTCAGACAAAAAAAACGGTGCACCGACCAAGCGCACCGTTAAGGCCGTAGAACACACAACGACGTGTCAGTAAAACCAATCAGTCCAGCAGCGCCAACGCCTCGGCAGTGCATTCCTGGATGCGGGCCCAGTCGCCGTTCCTGATCCACTCCGGATCAAGCATCCAGCTGCCGCCCACGCACATCACGTTTTTCAACGCCATGTAGCTTTTGATGTTGGCCGGGCTAACGCCGCCAGTCGGGCAGAATTTAACTTCGCCGAACGGACCGCCCAGGGCTTTGATCGCCGCGACGCCACCGCTGACTTCCGCCGGGAACAGCTTGAAACGGCGATAGCCCAGGCCATAACCCTCCATGATCCCGGAAGCATTGCTGATCCCCGGCAACAGTGGAATCGGGCTGTCGACACTGGCTTCCAGCAGGTCACGAGTTATGCCTGGCGTGACGATGAACTGCGAACCGGCCGCCTCAGCCGCGGCCAGCATGCTGCGATCCAGCACGGTACCGGCACCGGTCATCAGTTCCGGGCGCTGCTCGCGCAGAATCTGGATAGCCTTGAGGCCGAACTGCGAACGCAAGGTCACTTCCAGGGCAGTCAGGCCACCGGCGGCAAGGGCATCGGCCAGGGGCAGGACATCCTGCTCGCGAGCGATGGTGATGACCGGCAGAATCCGCGCCTTGGCGCAGAGGCTGTCGATCAGGGCAACTTTGTCCGCCATGGAAACGGTCGGGGGAGTGTTTTTCATAGCGGCTGATCCTTGGCTCATGGGCACCAGTAAATCTCTAACGTAGGTTGCAGAAACGCGCGAATCGGCATGGCGCCGACATCGTCACCGGCCAATGCGGCACTCAGGGTGGTCAGCTTGGACTGACCGGAAATCGATAGAACAGTGGTCTCGGCCGAGGCCAGCAGCGCACGACTCATGGTCAGGCGCTGATGCGGCACGGTCGGTGCCAGCATCGGGTAGCAGCGTCGAGTGCCATCGGCTGCCAACGCTTCAGCCAGGTTCGGGCTGTTGGGAAACAGCGACGCGGTATGACCGTCATCGCCCATGCCGAGTATCAGCACGTCGATCGGCGGCAACTCTGCCAACAGACGATCGGCTTGCTCGGCGGCCAGCTCCAGGTTCGCCGTGGCGCTGTACAGGCTCAGGAATTGCGCCTTGGCCGCCGGGCCTTGCAGCAGGTAGCGCTTGAGCAGCCCGGCATTGCTGTCGGCATGCTCGACCGGCACCCAGCGCTCGTCGGCCAGGGTGACAACCACCTTGGACCAGTCGAGCTTTTGCCTGGCCAGGTTCTGGAAAAAGGCCACCGGGCTACGGCCACCGGACACCACCAGCGTCGCGGTGCCGCGAGCATCGATAGCGTCACTCAGCTGCTTGGCCACATTCAGTGCCAAGGCATCGGCCAACAGCACCGGGCTCTTGTACTCATGGGCGCTGACGCCCTGAGGCAGTTTCAAATCAGATATCGCCATACCACGACCTCCCGTCCCGCGTGATCAGTGCAATGGAGCTCATGGGGCCCCAGGACCCGGCCGCGTACGGCTTGGGCGCATCACCGGATTTTTTCCACCCGGCGATCAACTGGTCACACCACTTCCACGCGGCTTCGATTTCATCTTTACGGACAAACAGGTTCTGATTGCCGCGCATTACTTCCAGCAACAACCGTTCGTAGGCATCGGGAATGCGTGCGCTACGCCAGGTATCGGAAAAATTCAGCTGCAACGGACCGCTGCGCAGCTGCATGCCCTTGTCCAGGCCTTGCTCCTTGGTCATCACGCGCAAGGAAATGCCTTCGTCCGGCTGCAGGCGGATAATCAGCTTGTTGCTGATTTGCAGGCGCTGCTCCGGCGCGAAGATGTAGTGCGACGGCTCCTTGAAATGGATGACGATCTGCGACAGCTTCTGCGGCATGCGCTTGCCGGTACGCAGGTAAAACGGCACACCGGCCCAGCGCCAGTTGCGAATGTCGGCGCGTAGGGCGACAAAGGTTTCGGTGTCGCTCTGGGTATTCGAATTCGGCTCTTCAAGATAGCCCGGCACCGGTTTGCCTTCGCTGTAGCCGGCGATGTACTGGCCGCGCACCACTTGGGTGGTCAGGCCTTCCGGGCTGATCGGCGCCAGCGCCTTGAGCACCTTGACCTTCTCGTCGCGAATACTGTCGGCGGACAGGTCGGCTGGCGGGTCCATGGCGATCAGGCACAGCAGCTGCAGCAGGTGATTCTGGATCATGTCGCGCAGCTGGCCGGCCTTGTCGAAGTAGCCCCAGCGGCCTTCGATCCCGACTTTCTCGGCCACGGTAATTTCCACGTGGGAGATGTAGTTCTGGTTCCACTGGGTTTCGAACAGGCTGTTGGCAAATCGCAGGGCGATCAGGTTCTGGACGGTTTCCTTGCCCAGGTAGTGGTCGATGCGATAGGTGCGGTTTTCCGGGAAAAACTCGGCCACCGCGTCGTTGACCGTGCGCGAGGATTCCAGGTCCGAGCCGATCGGTTTTTCCAGCACCACGCGGGTATTTTCAGCCAGGCCGACTTTCGCCAGGTTTTCGCAGATGGCGCCGTAGACGGCGGCCGGGGTGGCGAAATAGGCGATGACTCGCTGGGCGCTACCGGCTTGCTCCGCCAGGGCGACGTAATCATCGGCCTTGAGGAAATCGACATGCAGGTAACTCAAGCGGGCGAGGAAACGCTCGACCACGGCTTCGTCCAGCTCCTTGGCGCCCACGTAGCGGCGCAGCTCCGTGGCGATAAACGCCAGGTGCTCCTGTTGGCTGCCCGGCTCACGGGCCAGCGCGATGATGCGCGTGTCCTCGTGCAGCAGGCCTGCACCGTCAAGCTGGTAGAGAGCAGGAAACAGCTTGCGCAGGGCCAGGTCGCCAAGGGCGCCGAACAAGGCAAAGGTGCACGGTTCAACCGTAATCGAAGGCATGATGTTGGTTCTTTTATCAAGTTAAGCTACAAATACCTTTTTTCAAGGCATCGCTCAAGAGAAAATGTAGTAATAACCACAACATTTTCGCAAAATATGGATTGCGAGTGGTGGTCAGTCGGAGCCATCAGTAGGATAGGCCACCGTCCCGGGCCTCACCAAAGGCTCAATTCGCATAGCCGAGCGGCTTTTTACAGGTGAATCAAGGAACATATATGGACCGCGTGCGAAATTTACTGGAACAGATCCAGAATCGCCTTGAAGACCTGAACAAGGCCGAACGCAAAGTCGCCGAGGTGATCCTGCTCAACCCACAGCAGGCCACCCGCTTCAGCATCGCCGCCCTCGCCCAGGCCTCGAAGGTCAGTGAGCCGACGGTCAACCGTTTCTGCCGTTCGTTCGGTGTCAGCGGCTACCCGGAACTCAAGCTGCAACTGGCCCAGAGCCTGGCCAGCGGAGCCGCGTACGTCAGCCGTGCGGTCGAGGCGGACGATAATCCGGAAGCCTATACCCAGAAGATTTTCGGCAGCGCCATCGCGTCCCTGGACAGCGCCCTGCAGGCCCTGGACCCGAACCTGATCAGCCGCGCTGTCGACCTGTTGATCCAGGCCCGGCAGATCCACTTCTTCGGCCTCGGCGCTTCAGCCCCGGTCGCGCTGGATGCGCAGCACAAGTTCTTCCGTTTCAACCTGGCCGTCACCGCCCATGCCGACGTGCTGATGCAGCGCATGATTGCGTCGGTGGCACATACCGGTGAACTGTTCGTGATCATTTCCTACACCGGCCGCACCCGCGAGCTGGTGGAAGTGGCGCGCATTGCCCGGGAAAACGGCGCCTCGGTGCTGGGCTTGACCGCTGAGGGCTCGCCCCTGGCCAAGGCCAGCACCCTGAGCCTGAATATTCCACTGCCGGAAGACACCGACATCTACATGCCGATGACCTCGCGGATCATTCAACTGACCGTGCTGGATGTACTGGCAACCGGCATGACCCTGCGCCGGGGCGTGGATTTCCAACCGCATTTGCGCAAGATCAAAGAGAGCCTGAATGCGAGCCGGTATCCGGTGGGGGATGAGTTTAACTAAGCCCAACATCGGTGTTGCCTGGTCGGGCCTCATCGCGGGCAAGCCCGCTCCCACAGAGATCTTCAGTGAGCATGGATTCGTGTGCTTCGCAGATCCCTGTGGGAGCGGGCTTGCCCGCGATGAGGCCAGCCGCAATACCACCCATTCCGAGCTAAGCCCCCACCCGCGCCTGCAAACTCAAATTCGCCCGCTCCCCCGGCGCCAGTCCCCGCCCACCACCACTCGCCGCCTCGACACAGACAAATTCAGACATCTCGTTCCAGCTCACTCCCAGCAACGGCCGCGTCCCCGGGTGCCAGACCACGGTGTTTGCGTCATCCCCGGTATCGATGCACAACTGCCGCTGCCAGACAGGGTCCTTGAGCTGTAATTCGCCCTCGTGCTGGAACACTCGCTGGCAGCCGCCATCCACCCGCAGCTCTCCTTCCTGCTGGCATGCCTGGCGCTTCAACTGGTCGTAACCTTGCACCCCATCGAGCCCAGACAGCGCTACCTCGCCCACGTCGCCAATACGCCAGTAGGCGTGCAAAGCCTGACTCAACTGACACGGCAGGCTGTCCTGATGCTCAGTCGCCAGGCGTAGGTCCAGGCGCTCGCCAAGGTGCGCATGCAGGTCCACTTGCCAGTCGCACAGTTGCAGTTGCCAGTGCAGGCGCACGCCGTCGTCGTCCGTGCTGCTGTCGAGTAACTTCCAGTCGAGCAGACGCGCCCAGCCATGGGACGGCCAGGCGTTTTCGCTCGGATGGCGGCCATACCACGGCCAGCACACCGGCACCCCGCCTCGAATCGCGCCGACATGCGGCCACTTCGCTGCGCACCACAGCCAGGGTTTCTGGCCTTTGGGCTGGAAGTGCAGCAACTGCGCACCCTGGCGACTGAACACCGCCTGGCAGAGCGGATGATCGATCACCAGCACGTCGCGCAGTTGATAGCGCTCCCACGCGAACACAGGACGCTCGCGCAAGGATTTGAAGAAGCGTTGTAGCGGATGCTCATGCATGTGCCGCAGTCCTGAAAATCATCTGTTACCGGGAAGTGCCCGCCCCAAAAAAAAGCGGACAGCCTTGGCCGTCCGCAAAAATGCGCACATGGAGAGAAGCTTATCGCAACAGCGTTAGAACACCGACTGAATTTTCAGGCCGGCCACGATCGCGTCGTCCACCTGATCCACACCACCGGGGTGCTTCACGTACTGCAGGTTGGGACGCACGGTCAGCCAGTTGGTGACGTGGAAACCGTAGTTGATTTCAGCGTTGTACTCGGTGTCCTGGATAGGCAGGAAGGCCGGGTTGTCGTAGTCGTCGATGCCGTTGACGCCATTGATCAGCTTGCGGTTTTTCTGCGCGTCTTCGTTGACGTGGATACGGGCGATACCGATGCCCACATCGTCTTTGGGGCGCGCGTTGAACGGGCCTTTGTAGACCAGCATCAGGTTCTGATAGTTGTCCACGACGTTGGTGTCCTTGTCGTGGAAGGTGGCGTTGGCCGCGATGCTCAGGCCACGGCTCTTGTCGCCATTGTGGTCGGTCAGCTGTTGCTGGGCGACGAACCAGTAGCCCGACTTGCTGCTGTGGCTGCGGTACGCATCACCGCTGACGGCCGCGTCGTTGCCGTTGGCGTCTTCACGAACGTCGTCGGCCTTGGCGGTGCTTTTGTAGTAACCGACGCGGTACTCGCCCGGCAGGCTGTTGACGTTTGGCGACCACACCAGCTCGACTGGAATGATGGTGCCCTTGGTGCCGCTGCCGCTGAGCTTGAAGCCGTTGCCGGTTTCCAGTTGCGACGGGTTCTGGTTGTACGCGCCGATCTGCGCGTAGAGCTCGTCGTTGATGTTGTACTTCACGCGGATGGCCGCCTGGCTGACCGGCCAGTTGTACCAGATGCCGCCCACCCAGTTACCCACTTGCGAGCCGCAGAACGCCAGGTTCTGGAAGTCGCACGGGAAGCTGTTGAAGTCTTCGCCTTCGCCGAAGTAACCGGCCTTGACGTCCAGGGCGCCATCGAAATACTTCTGCTTGACCCACAATTGCGTCAGGCGCCAGGTCTGGCCCCGGCCCCAGACTTCCTGGGAAGAACTGAAGGTGCCAGCCCGTGGATCGCCGATGCGATCATTGGAGATGTTCTTGCCGCTACGCTCGGTGATCGCCAGTTTGAACTCGGCGTCTTTCCAGCCGAAGATCTTTTCCAGGTCCAGTTGCGCCCCCAAGGCAAACTGGTCGCTGTAGCGCGCAGTGGTGTCATCGTTGTAGCCGCCCTTGAGGTTGGAGCCGACTTCGCCCACGTACTCCAGGGTGAAATCGTAGCCCGCCTCGATCAGCTTGGTCCGCTCACCACCCCAGTCGCCCGTCATCCACTTCGACTCGGGGCTGAACGCTTCAGCAGCGTGCACGGTGCCAGCCAGGCTCATCGCCGCAATCGCTGACAATTGGCAGATCAGCTGAGCGTTGTTCTTCTTCTTCATCCCTACATCCTCGTTTTATTGTTATTAACTGTTTTTATCTAACGCGGTTTACAAATCCCCACTGCAGGAGCGAGCTTGCTCGCGAAAAACTTCAGGCCGACGCGGTGAATCAGACTGCCCGCGTTATCGTTCACGCCCATCGCGAGCAAGCTCGCTCCCACAGGGCTAACGCTTGCGGCCAGCCTGAGCGACCGTTCTTGTCCATCGCGAGCAAGCTCGCTCGGACATCAGCGGCCTTTGAACTGGGTCACGTTGGCGTTGTGAGCCTCTGCCTTCGGAACACCGGCAACCCCCAGGCGCTCTCCGGTCTTGGCGTCGAATAACAAAACCTTCGACGGATCAAATTGCAGGGTCAGGGTCTCGCCGACATTCGGCGCGACGTCCGGCGCCAGGCGGCAGCACACCTTGGTGTCGTTGAGGTTGACGAACACCAGGGTGTCGGGGCCGGTCGGTTCGGTCACCTGGACCTCAGCGCGAATGGTCGGCAGCCCGTTCGGCTCGTTGCCCGCCAGCACGATCTGCTCCGGACGCAGGCCCAGAATCACTTCACGATCTTCCAGACCGGCGTCCTGCATGCCCAGTGGCAACTCGCAACGGGCCTGGCCGCTGTCGAGCAATGCCAGCAGGCGACCGTCCTTGCGCTGCAAACGCAGGGGGATGAAGTTCATCGGCGGCGAGCCGATGAAGCTCGCCACGAACAGGTTGGCCGGGTTGTTGTAGATGTCTTTCGGCGTGCCGAACTGCTGGATGATCCCGTCTTTCATCACCGCCACTTTGTCGCCCAGGGTCATCGCTTCGATCTGGTCGTGGGTCACGTAGACCGTGGTAGTTTTCAGACGCTGGTGCATCAATTTCATTTCGGTGCGCATCTCGACCCGCAGCTTGGCGTCGAGGTTGGACAGCGGCTCATCGAACAGGTAAATCTTCGGCCGCCGCGCCAGTGCCCGGCCCATGGCCACACGCTGTTGCTGGCCGCCAGAGAGTTGGCCCGGTTTGCGGTTGAGCAGATGTTCGATTTGCAGCAGCTTAGCCACGCGCGCAACTTCTTCGTCGATTTCGGCCGCCGGCATTTTGCGAATCTTCAAGCCGAAAGCGATGTTGTCGCGCACGCTCATGGTCGGGTACAGCGCGTAGGACTGGAACACCATGGCGATGTCGCGATCCTTGGGGCTCATGCCGCTGATGTCGGCGTCGTCCACCAGGATCGCGCCGCCGCTGATGTTCTCCAGGCCGGCGATGCAGTTCATCAGCGTGGACTTACCGCAGCCCGACGGACCGACCAGGATCAGGAACTCACCGTCATTGATCTTCAGTTCGATGTTCTTCAGGGTATCCGGCAAGCCGGCACCGTAGGTCTTGTTGACGTTACGTAATTCGAGAGTTGCCATGTTCTACCCCTTGACCGCGCCGGACGTCAGCCCACGCAGGAAATACTTGCCAGCGAATATGTAGACCAGCAGTGTCGGCAGCCCGGCGATCATCGCGGCAGCCATATCAACGTTGTATTCCTTGGCCCCGGTGCTGGTGTTGACCAGGTTGTTCAGGGCCACGGTGATCGGTTGTGCATCGCCGCTGGCGAATACCACGCCGAACAGGAAGTCATTCCAGATCTGCGTGAACTGCCAGATCAGGCAGACCATGACGATAGGGATCGACATCGGCAGCAGGATCTTCCAGAAGATCGTGAAGAAGCCCGCGCCATCCAGGCGTGCCGCCTTGACCAGCGCATCCGGGATGCTCACGTAGTAGTTGCGAAAGAACAGCGTGGTGAACGCCAGGCCGTAGACCACGTGCACCAGCACCAGGCCGGTGGTGGTGTTGGCAAGGCCGAGCTTGCCGAGGGTGAACGAGGCTGGCAGCAGGACGGTCTGGAACGGCAGGAAGCAGCCGAACAGCAACAGGCCGAAGAACAGTTGCGAGCCACGGAAGCGCCACATCGACAGCACGTAGCCATTCATTGCACCGATGAAGGTGGAGATCAGCACTGCGGGCACGGTGATTTTCACCGAGTTCCAGAAGTAACTGCCGACACTGTCCCAGGCCTTGAGCCAGCCAATGCCATCGATCACGGTTGGCCAGCTCAGCAGGTTGCCGGTGCGGATGTCCTCGGGGGTTTTGAAGCTGGTCAGCAGCATCACCACCAGCGGGATCAGGTAGACCGCGGCGGCCAGCAACAGCGTGGCGTAAATGGCGATGCGGCTGAAGCTGAGCGCCGGTTTGCCCAGTTGATTACTCATGGCGTTTGCCTCGCAGTTCCGAGTACAGGTAAGGCACCAGGATCGCCAGGATCGCGCCGAGCATCATCATGGCGCTGGCCGAACCAATGCCCATCTGGCCACGGCTGAAGGTGAAGGAATACATGAACATCGCTGGCAGGTCGGACGAGTAGCCCGGGCCGCCTGCGGTCATTGCAGCCACCAGGTCGAAGCTCTTGATCGCGATGTGCGCGAGGATCATGAAGGCGCTGAAAAATACCGGGCGCAGGCTCGGCAACACGATCTTCAGGTAGATGGTCGGCAAGCTCGCGCCGTCGACTTGCGCGGCACGGATGATCGATTGATCGACACCGCGCAGGCCGGCCAGGAACATCGCCATGACAAACCCGGAGGCTTGCCATACGGCAGCGATCACCAGGCAATACACGACGCGATCCTGATCCACCAGCCAGTCAAGCCGAAAACCTTCCCAGCCCCAGTCACGCAGCATCTTGTCCAGGCCAAGGCCTGGATTGAGCAGCCATTTCCAGGCGGTACCGGTGACGATCATCGACAGCGCCATCGGGTACAGGTAGACGGTGCGAATGAAGCCTTCCTTGCGAATGCGCTGGTCCAGCAGCACCGCCAGGAACACCCCCAGCACCAGGCTGATGCCGATGAACATGCCGCCAAACAGGGCGAGGTTCTTGCTCGCGACCCACCAGCGGTCGTTGTCCAGCAGCCGGGTGTACTGCTGCAGGCCGACCCATTTGTAGCTCGGCATGAAGCTGGAATTGGTGAAGGACAGGACGAATGTCCAGATGATGTAACCGTAGAAACCAACCAACACGATGAGCATGCTCGGCGCGAGTACCAACTTGGGTAACCAGCGTTGCAGCGCATCGAACGGTGAGGCTTTGCTGAAAACCGCCACAGAGCTCATCGGGATAATCCAGGTTTAAATATAAAGGATCGAAGTGCGATCCCTCGTAGGAGCTGCCGCAGGCTGCGATCTTTTGATTTTGTTTTTTTACAATCAAGATCAAAAGATCGCAGCCTGCGGCAGCTCCTACCAGGGGCTCACTCGCTGTCGGGGATTACTGGGCCGCTTTGACAGCCGATGCCAGTTGGGCGCTGGCCTTGGCCGGGTCAGCATCCTTGTCGTTCATGAAGTTGGTGACCACGTCGAAGATCGCACCCTGCACGGCCAGGGAGGTGGCCATGTTGTGCGCCATGCTCGGCTGCAGGCCGCCAGTCTTCTCGTCAGCCAGGAAGTCCTTGGCTGCGGTCTGGGCGCAGGAATCGAAGCCCAGGGCGCTCATGTCGTTGAGCATGTCGGTGCGCACCGGAATCGAGCCTTTGTTCATGCTGAAGACTTTCTGGAAATCGGTCCCCAAGGCGACCTTGGCCAGGTCTTGCTGAGCGGCGATGTCGCCTTTGCGATCGGCCTTGAGCTTGAACACGGCCAGGGAATCGATGTTGTAGGTGAAGGCTTTTTCGGTGCCTGGGAACGGCACGCACTGGTAGTCCTTGCCGGCGACTTTCTTCGCCGCCGTCCATTCGCTTTTCGCCCAGTCGCCCATCATCTGCATGCCGGCCTTGCCGTTGATAACGTCGGCGGCAGCGATGTTCCAGTCACGACCGGCGCGGTTCTGGTCCATGTAGCCGGTGAGCTTTTTCAGTTCGGTAAAAGCCTTGGTCATTTCAGCGCCAGACAGGGTTTTCTGGTCCAGGTCTACCAGGGCTTTCTTGTAGCCTTCGGCGCCCATGGTCGAGAGCACCACGTCTTCGAATACAGTGCTGTCCTGCCAAGGCTGACCGCCGTGGGCCAGGGCGATGAAGCCGGCGGCCTTGAGCTTGTCGCCGGCGGCGTAGAATTCTTCGAGGGTGGTGGGAGCCTTGTCGATCCCGGCTTTCTTGAAGACTTCCGGGTTGATCCACAGCCAGTTGACGCGGTGGATGTTCACCGGCACGGCAACGTAGTCACCTTCGTACTTGACGGTGTCGGAGACCTTCTTCGACAGCAGGCCGTCCCAGTTTTCCGCCTTGGCGACGTCGGTCAGGGTGTCGGTACTGAGCAGGCCGGTGCTGCCCCATTCCTGGATGTCGGGGCCCTTGATCTGGGCAACGCCAGGCGGGTTACCGGCGACGGCGCGGCTTTTCAACACGGTCATGGCCGTTGAACCGCCACCCCCGGCAACGGCGCCGTCTTTCCAGGTGAAGCCGTCTTTTTCAACTTGAGCCTTGAGTACATCGACCGCTGCTTTTTCACCACCCGACGTCCACCAGTGGACCACTTCCACCGAGCCTTTGGCATCGGCGGCAAGAGCACTGAGAGGGAGCGCAGACAGGGAGGCAAGAGAAATGAGCGTAGCGAGGCGAGAAATCGCATTCATCTGGAAGTACCTTTCTTGTTGTTATGCATGCAAGTCTGGTGCTTGCGCTGCATGGATTTTAAACAGGAGTCAGCCCCTCGCAGGTAACGAAGGGACGCTGGAATGTCACCACATGGTTACACAGGAACGCCCTGGGACACCCGCCCCAGAGCGGTGGCCAGGCTCGGCGCCAGGGGCAGGCCGGGAACGAGGACGGCCTGCCAGGCGTGATACAGGTCGGGTTTGCCCGGCCAGATATCGGCACTGCCACGGTTTTGCGGGTCCAGTTCGTGATGCCAGCTGCCGGCTTCGCGATCGATGAAGTAACGGTCACAGAATTCCCAGTACAGCCGGTACCAGGCTTCGTACTGGCTGTCGCCGGTGCGCTTGAGCAATGCGCTGGCGGCGGCGCTGGCCTCGCAATGGGTCCAGTGCAGACGGTGCCGCACCACCGGGCGATTGTCCCAGTCGAGGGTATAGACAAGACCGGGTGCACCATCGACCTCCCAACCGTGACGGCAGTTGTGCTCGAAGAGTTTTTGCGCGTCGGTGACCAGCCAGCCCGGCGTAAGCATCCCAGCCTGGACCCGTGCCGCTTCGAGGTGCAGCAACAGCCGCGCCCACTCGAACCCGTGGCCGGGTGTGGTGCCGTAGGGGCGAAAACCGTCCGCCGGGTTGTCGTGGTTGTACTCGCGCAGGGGCTGCCAATCGCGGTCAAAGTGTTCGACCACCAGGTAGTCGTTGGCGGCGGCGTGACCATGGATCACCCGCTCGACAATGCGCTGGGCGCGGCACAGCCAGCGTTTGTCCATGGTGACATCGGCCAGGGCGAGGAAGGTTTCGGTGGCGTGCATGTTGCTGTTGGCGCCGCGGTAGCGCTCCTCTTCACTCCAGTCGCGATTGAAGGATTCGCGCAGGGCGCCCTCCTCTTCACTCCAGAAACGCGTGTCGATAATGTTGATCGCGTCAGCGAGCAAGGCGTGCGCGCCAGGCCGTTGCGCGACGACAGCGGAGCTGGCAGCCAAAGCGACGAAGGCGTGCAGGTAGGCGGCCTTGCCGGTGTTGCCGTCCTGATGATCGGCAACGGCGAACCAGCCACCATGCTCGGCATCGCGCATTGGCCCGCTGAGGGCCTTGACGCCATGGTCTACCAGCTCGGCAAAGCCCGGCAGGCCCTGGATGTGAGCCATGGCAAAGCTGTGGGTCATGCGTGCGGTGTTCATGGTTTCGGCGCGGGCATTGGCCAGGAGGCGGCCCTTTTCATCAAGGTTACCGAAGCCTTCAGGCAGTCTGGAGGCTTTAGCGAACGCCAGCAGGCGCAAGCCTTCGGCGGCCAGCCATTGCTGATGCGCGGGGGCGTTCAGCCAGCTGCTGAAGGCGGGTTGGAAGGTGTGCATGGTGTGCCTTTTTTGTTGTTATGACTGAGGGCAGTCTAAACAACGGGGGGTGGCGGGCTTGTAACGAAGGGGGCGGGTTATGTCACCACTTTGTGACATTTGATCTGGGTATGGGTTGGATCGACTGACGCCTTCGCGGGCAAGCCCGCTCCCACAGGGTTATGCACATAATTTGAGAATGCAGGTAATCCTGTGGGAGCGGGCTCGCCCGAGAAGAACGATTACGCGGTGTACCTACTCAACACTACGCGGCAACTGTAACGTCACCCGCAACCCACCTTCACGCAGGTTCTGCAGGCTGACTTCGCCGCCATGACTGTGGGCGATATTGCGCGCAATGCCCAACCCCAACCCATACCCCTGCTGCTGCCCTGCCAGCCGGAAGTGCGGTTCGAACACCTGCTCCAAACGCTGCTCCGGCACACCCGGGCCTTCATCATCGACATGCAGGATGAACGCGCTTTCATCGTCATCGATATGCAAGTGCGCGTTCTGCCCGTACTTCAAGGCATTGTCGATCAGGTTGCCAATGCACCGCTTCAGTGCCAGCGGCTTGCCAGGGTAGGCCGCCAGCGCCCGGCCCTGCTGGGTGACGCGACCGTTGCCGTTGGGCGCCAGGTACGGCTCCACCAGGCAATCGAGCACGTGATTGAGGTCCACCGCCTCGATGTTCTCGTGGATGTCGGTGTCTTTCACGCATTGCAGCGCACCTTTGACCAGCAATTCCAGCTCATCCAGATCGCGGCCGAACTTGGCTTGCAACTGTTCGTCCTCGAGCAATTCCACGCGCAGGCGCAACCGGGTAATCGGCGTGCGCAGGTCGTGGGAAATGGCACTGAACAACTGGCTGCGCTCGGTCAGGTAGCGACTGATGCGTTCACGCATGGCGTTGAAAGCGCGGCCCACTTCGACCACTTCACTGCCACCGCCTTCAGCCACTGGCTCTACCTCGGCGCCGAGGGACATGTCTCGCGCGGCTCGCGCCAGGCGCTTGAGCGGCCGGCTTTGCCAGTGCACCAGCAAGCCGATGAACAACAGCAAAAAGCCACTGGTGAGCACGATGAACCACACTTGCTGCGCAGGCAGGCCCTGCTCTTCCAGGCTGGTGTAGGGCTCGGGCAGGAGCGAGGCGATGTACAACCATTCGCCGGGCGCCATCTGGATCTGCGTGACCAGCACCGGTGGATTCACCGGCTCCAGGGTCAGCGCGTAATGCGCCCAGGAGCGTGGCAACTCGTCGAGTTTCAGGCCGCCGTTGAAAATTCGCAGGTCCTCGGGGCTGACGAAGGTCACGGAGATGTCCGCGTCCTGTCCCAAGGACTGGCGCAACACTTCGTCCACCGCCTTGAGCACCGCCGCTTTACGCGGGGTGATCGGCAGCACTTCCATGCCCAGGGGTTTGTCGTTGAGCGTCACGACAAAACGGGTGCCGCCCATGCTGCGCAACTGGTCAAGGACCAGCGGCCTGAAGGCGACGGGCAGGGATCGAAAGTAACTGACGCTGGCGGTCATTGAGTGCGCGAGGCTGCGGGCACTGGTGACCAGGCCTTCGAGCTGGGTAGCACGCAGCTGCGATACCCAGATCACGCTCGACAACGCCTGCGCAAACAACACCGCCAGCAGTGTCAGCAGCAACATCCGCCCCAGCAGCGAACGCGGCACCGGCACCCTGGTCGCCAGTTTGCGCAGGAACTCAGTGACCATTGCTGGCAACCACATTGGCTGCCAGCTGATAGCCGCTGCCGCGCACGGTGCGGATCAGCCGTGGCGGTTTTTCCGTGTCGCGCAGGCGTTGGCGCAGGCGGCTGACCGCCATGTCGACGATACGATCCAGGGGCATCAGGTCGCGGCCACGGGTGGCGTTGCCGATGGTGTCGCGGTCGAGGATTTCCTGGGGGTGATCGAGAAACAGTTTGAGCAAGGCGAAATCGGCGCCGGAGAGAATGACTTCCTCGCCGTCGGTGTGGAACAGCCGGTGGCTGACCATGTCCAGGCGCCAGTCATCGAAGGCCAGCACTTCACCGCCGGAGCGTTCCTGAGCAAATTGTGCGCGCCGCAGCAGCGCCTTGATCCGCGCCTGCAGTTCCCGGGGACTGAAGGGTTTGCCGAGGTAGTCGTCGGCACCGAGCTCCAGGCCGATGACGCGGTCAGCTTCATCGGAGCTGGCGGTGAGCATGATGATGGGCACCTGGGCCTGCCGCGGATGCTGGCGAATCCAGCGGCACAGGCTGAAGCCGTCTTCGTCGGGCAGCATCACGTCGAGGATCACCAGGTCGCTCGGCGCCTCGTTCATGGCCTGCCGGAAGCCGGCGCCGTCCGGTGTGGTACGCACTTGGAAACCCGCGCGGGTCAGGTAGGTATCCAGCAACTCGCGTATTTCCTGATCGTCATCGACCAACAAAATCGACTTGTTGACTGAGCTCACGGGGCGGCGTCCTTGTTGTTTGAGTTGGGGCGGATTATGCCTGATGAACCTTGGAAATTTATTGCCTGTTCGGGCCCCATCGCGGGCAAGCCCGCTCCCACAAGGTCCTGCGCACATTTTCAGATGCAGGTAATCCTGTGGGAGCGTGGCTTGCCCGCGATGGAGGCGACGCGGTTTCAGGCCTGGTCCAGCGCCACACCCGCACCCATCAGCCCGGAATACGGCGCCGTCACCAGCCACACCGGGATGCCCTTGAAGTAATCGCTCATGCACCCCTTGTCGGCAAAACACCGGGCAAACCCGCTTTCAATGAAGAAATCGGCAAAGCGCGGAATCACCCCGCCGACGATGTACACGCCGCCCCGTGCGCCAGTGGTGAGCACGTTGTTGCCCGCCACACGGCCGAGCCAGCAGCAGAATTGCTCCAGCACTTCCAGCGCAATCGGGTCGCCGGCCAGGCCGGCGGCTGTGATCGACTCCGGGGTATCGAGCACCGCTTCGTGCCCGTCCACCGCACAAATTGCCCGGTACACCCGCGGCAAGCCACCGCCACTCAACGCCGTCTCGGCGCTGACATGCCCGATCTCATTAAAAATATGCTGCCACAGCTGGGTTTCCCGCAGGCTGCTCAGGGGCAGATCAACGTGACCGCCCTCCCCGGGCAAGGCGGCAAAACGCCCGGCGCCCAGGTCAAGCAAGGTGCCGACTCCCAGGCCGGTGCCCGGACCGATGACCACCGCCGGGCGCAACGGCTCCGGCGTGCCTGGGCACACCACCCGAAACTGGTCCGGCTGCAACCGGGTCATGCCCAGCGCCATGGCTGAGAAATCATTGACCAGCAGCAGCTCATCCACCTGCAGGATCTGGCAGAACGCCTTGCGACTGAGTCGCCAGTGATTGTTGGTGAACTTGAATTCGTCGCCGCTCACCGGGCCAGCCACCGACAGGCACACCGAGCCGATGGAGCCCGGCGCCAGGTCGAGCCCGCTCAGGTAGAGGGCAATGGCCTCCTCCGGACTGGCGTGATCGGCCGTCGCCAGCACCTGGATGGCCTCCAGTTGCTGGTCTTTCCACAACGCAAACCGTGCGTTGGTGCCACCGATGTCACCGACCAAAGCCAGTTTCAATTAAGCGTCTCCAGGGCAGAAGTGAAGGCGCTGGCGCCCTGCTCCGCCGAGCTGAAGGCCATGCGCATGAAACCAAACAGTTCGCGACCGCTGCCGATGTTATTGCCCAACAGGCCCTTGGCAGGTTCGCGCGCTGCAAATTCGTCGGCGTCCACCTTAAGCTCCAGGGTGCCTTTGACGCCATCGACGCGGATGATATCGCCCTCTTGCACCCGGGCCAAAGCGCCGCCGACATAAGCTTCAGGGCTGACGTGAATGGCCGCCGGGATTTTCCCCGAGGCGCCGGACATGCGCCCGTCGGTCACCAGCGCCACTTTGAAGCCACGGTCCTGCAACACGCCAAGGAACGGCGTCATCTTGTGCAGTTCCGGCATGCCGTTGGAACGCGGGCCCTGGAAGCGCATCACGGCAACGAAATCCTTCTCCAGCAGACCGGCCTTGAACGCATCGGCCAGGTCCTGCTGGTCCTGGAACACCATCGCTGGCGCCTCGACTATCTGGTTCTCCAACGCCACTGCCGAGACTTTCATCACGCCGCGCCCGAGGTTGCCTTCCATCACGCGCAGGCCGCCTTCGGGGGAAAACGCCCGGGCCACCGGACGCAGGATGCTCTCGTCGAGACTGTCGGTCGGGCCTTCGCGCCACACCAGCTCGCCGTTATCCAGGAAAGGCTCCAGGGTGTAGCGGCTCAGGCCATGACCCAGCACGGTGTTGACGTTTTCATGGAGCAACCCGGCCGCCAACAGTTCGCGGATCAGGAACGACATGCCGCCCGCCGCCTGGAAGTGGTTGATGTCGGCTTTGCCATTGGGGTACACGTGGCTCAGGGTTGGCACCACCTCGGAGAGGTCGGCCATGTCCTGCCAGGTCAGCTGGATACCGGCCGCCATCGCGATGGCTGGCATGTGCAGGGTGTGGTTGGTCGAGCCGCCGGTGGCATGCAGCGCCACGATCGAGTTGACCAGCGAACGCTCGTCGACGATTTCGCCGATGGGCATGAAGTCGCCATTCTGCTTGGTCAGGCGGGTCACCTGATGTGCCGCTTCGCGGGTCAAGGCTTCGCGCAACGGCGTATTCGGGTTGACGAAGGAAGCACCCGGCAAGTGCAGGCCCATCACTTCCATCAACAACTGGTTGGTGTTGGCGGTGCCGTAGAAGGTGCACGTACCCGGGCTGTGGTAGGACTTCATTTCCGATTCCAGCAGCTCTTCGCGGCTGGCCTTGCCTTCGGCATAGCGCTGGCGCACATCGGCTTTCTGCTTGTTGGAAATACCC
This sequence comes from Pseudomonas sp. HY13-MNA-CIBAN-0226, assembly GCF_040310305.1. Taxonomy (NCBI): domain Bacteria; kingdom Pseudomonadati; phylum Pseudomonadota; class Gammaproteobacteria; order Pseudomonadales; family Pseudomonadaceae; genus Pseudomonas; species Pseudomonas sp. HY13-MNA-CIBAN-0226. The sequence goes on from NZ_JBEOPS010000026.1 coordinate 94,027, forward strand.
GAGACCATCGGCCCGCCGGGGACAAAGATGGTCGGCAGATGACCGAAGCGCAGCGCCCCCATCATCAGGCCCGGCACGATCTTGTCGCAGATGCCCAGCATCAATGCGCCGTCGAACATGTTGTGGGACAGCGCCACGGCGGTCGATAGCGCGATCACTTCGCGGCTCGGCAGGCTCAGTTCCATGCCGGGCTCGCCCTGGGTCACGCCATCGCACATGGCCGGGGTGCCGCCGGCGAACTGGCCGACCGACCCGATCTCGCGCAGCGCCTTCTTGATCTGTTCAGGGAAGACTTCGTACGGCTGATGCGCCGAGAGCATGTCGTTATATGACGAAACAATTGCGATGTTGGCGGAGTTCATCATCCGCAGGCTGTGCTTGTCTTCAGTGCCGCAACCCGCCACGCCATGGGCGAAGTTGGCGCACTGCAGCTTGCCGCGCATCGGACCGTCGCTGGCAGCACCGCGAATGAGCGCAAGGTAAGCCTCGCGGGTTGCGCGGCTGCGGGCGATAAGCCGTTCGGTGACCTCAAGGACGCGGGGATGCATGTTTAGAACTCCAGGCTAACGGATGTGGCGACCTGATTGTCTATGCTGAACAAGCACCGCTGTGATTGGGATGACAGACGGTTTTCTTGATCGGTCGGACCAGTTGATTCAGGTCACTCGTTGTAGATTGAACAAAATATTGCCACTAAAAAGGCTTGTTTTCTATTTTTATGCGAATAATCTTGTAATTCCAACAACAAAACGACGGCGGCCCAGTTAAATGACTCTTCGAATTGCAATAAATGGTTTTGGCCGTATCGGCCGCAACGTCCTGCGCGCACTGTATACCCAAGGTTATCGCCAGGACCTGCAGATCGTTGCCATCAATGACCTGGGCGACAGTTCGATCAACGCTCATCTGCTCAAATACGACACCGTTCACGGCACGTTCGACGCCGATGTGCAGCACGATCAGGAAAGCCTGACTGTCAACGGCGACCGCATTGCCGTCAGCGCAATTCGCAATCCGGCAGAACTGCCCTGGGCTGCGGAAAAAATCGACGTGGTGTTCGAATGCACCGGGCTGTTCACCGACCGGGCCAAGGCCGCCGCGCATATTACTGCCGGTGCGCGCAAAGTCATCATCTCGGCCCCGGCCAAAGGCGCCGACGCCACCGTGGTGTATGGCGTCAACCACGACATTCTGCGCCAGTCGCACCAGATCATTTCCAACGCTTCGTGCACCACCAACTGCCTGGCCCCCGTTGCGCAAGTGCTGCACCGCGAGCTCGGTATCGAAAGTGGCCTGATGACCACCATTCACGCCTACACCAACGACCAGAACCTGACCGACGTCTACCACACCGACCCGTACCGCGCCCGCTCGGCGACCCAGAACATGATCCCGAGCAAAACCGGGGCGGCTGAAGCGGTCGGGCTGGTGTTGCCGGAACTGGCGGGCAAACTGACGGGTATGGCGGTACGGGTGCCGGTGATCAATGTGTCGCTGGTCGACCTGACCGTGCAATTGAAACGCGAAGCCTCGGCTGATGAAGTGAACGCGCTGCTCAAGGAAGCCAGCCAGCATTCGAAGATCCTCGGCTATAACACCTTGCCGCTGGTCTCCAGTGACTTCAATCACAACCCGCTGTCGTCGATCTTTGACGCCAACCACACCAAATCCAGCGGCAAGCTGCTGAAGGTGCTGGCCTGGTACGACAACGAATGGGGCTTCTCCAACCGCATGCTGGATAACTGCCTGGCGCTGTGTAACGCCGAATAAATCGGCAACTCACCACGAATTCCCGTAGGAGCTGCCGCAGGCTGCGATCTTTTGACAGCAAAATCAAAAGATCGCAGCCTGCGGCCGCGCCAACCCCCAATTTAAAGATTAAGCGCGTGACCATGAGACTAAATG
>NZ_JBEOPS010000027.1:0-88585 GCF_040310305.1 Pseudomonas sp. HY13-MNA-CIBAN-0226
GCCCGAGCCTGCGGCAGCTCCTACACGCAATGCCCTGTAGGAGCTGCCGCAGGCTCGGGCCGCGTTCGGACGATCTTTTGCTGTTAAAAAAAACCTCACCAACGCATCCGCACGCCCAGACTGCCGATCAACCCGTTCAAATCGTTGTCATCCACATCACTGCTGTAATCGGCACTGACATACAGGCTCACCGCCGGTGTCACCTTCGCCACTAATCCCAGCCCCAAATCCACGGTTGACGACTTGCGGCTGCTGCTGATTTTGTCGACCTGATCCAGCGATACCGTGTTGCCGGTATAAACCGTGTGCCACAAGTTGGTCCGCACATACGGCTCGACTCCCAGGCCATTGATGTCGTAACTCCCTTTCAACCGCGCTCCGACCCGGCCGCTCCATGAGTTTAGGTCGCTGGCCGAAGCATTGCCTGAACCCGAGTAGGGCGTGTCGAGGGTGATACGTTGATTGATCAGTTGCGCCTGGGGTTCAACCACCCAGTTATCGCTTAACCCAATGGGGAATCCGCCTTCCACCGAGAGTGTCAACGCGCTGCCTTCAGTCACTTGCCTCACGCCCTGTTCGTTGCGGCTGAAGCCGTTGACCCGGCCACCACTGGCCGTCAGGTCGACGTGCCAGCCTTGCGCTCCGGTCAGGCTCCAGTAGGCGCCAAGGCTCTGGCCTTGCAGGTTGAGGGTGTCCGTGGCGGGGTCGGCCTGGGTGCGACTGGTCAGCAGGCCATTACCGTTACTCTGGAACTGGCTGACGCCGCCGATCAGCCCAACGCGCTGGGTATGCCCGCCGGCACTTTGCAACGTCAGTAGCGCCGGGCCCCAGGACTCGCTGGCACCGGGCCCGGAAAAGCCTTGCGCCAGCACGTCGTCCTGGGCCTGGCGCGAAGGCTTGCCGTAGAGCTGGTCCCAGGTCGAGGGTGCGGCGTCTTCGATGGTCAGGCGTGAACTGCGGGCGTCGGATGCTGCGCTGACATGCCCGGGGTAGGGGGCCGTGATATTGATTGCAGGTAGTGACATCGTTGGGACGTCCTGGCGATACCAGGGCAAGGTCTCATCTTCCGCCGGCCCGGCCTGTGCTCCCACCGATGAGCACAACAGCAGCGAACTCGAAAGGGTGTAGAAAGTGGCTTTGATCTCAAGCGGGGGGAGTGATGTTCTCATGGCGGTCTACCTTGCAATCGCATGCGCTGTCTCGCTTTGGCGTCTCTCCTACCCCGAATGAGGGGCGACCGAATGGAGTAGGCCAAACCTGCACCGGCCCCTGCATGAGCGGTGTGAGGCTTGTTCCTGGTAGTTTTCCGGGGGTAGTAACCTGTAGCTAAGAAGACCCTTGACATCGCGTCAAGAAAATGGCCGATAAATGGTAGGGCTAATTTAAGCCCTATAAGTGACTGATTTCCGCCGCGCTTGCAAGTGGTTGTTTGTACGAGGCATCGTCAAAAAACCGCGCGCCAGAGCCTTTATATGACGGCTACCAGCTAATTCTCACGCCGACATTTCCAAACAGTCCGCGCAAGTCCTGGCTGTCGATATTGGTGCTGTAGTCGGCACCGGCGTAGACGCTGACGGATGAAGCCAGGCTCACGTTCAGGCCCACACCGATGTCGGCGGAGGAGGCCTTCTGTTCAGTGATGACCCTGTCGACGTCGTCAAAGGTCACCGTGTCTGTCCCGGATAACGTATGCCACAGGTTCGCCCGCAGGTAGGGTTCGAGCGGGCGACCGCCGACCTGATAGCTGCCCTTTAGCCTTGCACCCAGGCGCCCGGTCCATGCGCCGTCGGAGTCGAAGGAAACCCTGGAAATCCCGTCGTCCTGGCTGTCCAGAGAGATCTTCTGATGAATGATTTGCGCCTGGGGCTCGAGCACCCAGGTGTCATTGAGGGCAATGGGATAACCGACTTCACTGGACACTGTGAGCCCGTGGCCACGGGTATCCAGTTTCAGGCCACGCTCTGAGCGGTTGTCGCCATCAAAGCGAGTCGACATGATCACGTTATCGAAGTACCAGCCGCTGTTGCCCACCAATGTCCAGTACAAGCCGACATGGTCGCCACGCAGGTCGATCTTGCCGGCGCGTTTGTCTTCAAAGCCCTCGTTGAAGCCGTCGACATTGCCCTTCATGCCGGTGTGCCCCACGAAGAACCCGATTCGCTGCGTGTGCCCGCCCGAGGTTTGGGAGCCGTAGAGGTCATTGCCCACTTGAAAGCCCTTGAGCGAACCATCGAAGCGCGGCGTTACGGTGCCTGACCAGGTCTGGTCGAGATTCTTTCCGTAAGCCCGGCCCCAGCCCGCACCAAACGCCCCGGTTTCGGTGAGCAGGCGTTGATCGCCCTGGCGATCGTGGAAAGTGCCGAGCGCTGTCAGGGTCAACTGGGCCGCAGCAGGAGGCAGCACTGACCAAGTGGCGACTTCGGGACGGTAAAGGGGAATCGGCGCGGCACCCGCAACGGCTTCGGGCAACGGCGGCAGCGGTGCCGGTGCTGGTAGCGGCGGGCTTCCCGGTTCAGGAGTGGGAGCCGGAGGGGCGGGCGCGGCGACCGGTATCGCAACGACGGGTACCGTAATAGGCGGCAACGCCGGATCCGGATTGGGGATGGTCGTCACCGCAGGGGCGACCACCGCCGAGCGCAGGTACCAGCTGTTTTCCGTACCGGCGGTGACCCCGCCCTTGAACAGACGGTAATCGAAAGCGCCTGCGGAAATCAGGCCGCCGTTAAGGGCGAAGGCTCCGTTGCTGGCCACGGCCGAGCCTTGTGCCTCAACCAGCTGGATGCCGTTCTGTTGAGTGACCCCGCCGACTCCGCCCAGGTTCTGCACGGTAATGACGGTGTTGCCGGTCAAGGTACCGTTATTGACCACCAGTTTATCGCTGGGGGAGCTGTCATCGCCCAGCACGCTTTGCAGCAGCAGCTTGCCACCGTTACCGGCGTAATTGCCCTGTACCGTCAGTGTGTCATTGCCGCGCGAATTGGCGCTGGTAAGGTCGATGGTCCCGGCATTGTTCAAGGTCGCGAGCTGGCCCGCAGTGAACGGCGCGATGCTGCCTTGCACCGAGGTGAGGGTGCTGCTGGCGTCGACGTTGATCACGCCGGTGCCACTGGTACTGTCACCCAGGATCAGCGAATCGCTGGCCAGGTCAAGGCGCGAGTTATTGCTCAGGTTCAGCGACTCCCAGTTGATGTAGCGGGAGGCGACGGCTGTGGTGGTCTGACTGAAATTCAAGGTGTCGGTACCGGGACCACCGTCGATGCTCGGCGTCGGTGCCAGGCTGGTTTCAGTGAGGTTGGAAAGGGTGGCGAGGTCATTGCCTTCGCCCATCAGGATCGCCGAACGGATGATCCCGCCGCCGTTCCAGTTGAGGATGTCATTACCGACGCTGGCGCGAATCTCCCCGACGATTTCGCCGCCGGTGACAGTGATGCTGTCATTGCCACCGCTGACGCTGACGTTGCCGCCGATTTTGCCGCCGGAGATGATGATGGTGTCGAGGCCGAAGCCGGTCACCAGATTGCCGATGATCTCGCCGCCAGACATGTCGAAGATGTTGTTGTCGAGCTTCATGTCGACTCGACCGATAGTGCCGCCGGACATCCTCGCCACGTCCCCGTCCTCGAAGGCCCCGACTATGGTGCCATTGGTCATCAGGAAGGTGTCGCGGCCGTCGCCTTGGGCCAGGGACTGGATCCGCCCGCCACTCATGACGAAGTCATCGATCTGATTGCCCTGATTCACCGCGCCGGTGATCACGCCGTTGGTGATCAACACCGTGTCTGAACCATCACCCTGGTTCAGGGTGCCAGTCAATGTCCCGGAATTCATGACCAGGCCATCATTGCCCGCACCAAAATTCACGTTGCCGATGATTTGGCCCGTGCCGCTGGTGGGAAAGCTCAGGGTGTTGTTGCCGGTGAGATCGGTCAGTGCGCCGCCGATGCCGCTGTCGCAGACATGGTTATCGTTGCCGGCGGTGGGCGTGAATGTACAGCTGGCTTGAGCGAATTGTGGCGATCCAAGGCTTAGACAAATGGAAACGGCGAGGGCACTGAAACGGTAGTCACTGATACGTACTTAGGCAAACCTGTCGCAATGTCCATGCATATCTCCAGGTGTGTAAAGGCGTGCAACGCTTCAATTGATACCGTACCAACAGAAATCGCCGACAACCACTGACACAAATGACAGCAGGTCGGATTTATTTATGACTTACAGATGCACTTCCACCGCCAACGGCAAGTGATCAGAAAGGTGCGTCCAGGGCTTGTTTCCCAGTATTCGCGGGTCATGGCTGCTGGCATTGCGCAGGTAAATGCGGTCCAGGCGCAACAGGGGGAACCGCGCCGGGTAGGTCTTGGCGGGACGACCGTGATGGCGTTCAAAGGCTTCATGCAGATAGTCGCGCCGGGCGAGGGCGGCGTTGCCTTGCAGCTGCCAGTCGTTGAAGTCCCCGGCGATGATCACCGGTGCATCATCGGGGAGGGACTCAAGCAGTTGGCACAGCAACTGGAGCTGCAGCTGGCGATGACTTTCCAGCAGGCTCAGGTGGACGCAGATCGCATGGACTTCGGCATGCCCCGGAACATCGAGTACGCAGTGCAACAGGCCCCGTCGTTCGGGGCCGGTGATCGACACGTCGAGGTTGCGGTATTCGCGAATGGGGTACTTGGACAGCAATGCGTTGCCATGATGACCGTCGGGGTAGACGGCATTGCGACCGTAGGCGAAGTCACTCCACATGCTGTCGGCGAGGAATTCGTACTGGGAAGTCTGTGGCCAGTCGTTGAAGCGTGAAGAATGACGCTCGTGTTCGCCCACCACTTCCTGGAGAAATACCAGGTCGGCCGAGGTACTGCGTACCGCTTCGCGCAATTCCGGAAGGATGAAGCGCCGGTTCAGTGCGGTGAAGCCCTTGTGGGTGTTGACCGTCAGCACTCTGAGGCGGTGGATGGCCGGTGGCGTAGTCAGCGGCATGTCTTCAAGTGCCTGCTGCGTTGGATCACTGGTCACGTTGACTCCTTGTAGTCGGTTCCATATCTATGCGACTGATGGGGGCGCGCGCAGTTCAGCGAAAATCGGCGATCGATTGTTGTCCAGGCCCTTGGCCCTGGGAACTGGTTTGTGGTGGAGCATTTGCCACCGTCATCGCGGGCAAGCCTTGCTCCCACAGGGATTGGTGTCAGACGAAGACGATTTCGTAAGGCAGGCGCATTCGTTCCAGCAGCACCCGGGGTAGCAGGGGGGCGAGGCCCAAGGCGGGCTCGCCATCGAGCTGGCTGGCATAGGCATGGGTGGCGTGGCTCTTGCGCGCCACGGTCCAGGTGTCGAGGCGCACCTTGCGCGCACGGTGCCAAGGGATTTGCTCGCGGTCTCGGATCGGTCGGTGCCAGGCGCGAATGGGTACTTCGTTGAAGGCCGCGCCGACTCTTTTCGCGGCCTTGGCCGCCGCACGGCCCACGGCATCGTGATCCAGATGGCGGTCCTCGCTCCAGGTGCTGAATACCACGTCGCCGGGGCGCAGGTAGCGGGCGATGAAATCGGCCAGCTGGGCTTCGTGTTCTGCCAGGGCGTTATCGGTAAAGCCGCCACGAATCCATTTCAGGCTGTGCATCGGCATGCCCAGGCGGCGCAAGGCCTCGACGCTTTCCTGGGAGCGAAACACGCTCAGGCGTTTTTCCGACCACTGTTGCGAGCCCGGATAACTGGCACTGCCGTCGGTCATGGAAAGTAATTGCAGGGGATGGCCCAGGGCGCTGAGCAGTTGCAGCAGGCCGCCGCACATCATCACTTCGTCGCCAGGATGGGGCGAGATCACCACCGCGCGAGCGCCCGGTGGAACGAGGGTCTGGGTGTTGATGACGGGGATATTGTCCAGTTGCGCCGCGCTGTTCCAGATCTGCGCAGGCAGGCTGCTTTCGCTGAAGGAAACGGTTTTCATCGGGCTACGTCCTTGTTCCGGGTGTATGAGCGTGGGTGCGCACGCTCCAAACCATGGATTGCCGCGCAAGGAGTATTGCTCATGTATTGCGATTCGTCGCGTGCATGTTCTATCTGGTACGTATTTTTTGCCGATGTTGATCTCCCATGCAGGAGCGAGCGTGTTTGTGAATGACCTGAGAGCGCCGCGCGGCATCAGGTCGCCCGCGTTACCGTTTAACACCATCGCGAGCGAGCTCGCTCCTACAGGTGGGGGCGTCGTCAGGTGCTGCTTCGCAGGCCTTCCAGGGTGGCCACAGAACGTGGTTCGCGACTCCATAGTTCCAGCAGGAAGTCGGCTTCCTGATGCAACACCAGGCGCGGCAGGTGCAGGTGCTCGTGCAGCAGGTCATGCACCTGGCGGGCATTCAGGGGACAACCTTCGATAGGCGGGCGCCAGTGGCATGCCAACAGTTGACCGTCGGCCGTGAGGGAATGCGAGGCTTGTTCGATCAGGCGCTTGAGGTCTTCGGCGTCCAGGTAGTAGCCAAGCTCGCTGATTACGATCAGGTCGAATTTCTCACTCGGCCATTGCTCGGGCAAACGTGCCTGATGCACCTGCGCATGGTTGAACGGACTCAAACGCGTACGCGCGAGGGCGACGGCGGCACTGGCGGTATCGCAACACAGCAGGCGGTCGCAGCGGGTGGCGAGGTCGGCGCTCAATTCGCCGTTGGCGCACCCCGGTTCGAAAATGGCGCGGTAGCGCGGACGGGGCAGCGCAGCCAGGGTAATGGCCCGTTTGCGTTGTTCGTACCAGCGCTGGCGGAATGCCCAGGGATCGTCACTGTTGGCAAACAAACCGTCAAAATATCGGTCATCGACGCTCATACGAACACCACCTCAAAGGGTTGTAGCAGCCGCTCCAGCACGTAGGGCGCGAGCACCGGTGGCAAACCGATCTGTGGGTCGCCCTCGAGCTGACTGGCGAAGGCATGGATCGCGTGGCGTTTGCGGGCAATCAACGGCGGCGACAACAGGATCTTGCGCGCTCGATGCCAGGGAACACTGCGGTCTTCAGGCGTTGCCCAGTGCCAGGTCCACACCGGCAGTTCATGCAAAGTCGCCCCGACACGCTGCGCCGCTTCGGCACTGGCACGCCCCACCGCTTCGTGATCGCAGTGCCCGTCTTCGCGCCAGGTGGTGAACACCACATCACTGGCGCGTAGATGACGCTCGATAAATGTGCTCAATTCGTCCTCTCTGGCCGCCACCTGGCTGTCGGCAAAACCACCGCGCAACCACCTCAAGCTGTGCAATGGCAACCCGAGCCGCCGCAGCGCTTCCACCGACTCCTGGGGGCGGACGGTGCTCAGGCGTTCCACCGGCCAGCGTTTTGAACCCGGATGACTGGCGCTGCCATCGGTCACCGAAATCAACTGCAGGTCACGGCCCGCCTCGGCCAGCAGCTGCAGGAAACCGCCGCAGCCGAGGATCTCGTCGTCCGGGTGTGGTGCAATGATCACCGCGCGAGAGCCCTCGGGGACCAATTGCAGAACATCGATCACCGGTAGCTGCGCCAGTTGACTGGAGGCTTGCCACTGATACAGCGGCGTGCCCTGGCCGACAATTGGATTGGTTTTCATAACGTCCATGTCCCTTCACGCATTAAGTGGCCCAGACCCGCGAGATCGCGCTCGGCGTGACTCTGGCGCAGAAAAACCGGCAGGTCGGCGCTCAGTTGCGCGAACTGTCGGTCTTTGCAATAAGGGCCGGCGCCCAGCGCGCGGCCGACATGATGAATGACTTGCTCGGCGGCGTTTTCAACCACTGCACGGGCGCGTCGGGCGAGCAATTCGGCGTCTTTGAGAGGGGCGGCATCTATCGCCAGGGCGCTGGCACGCAACACCGCGGCAGCGCCTTGCAAGGCACTGTCGACGGCGCCCAGATGGGCCAGGGCGTGGGGTTCAGCGCGCTGCGCACAATGCTCGCGCAACCGCTCGGCAATGCTGCAGGCCGCGCCATACCAGCAGGCGGCAATGCCGATCCCGCCTTGTCAGAATCCGGGGCGTTGCAGGTAATCGCCGGGGTTACCGATGGCGGTCGCCTGGGCGTCGTCGAAGAGGACCTCGACGCTGCCGGTTGCACCCATGCCGACCGCTTGCCAGCCCACATCGGTCACGGTGACTCCTGGCTGATCAAGGGCGACTGCCACCAGTTGTTGACGGTCCTGTTCGTCCCAGGCAGTCAATAGCGCATGACTGAGCACGGCGGCGCCGGAGCACCAGGCCTTGCGACCATTGAGCGCGACGGCCTGCGCTGAATGAGTCAGCCGAACCCGGGCATTCGGCGGTTCGGCCGCCCACATGCCCCAGGTACTGCCAGGCGGCGGCGCAAACGCACCGAGTTGCTGGAAAATCGCCAGCGCGTCAGTGTGCCCTTCATACAATTTGCACAACCGCAGATCATGCCCGCCCACCTCGGCCAACCGCTGGAATCGCTCCAGCGTGTGGCCTTGCCCCGGTAGCGGCAGTCGATCCAGACCTGCCTCCACCAGTTGCTCCAGGCACTGTCCTAGTGCCCGGGTGCCGTCGTAGTCCGTCGACTGGCGATCAAGACAGGTCTTGAGCTCCATTTCACTCGTCTTCCTCACGCTGCAGTTCGAACAACAGCAGCGAGCGGCCAGTCACGGAATATTCATGGCCAAACTCGAAGCGTTCCTGACCACGGATCGAGGGTTGATTGGTGTCGACCATGCACGTCCAGAACACGCCCTCAGGGACTTCCGGCAAGGTGAAGTTGACGATGTCGTGATGCGCATTCACCACCAGCAGCAGGGTGGCATCTGCTCCCTTGCGGCGAATCCCGGTTTCCTGGGCGCGGCCGTCCAGCAGCATGCCGAGGCAGCGTCCATGGGCGTCTTCCCATTGCTCGATGGACATCTCGCTGCCATCCGGGGCCAGCCAGGTGACGTCCTTGACGCCGATGTCCTCGTTGTAGTTGCCCACCAGGAAGCGTCCGCGACGCAGGATCGGGTAGGCCAGGCGCAACTTGATCAAGCGCTTGACGAATTTCAGAAGGGCCTTGCCGTCTTCGCTCAGGTCCCAGTTGACCCAGCCGATTTCGCTGTCCTGGCAATAGGCGTTGTTGTTGCCGTCCTGGGTGCGCGCGAACTCGTCACCCGCAACCAGCATCGGCGTGCCTTGGGACAGCAGCAGCGTGGCGAAGAAGTTGCGCATCTGCCGCTGGCGCAGCGCGTTGATTTCCGGATCGTCGGTCGGTCCTTCGACGCCGTGGTTCCAGGACAGGTTGTTGTTGCTGCCGTCCTGATTGTTCTCGTCGTTGGCCTCGTTGTGCTTGTCGTTGTACGACACCAGGTCGTTGAGGGTGAAGCCGTCGTGGGCGGTGATGAAGTTCACCGACGAATATGGGCGTCTGCCGCGCTGGTTGAACATCTCGCCGGATGCCGTCATGCGACTGGCGAAATCCGCCAGCTGGCCGTCATCGCCTTTCCAGAAGGAGCGCACTGTGTCACGGAATTTGTCGTTCCACTCGACCCAGCCTGGCGGGAAGCCACCGACCTGATAACCGCCGGGGCCGCAATCCCATGGCTCGGCGATCATTTTCACCTGGCGCAGTACCGGGTCCTGGCGGCAGGCGACCAGGAAGCTGTGGCGCTCGTCGAAACCGTCGTGGTAGCGCCCGAGGATGGTCGCCAGGTCGAAGCGGAAACCGTCCACGTGCATTTCCGTGGCCCAGTAACGCAAAGAGTCAGTGACCATCTGCAGGACGCAGGGGTGGCTCAGGTCCAGGGTGTTACCGGTGCCGGAGTCGTTGATGTAGTAGCGCTTGTCGTCGGGCATCAGGCGGTAGTACGACGCGTTGTCGATGCCGCGCATGGACAGGGTCGGGCCTTGCTCGTTGCCCTCGGCGGTGTGGTTGTAGACCACATCGAGTATGACTTCCAGATTGGCTTCGTGCAGGTGCGCAACCATCTCCTTGAACTCGGCGATCTTGCCACTGGCCAGGTAGCGCGGGTCCGGGGCGAAAAACGCAATACTGTTGTAGCCCCAGTAGTTGGTCATGCCCTTGTGCAGCAGATGCTGATCGTTGACGAAGGCGTGAATCGGCAGCAGTTCGACCGACGACACACCCAGTTTGCGGATGTGCTCCAGCACGTCGTCCACCATCAGGCCGGCAAAGGTGCCCCGCACGTTTTCCGGAACCGAAGGGTGACGCATGCTGATGCCACGGACATGGGTCTCATAGATGATCGTCTTGTCCCACGGCACGCTGACGCGGTGGTCGTGGCCCCAGGTGTGCGCCGGATCGATGACCTTGCACTTGGGTACGAAGGGCGCGCTGTCGCGTTCGTCGAAGCTGAGGTCGGCGTCGGGGTGGCCGATGGTGTAGCCGAACAATGCTTCGGACCATTTCAGCTCGCCGACCAGTTGCTTGGCGTAGGGGTCGATCAGCAATTTGTTGTGGTTGAAGCGGTGACCATTGGCCGGGTCGTAGGCGCCATACACACGGTAGCCGTAGATCAGCCCGGGATGGGCGTCGGGCAAGTAGCCGTGGTAGATCTCGTCGGTGTATTCGGGCAATTCGATGCGTTCGAGTTCGACCTCGCCCGAATCATCGAAAATACACAGTTCAACCTTGGTCGCGTTGGCGGAAAACAACGCGAAGTTGACACCCAGGCCGTCCCAGGTAGCACCGAGCGGGAAGGGCAGGCCCTCACGAATTCGCGAGGCCTCGGCGTGAGGTTCTGTCGCGGGTTTTTTTGGACTGCTCATAAATGCTCCTGCAAATGGGGTCGAGTACGGTGTGGCGATAGTGTTTTCAGGGCGAACGACCCCGACATGGCGAGCAAGCTCGCCATGAATCCAGTCAAATCAGAAAGTCAGTCGTCAGACCGCAGGTTTTTTCGTCGCTCGCGGCTTTTTCTCGGGAGCCTTTTCGCCTGGCGGTATCACCGAAGAAGCGGCTGCAGGCTTGGCCTTGGCGGCGGCCTTGGGCTTGGCAGCAGGTTTGTCTTCAAGCTTGCCGTTGGGCTTGGCAGCCTTGCCAGCAACACCTTTGCTGCCAGCCGCCTTGGGCGACTTGCTGGGGGCCAGCGCTTCAGCTTCGGCCAGTTTGCGAGCCATCTCCCAATGACGGGCTTCCTGGCCCTCGGGTTGTCCTTCAGACTCCCAGATCTGATAGGCAAATTCGCGAACGCGTTTATCGTCGGTACTCATCGCTATGCTCCTGAACTGAACTCAAGCTTGGGTAGAAAATTGGATAAAAAGATTGACCGGGAATTCGCCCAGCGCGGTGCTGATGTTCAGCTCCTTGTGATTTGTGACTGTGGCGCCAGGAAAAAGTCCCTTCAGATTTTCTGCGGATGCCTCAAACGGTAATTTGACCCGGGTGTCGCCCCACTGCAGCGCATCGACCAAGGGTTGGGCACTGTTTTTCAGCAGTTCGGCGCAACGAATCGGTACGATCACTACCGCCCTGATACCTGCATGTTCACGCATGAAGGCGAGCACTCTGTGGGCCTGGCTACCGACCACTTCCAGTGGCTGATAGCTGCCACGGGCAAACAGTTGGGCATGCTCGGCGCGCAGGTTGAGGGTGCGGCGAATCAGCGTCTGCTTGATGCGCCCATCGCGCCAGGCCGCCAGCAGCTCGGTCAGCTCCCGGGGTTGTGCCATGGCTTGCTGCCGGCTGTGGTAATCCACGGGCCTGCGGTTGTCCGGATCCACCAGCGAAAAGTCCCAGTCATCGTTACCCTGATACAAGTCCGGCACCCCAGGCACCGTCATGCGCAGCAAGGTTTGCGCCAGACTGTTCAGGGCACCCGGTGCCGCGAGTGCCTGGGCGGCCTTGGCCAGGGCCGAGCGCAACAGTTCACCCTCGGCACTCAGGAGCAAGCGCTCGATGAAGACCTGGACCGCTCGCTCGTAGGCGTCATTGGGCGCACTCCAGCTGCTTTGCAATTTGGCTTCGCGCAAGGCTTTCTGTTGCCACTGCCAAAGGCGCTTGGCGTAGTCCTCGAGGCCCGCCTGATCGTCACTGCGCAGGTCCAGCGGCCAGCTGCCGAGGACGGCTTGGTAGAGGATCAACTCGTCGCCGGCAGACGGCATCTGCTCGTCGTCACGCAACGGCCGGGCGAGGGTTTGCCACAGCGGCACCTGTTCGGCATACCAGGCGCTGCGCTCGCTCAATATGGCCAGTCGCGCGCGGGTGTCTTCACCGCGTTTGTGGTCATGGGTGGCCGTAGCCAGCAGATTGTCCGGGAAGGCTTCGAAGCGCTGCAGGCAAGCCTGGTGAAAATCAGCGACGGGCGCGCTGAACTGTTCGGTGCTGAAGCCCACGTCGTTGCGCGACAGCAATACTGCCGAACGATAGAACGCCGTGTCCTCGACCGCCTTGGCGGCCGCCGGTGACGTCAGTTGCTGGAAGCGTACGCAGGCATGCTTGAGAATCTTGCGCGAGCGCCCGATGGGGCGCTCACGCCATTGCTTGCCACCGAGCCAGCCGGCCAGGCAGTCGAGCACCGGCCAGTCGGCCTCGCCGAGGGTCTGCCGCGCTCCTGCCAGGGCCTGCTGGAAGAACACATCGTCTTCGTCGGAACGTCCAAGCGGGCTGATGTAGGTGCGGTACACCGGAAAATGCACGATCAATTCCTGCAGCGCGCGGCGGATCGCACCCAGAGTCAGGTCGCGGGTCATCAGGTCATCCCGGGCCACTTGCAGCAGTGCCTGGGCCACGCTTTCGAAATCGCCGGCCAATGAACCGTTGAGGATCTGCTGGCGCGCCAGTTGGGCTTCCTGGCAAAAGTCCGCAGGCCGTTCGCTGTACTTGCTCCACAGTTCACCCAAAGGTTGGGCGCCCTCGGGATCGTGTTGCAACAGCGACAACTGGTTCATGAACTCGTAGCCCGTGGTGCCGTCCACCGACCAGTCGCGATGCAGCGCTTCGCCTTCACCGAGGATCTTCTCGACGTAGATTGGCAGGTGGCGCTCGGGCGACAGCGAGTCGACCCGACGCCGCAGTTTGCGGCAATAGCCACGCGGGTCGGCCAGGCCGTCAATATGGTCGATGCGCAGCCCGTCGATCAGGCCTTCGGCCACCAGCTCGAAAATCTTCGCGTGGGTCGCCTCGAAGACGGCCGGACGCTCGACGCGCAGGCCACCGAGTTCGTTGACGTCGAAAAAGCGCCGCCAGTTGATGTCATCACCCGCTGTTCGCCAACTGGCAAGGCGGTAGCTCTGGCGCTCGAGCAGCAAGTGCAGGCGCTCAAAACCCTCAGGTGTCTGCGAGTCATAACCTTGCAGATTCTGCTCGATGCGCTGCAGGATGGCCGGGTCCCTGGCCAGTTCGCGCAGCTCTTCCTTGAGCGGTACTGCCAGGCTGTGGGCGTCGGTCTGGTAGCTCAGGGCAGAGAAGCGATCGGCGAGGAATTTGAGCGGCTCGTCATCGCTCCTGAGCAACTCGCCGTAGCTGTTCGGGCAGATCGGGAAGTGATGATCGTAGTGCTCGACATGGAACGAGCCGCGCTGGGGATCGAATCTCAGGGGCAAGGTGCCTTCCTGCAATGCCACGCCGTAGTCGCTGCCCAGAAACGGCAGCAGCAACTGGCCTTCCATCAAGGGGTCGGGGGAATGCCACTGGATATCGAAGAACTCGCCGTGGGGGCTCAGGCGTCCCCATTCAAGCAAGTCCAGCCACCAGGGATTGTCACTGCCGCCGACGGCCATGTGATTGGAAACGATGTCGAGGATCAGCCCCATGTTCTGTTCACGCAAGGCCGCTACCAGGCGGCGCAACGCAGGTTCGCCGCCCAGTTCCGGGTTGACCTGGGTCGGGTCCACCACATCGTAGCCATGCATGGACCCGGCGCGCGCTGCGAGCAGGGGCGAGGCGTACACGTGGCTGATGCCCAGACTGGCGAAATAAGGCACCAGGGGCACCGCCTGATCCAGGGTGAAGTCTTTATGGAACTGCAAGCGCAAAGTCGCGCGCAACGGTTGGATTAATGGTTGGTTCATTGGTCACGCTCACCGGCTTGAAGTCGCGCACAGGCGAGCAGTTCCAGACGCCGGGCGGCATCGGGGTCATCGAGTAATGCCTCGCTGTAGCCCGGCAAACGCCGGCTCCAGTTTGGATGGGTGTTAATGGTGCCGGGCAGGTTGGCCTGCTGCTCGATGCCCAAGGCGTCTTCCAGCGGCAACAGCACCAATGGCGCGCGCGTATGGCCCAGGAAGCGCACACTGGCGTCGAGCACCTGGTCGGTTTCATGGGACTCTTCGCGAAAGTTCTGCGGGTCTTCGCCCAGCACTCGGCGCAAGCCTTCACGCTCACGTTCGCGGTGGCGACGCCATTCGATTTCACTGCTGGCGTCGGTCATGCCGAGGCGGGCATTCCAGTCGATGTCGCGGCCGTGCCACCAGCCGTTGAGCGTCGGCAGGTCATGGGTGCTGGTGGTGGCCAGGGCATTGTCCGGCCAATCGAGGATCGACTTGAACTGCGCGTTATCCTGTTCAAACAGCAACACCCGCATTCCGAGTATCGAGCGGGCGATGAGTTTTTCCTGCAGACCCTCAGGCACTGTGCCGAGGTCTTCACCGAGGACGATGGCCTGGTGCCGATGGGATTCCAGGGTCAGCAGGCGCAGCAGGTCATCCACCGGATAGTAGAGGTAGGCACCATCGGCAGGCGACGCGCCATTGGGGATCACCCATAACCGTTGCAGGCCCATCACGTGATCGATGCGCAGGCCGCCGGCGTGGGCAAAGTTGGCCCGCAGCATTTCAATGAATGCGCGAAAGCCGTTGCGCACGAGACCTTCCGGCGAGAACGCGGAAATGCCCCAGCCCTGGCCGGTGCGATTCAAAATGTCCGGTGGCGCGCCCACTGTCAGGGACGCGAGCAACTCATCCTGGCGACTCCAGGCCTGGCTGCCACCGCCATCGGCGCCTACAGCAAGGTCGGCGATCAGGCCGATGCTCATGCCGCTGCCGCGGGCCGCTGTTTGTGCGCGTTCCAGGCAACGGGTAATCAGCCATTGGCAGAAAGCGAAAAAGCCGATGCGTCCGGCATTTTCTTCGGCAAATTCGGCCAGCGCAGCGCTGCGCGGGTCTTGCCATTGCTCGGGCCACTCGCGCCAGTCGAGCGCTTCACCCTTGGCTGCGCGAGACTCCTGGATGGCTTCGAAACGGCAATGATTTTCCAGAGCCTCGCCGCCGGCGTGGCGAAAGCTGCTGAAGTCGGGATGCAATGGATGCTCACCCTGCACAAACCCTTCGTACAATGCCTGCAACAGTCGATGCTTGGCCTCGGCGGCAACCGGCCAGTCGATCAGCGCCAGTTCTTCGAGGTGCTTGAACTCGGCGGCCAGGCCGGTGGCGTCGATGGCGGCGCGCACCGCCCGCTCACCCAGAATGGCGCCGGGCGCGGCGTACAGGCTGTTCAGGAACAGGCGGCTGGACGGCGAATACGGGCTGTAGCGTTGGGTGTCGCTGCTGAACATGGCGTGCAGCGGACTAATCGCCAAGGCGTCGCTACCCCGTTCCCCGGCCACTCGGGCCAGGTCTTCGAGGGCCTGGGTATCACCGAAACCGCCATCGCCCGGGCGGCGCAGGGAGTACAACTGCACGCTCAAGCCCCAGGCGCGGGGAATCGGGTTGTCTACCGCATCGCCGACGCTGTAACAGCGGGCTGGCGCGACGGCCAAAGTAAATTGCTGGCCATCGATGCTGACGTGTTGATAACCGACCGGTACCAGGCCCGGCAACACTGAATTGGCATCCAGCTTCAGGTTGAGCCGAGAGCCGTCCTCGAGGTGGATTTCACACGGGGTCTCGGGCTCGAAGTAGCGCGCCAGATCGACCCCGACACCCACATCCGCCGTGAGCATCGGCGGCAGGTGGCGGGTTTGCTGGACTTCCTGCAACTGCAGCAGGCTGGCGTCAATTTCCAGGGCGGTGCCGGCGGGGTGGCCGAGACCGGTCAGGACATTGCGTAGTACTGCAGGGGCAACTTTTTGCGGGCGGCCGTTGGCGTCGATCCAGTCGACTGCCAGACCGGCGCGGCTGGCAAGTATTTCCAGTTGCGCATCACTCATTGGCGCTCTCCATCCGGGGGTAGCAAAGGGGCTGCGGCCTTGAGGCTGACTAGCGCGCTATACGGGGCGAGTTGCCCCTGATCCAACAGGCTGGTCGCGTGTGCCGGGTGTTCGAACAACACCTGGGCACCGGCCTGAGAAGTGTGGACCACGGGCGTGTTGCCGAGGTTCAGGTCAATGCGTAGCTCACTGCCATCGCCCATGCGCCATCGTGCGCTCACCGCGGCGTGGGCCAACACTTGGGCGCCCAGGGAGCGCGTGCCTGGCAGGCGCGGCACGATCTGCGCATGGCGCAGGCTTAGCAGGCGCCGATACAACGCATGGATGGCCGGGGTTTCAGCGGGTGTCAGGTCTGGAATCGATGCTTCGAATGTCTGCGGTGCATTAGGGTCGGGGATGCGCTCGCGTTTTTCCGGGTCAGCGAATGCACTGAAGGCTGCGAACTCGTTACGCCGGCCTTCGCGTACCACCTCTGCCAGTTCGCCGTGGTGATCGGTGAAGAACAGAAATGGCTCTTCGGCACCGAACTCGTCGCCCATGAACATCAGCGGAATCATCGGCGACAACAGCAGCAACGCGGTAGCAGCGTGCAGGGCATCCGGGTGTGCGAGCTGGTGCAGGCGTTCGCCGAAGGCACGATTGCCGATCTGGTCGTGGTTCTGCAGGAACAGCACGAACGCAGTGGGTTCCAGGTGGCCGCTGGGTTCACCGCGGGTTTGGCCGTGGCGGTTGACATGGCCCTGGAACACAAAGCCTTCGCTCAGGCAGCGCGCCAATTGCCGGGTCGGCTGTTCGGCGTAGTCGGCGTAATACGCATCGGTTTCACCAGTGATCAACACGTGCAGGGCGTTATGGCCATCGTCGTTCCACTGGGCATCGAATCCTTCCTCGAGGAGGCTGGCCTGATTGTGTTCGTTCTCCAGCATCAGCCACACGTGCCTTCCGGGAGCCGTCTGCTGGCGGATGCGTTGTGCCAGTTCCTGCAGGAAATCCGGGCTTTCGATGGCGTGCACGGCGTCGAGCCGCAAGCCGTCGAAGCGGTACTCCATCAGCCACATCAGGGCGTTGTCGATGAAGAAGTCGCGCACTTGGCGGCGACGGAAGTCGATGGCGGCCCCCCAGGGCGTGTGTTTGTCTTCGTTGAAGAAGCCCTTGGCGTAACGATGCAGGTAATTGCCATCCGGGCCGAAGTGGTTGTAGACCACGTCGAGAATCACCGCCAGGCCAAGGCCGTGGGCGGTATCGATCAGGTGCTTGAGTTGTTCCGGAGTGCCGTAGGAGGCTTGGGGCGCGTAGGGCAAGACCCCGTCGTAGCCCCAGTTACGCTCCCCGGGGAATTGCGCCAGGGGCATCAGCTCAATTGCAGTGATACCCATGTCGACCAGCCGCGCCAGGTGCTGCTCGACGCCACTGAAGCCACCGAGTGCACCCACGTGCAGCTCGTAGATCACCGCCTCGTGCCACGGCCGACCTTGCCAGCGGGTGTGTTGCCACTGATAGGCAACGGGGTCGACCACCACGCTGTGCAGGTGCAGGTCGCCGGACTGTGCCCGGGATGCCGGGTCAGGCACTTGCAACTCGCCGTCGATGTTGTAGCGGTAACGCGTGCCGGGGGGGCAGCGCGTCTCGATCACGAACCAGCCATGGGCCTGGGGCAGCAGCGGTAAGGATTGTCCATCTTCCAGTTCGACGCTGACGTCAAACGCATCTGGCGCCCACAAGGCAAAACGCGTGTGTTGTGCGTCCAGCATAATTGCGCCGTGGGGCCAGGTTTCAAGGGTCCGTAACGGCATCTGGTAAAAACCTCTTATTGTCGGTGCGATTTTCCCAGCGCCTTGGCGACCAGTTGTTCGTAGAGTTCGGCGTAGGGTTCAACGGCCTTGCACCAGTTGAAGGGTGCAGCCATGGCACGGCAGCGCATGGCGTTGAGCAGGTCCGGGTAGGCAAATACCTTGAACGCGCGGCTCAGGGCCTCCTGATAGCTTTCTGCGGTGGATTCGTCGAAGAGGAAACCGGTGACGCCGTTTTCAATGGTGTCGGCCAATCCACCGGTATTGCGTGCCACCGGCAAGGAGCCGAAGCGTTGGGCGTACATCTGGCTCAGGCCGCAGGGTTCGTAGCGCGAAGGCATCAGCAGGAAATCGCTGCCGGCAAACATGCGCCGGGCGTCGGTTTCATTGAAGCCGATGCGCACGCCGATCTGGCCGGGGAAGCGCAGGGCCAGCTCGCGCATGGCTTGCTCTTCTTCCGGTTCGCCACGACCGATGATGGCGATCTGGCCGCCGGATTTGACGATGTATTCGGAGACGGCTTCGGTCAGGTCCAGGCCTTTCTGGTAGACCAGCCGCGAAACCACCGCAAACAGCGGGCCTTCGGAATCGTCCAGGCCAAACAGCTCGCGTACATGGTCGGCATTCACCGCCTTGCCGTCCCAGTCGCCAATGGTGAACGGGCAGAACAGATGCGGATCGGTCGCCGCGTCCCAGCTCTCGTCGATGCCGTTTGGAATGCCGCTCAGCAGGCCTTGCTGGGTCTTGGCAGCGAGGAAACCGTCGAGGCCACAGCCGAAGTCCGGCGTAGTGATTTCCTGGGCGTAGGTCGCACTGACCGTAGTGATGTGGCTGGCGTAAGCCATGCCAGCCTTGAGGAACGACATCTTGCCGTAGAACTCCATGCCTTCCTGTTGCAGGGCATGGGTGGGAATCCCCAGTTCAGGGCACGAACCCAGGCTGGTGACACCTTGATAGGCCAGGTTGTGGATGGTGAATAGCGTCGGGGTGCGCTGTCCACGCCAATGCATGTAGGCCGGCGCCAGGCCGGCTGGCCAGTCGTGGGCATGCACCAGGTCCGGGCACCAGTGAATCTGCGCCAGGTTGGCTGCGATATCTGCAGCGGCCAGGCCCAGGCGGGCAAAGCGAATATGGTTGTCCGGCCAGTCGCGACCGTTGTTGGCGCCGTAGGGCGAACCTTCGCGCTCGTAAAGCTCGGGGCAGATCAGTACGTAGATGACCAGGCCATCAGGCATGTCCATGCGCCCGATCTTGCAAGGCGGCAGGGCAGCATGACCGCCCAGCTCACCGATGATGTGAATCGGGTTTTCGCTGTGGAGCACCTGCGGGTACCCGGGGATCAGCACGCGCACGTCGTGCAGATGCGCCATCGCCCGCGGCAGAGCGGCGGAAACGTCGCCCAGGCCGCCAGTCTTGACCAGATCGGCGATCTCGGAGGTCACGAACAAGACGCGTTTCTTGTTCGGATTCTGACTGGTTACCGGTGGCAGTTTGCGTGGACTGGTCACGTTAACCGGTGCAGCGGATTGCGCATTGACTACGGTGCTCGACTCGCCGACCTGCTGATGAGCACGTTCTCCCTGAATATCTAAAGCCGCACTGATCATATGAATCTCCCGTGTTGTTGATCTAATTCTCGGTCTGGCACCAACGATGTTCGATGGCCTGTCCCTATGGCCGGGCGCAAACGCGCTACGCATCGGTGAGCAAACGCTGCCAACGCGATAAAGCACAGTGGCTGGAGAGGGCTGTTGCAAAGATCGAACCAGTCGCAACACACCCACCTTTAAGCTGACCTTGCGCCAGCGGCAAAAGTTTCTTCTAATTTTCCCGGTTGTGACTAACCGGTTTTAACCGGCAAAAAGGAGTCTAGGCCAGAACCTAGAGCGGGCCAGTCCATTTGGGAAAATTGTTCGACAATCCTTTTCAAAGGGTAACGGCTGAGCCTGACGAAGGGTGATCGCACCGACGAAGGGCAGTTTTATTGTGCGTGACGCCTCACAATGTGACCGGCTAGTCACAATAATGGACCAGGTGTGACAGTTTCGTTGCACTGTTGTGGTGCGGGTTGGCCAGTCCCGCATTTGGCTGAAGCGCTGCCTTACTGCAGCACCGGGTGCCTTGTTATAGTTCGGGCCTCTTTTTTGCCAGGTAAAGGATCACTGCCATGTCCCAGTACACCGCGTTCACCGTAGAACTGGCGGATAAAGTCGCCCATGTGCAGATCAATCGTCCAGAAAAGATCAACTCGATGAACGCGGCGTTCTGGAGCGAGATCATCGAGATCTTCCAGTGGATCGACGACACCGACGAAGTGCGCGCAGTGGTGATCAGTGGTGCAGGCAAGCACTTTTCCTCGGGCATCGACCTGATGATGCTGGCCGGCGTCGCCAACGAGCTGGGCAAGGACGTCGGACGCAATGCGCGCCTGCTGCGACGCAAGATCCTGGCCCTGCAAGCCTCATTCACGGCTGTCGATAACTGCCGCAAACCGGTGCTCGCGGCCATCCAGGGTTATTGCCTGGGCGGCGCGATCGACCTGATTGCCGCCTGTGACATGCGCTATGCCGCGCAGGACGCACAGTTTTCGATCAAGGAAATCGACATCGGCATGGCGGCCGACGTTGGCACCCTGCAACGCTTGCCGCGCATCATCGGTGACGGCATGCTGCGTGAACTGGCTTACACTGGCCGCTCATTTGGCGCCGAGGAAGCGCGCGACATCGGCCTGGTCAATCGCATCTACAGCGACAAGGACAGCCTGCTCGACGGCGTGCTGGGCATTGCCCGCGAAATCGCCAGCAAGTCGCCGATCGCCATCACCGGCACCAAGGAGATGATCAGCTACATGCGCGACCACCGTATCGATGATGGCCTGGAATACGTTGCCACCTGGAACGCTGCAATGCTCCAATCCACTGACTTGCGCGTGGCCATGGCGGCCCACATGAGCAAACAGAAACCCGAATTTCTGGATTGAGTTAACCATGACTTCACGTTGGACCACTGCAGTACTGGACACCGACAAACCCGGGGGCTGGGCCGTGGCTCGCAGCCCCGAAGGCTTTCTGTATGACGATAATGGCGCGCTCTTCCCTCGGGAATGGCTCAAGCGCCAGGACCTGCCGATCCTCGCCGAGCATGGGATCGGCCATCTCGACGGCGAGCCGGTCTATCTGCTGGAGCTGCGGAGCACCAGTGAAGTGCCCGGCTGTGGCTGGAAGGGCTTGCGCGCCTTCATGCTCGAAGGCGATCACACGCTCTACAAGGTGCTGGGCTACGCCGCGCAAATTGGCACCTGGGCACGCGAGCACCGTTTCTGTGGCAATTGCGGGCAGGCGATGGTGCAGGTGCCTCGGGAACGCGCGATGTATTGCCAGCCCTGCGATTTGCGCAGCTACCCGCGCATCTCCCCGAGCATGATCGTACTGATCACCCGCGGCGATGAAATCCTGCTGGCGCGCTCACCGCGTTTTGTTGCCGGGGTCTATAGCACGCTGGCGGGGTTTGCCGAGCCCGGGGAGTCGGCCGAAGAGTGCCTGGTGCGCGAGGTGCGCGAGGAAGTGCAGATCGAAGTGAAGAACATCCAGTACCTGGGCAGCCAGTGCTGGCCGTTCCCGCATTCGATGATGCTGGGCTTCCACGCGGAATACGCCGGGGGCGAAATTGTCTGCCAGGAGGACGAGATCGAAGACGCCCAGTGGTTCAACGTGCACGAGCTGCCGCCGTTGCCAGCGTCACGCTCGATTGCCCGTTACCTGATCGACGTTTATGTGGCGCGGCGTTTAGGCCACGCTGAACCAGTGCTGCCAGGCTAACCGCACGGTCAAGCCCAGCACCACGGTGATGAACACCGGGCGAATGAACTTCGCGCCGCCGCTGATGGCGGTGCGAGCACCGAAAAACGCCCCGACCATCACCGACAGGCCCATGCTCAGGCCGATGATCCAGTCCACCTGCCCGGAAAACACGAACACCGACAGCGCCGCAATGTTGCTGACGAAGTTCATGCTGCGCGCCACGCCACTGGCCTTCACCAAGTCGATGGGATACATGAGCAGACTGCTCACGGTCCAGAACGCGCCCGTGCCTGGCCCGGCCACGCCGTCGTAGAAACCGAGGGTGAAGCCTTGGGTCGACTGCCACTTTTTCCTGATCGGCGCGTTGCTGTCCAGCGGCGCCTTGGGCGTGCCCCCGAACAACAGGTACAGGCCGCAGGCAAACACGATCACCGGGAGCATCTTGTTCAGCCATTCGGCCGGCAGGTAGTGCGCAACCACGGCGCCGGTCAGCGCGCCGATCAGTGTGCCGACAATCGCGTGCACCCATTGGCGCGGGTGGAACAGCTTGCGCCGGTAGAAAGTGAAACTGGCCGTGGCCGAGCCGAAGGTCGAGCTGAGCTTGTTGGTGCCCAGTACCAGGTGCGGCGGCAACCCGGCCGTGAGCAGGGCCGGAGTGGTCAACAGCCCGCCACCGCCGGCAATGGCGTCGATGAAACCGGCAATAAAGGCTACGACGGCGAGAATGGCCAGGGTGGTAAGGTCAACGCTGAGTTCGAAAGGCATGGAGTCGGCTTATTCGGCAGGTGCAGAGCAGGGCTGCGGGGAAGGGGCGACATATTACCCAATTATCTGGCCGGTTGGGCACCTGCCGGGATTCTGTGATGGAGGTCCAGCAGCTGGCGAGGTTCTGTAGGTGGAGGTCCAGCAGCTGGTGAGGTTCTGTGGGAGCAAGCTTTGCTCCCACAGTTGATCAACTGATCAAGTGTTGAGGCTGCGTTCCATCCGGGCGATACCTTCTTCGAGCAACGAACGCGGGCAACCGAAGTTGAGGCGCACGAACTGTTGGTGGTCGTCACCGAAGTCCAGCCCTGCACTCAACCCGACCTTGGCCTGCTGCAGGAAAAACTGCTGCGGATTGGCCAGGCCCAGCGCCGAGCAATCGAGCCAGGCCAGGTAGGTGCTTTGCGGCACGTTCATGCTGATACCCGGCAGGCGCGTGCGAACCGCGTCCACCAGCCAGTCGCGGTTGGCCTGCAGGTAAGTCTTGAGCTCGGCCAGCCAGGGTGCGGCTTCGCTGTAGGCGACGCGCGTGGCTTCCAGCCCCAGCGGGTTGACGCTGTCGACCATGCCACAGCGCGCGTGATTGACCTGGGCACGCACAGCCGCGTCATCAATGATCATGAACGAGGTCTTGAGGCCGGCGATGTTGTAGGCCTTGCTCGCCGACATCAAGGTGATGGTGCGCCGGGAGATGGCCTCGCTCAGGGACGCCGTGGGCACGTGCACCCGACCGTCAAAGCACAGTTCGGCGTGGATCTCGTCGGAGATGATCCAGGCGTCCTGCTCCAGGCAGATGTCGGCAATCGCTTGCAGTTCTTCGCGCGGAAAAGCTTTGCCCAGCGGGTTGTGCGGGTTGCTCAACAGCAGGGCGCCGCCGCCTTGCAATGACTGGCGCAAGCTGTCCAGCGGCGTGGTGAAGCTGCCATCGGCCTGCAAGTCGAACCCCAGTTCAACCTTGTTCAGCCCCCAGTGGCCCGGTGCATGGCGCAGCGGCGGGTAATTGGGCACCTGCACCACGACATTCTGCTGCGCCTTGACCAGCGCTTTCAATGCCATGTTGAAACCCGACTCCACGCCCGGCAGGAACACCAGGGCCTGAGGATCGACGCGCCAGGCATATTTGTGCCACAGATCGGCAACGATGGCCTCGCGCAGATTATCCTGGCACACGCTATACCCCAGCAGAGGATGTTCCAGGCGTTTTTGCAGCGCCTGGATGATCACCGGCGGCGCGGCGAAGTCCATGTCGGCGACCCACATAGGCAAGACATCGTCGGGGTAGCGGCTCCATTTGGTACTGCCGGTAGCGTGGCGGTCGTGGACCTGATCGAAATCGAAAGTCATGCAGGTGCTCATAGAAGGCAGGGGTGGTATGGCGCCCATGATAAACGCCCAACCCTCGTGGGGGCGAGCCTTGGGCGCCTTTGTCTGCAATCACTGCATCACATAGCGTCCAGGGGCCGGCTCCAGTGGCGGGTATTGGGCATTTCCCATCTGCTGCATCGCCGGCTCGCGCTCGGCGGATTGATCGGCCAGCCACGCAAACCAGTCGTTCCACCAGCTTCCGGGTTGCTGCCGGGCATTGTCGAACCAGACGTCAGGGTCGCTGGTGATCTGCTCCTGGGTCCAGTAGTGGCGTTTTTCACGGGCAGGTGGATTGATTACGCCCGCAATATGGCCGGATGCCCCCAACACGAATCGGGTGGGGCCGCTGAGCAATTGGGTGCTGGCGTAGGCGCTGCGCCACGGCACGATGTGATCGTCGTGGGTCGCGAGGATGTAGGCGGGCGCGTCAATCGCGCGCAGGTCCAGCTTGACTCCGCAGCACTCCAGTTCGCCGGACTTGAGGTCATTTTGCAGATAGGTATGCCGCAGGTACCAGCAGTACATGGGGCCAGGCAGATTGGTGCTGTCGTTGTTCCAGAACAGCAGGTCCAGGGCATTGGGTTTCTGGCCCTTGAGGTATTTGTCGACGTTGTAGTTCCACCACAGGTCGTTGGGGCGCAGCAGCGAGAAGGTGTTGCCCATGTCCTCGCCCTTGAACAGGCCGATCGGGCCGTTGCTGCCGCCAATGGTGCGCTCGCGGTAAGCCACCAGTTGTTCGTCGACGAATATGTCGATGGGGCCGGTATCCAGGTAGTCGAGGAAGGTGGTGAGCAGGCTCACGCTGGCAATCTCCCGGTCGCCGCGCGCCGCCAGCACCGCCAGTGCCGTGCTGAGCAGGGTGCCGCCGATGCAAAAACCTACGCAATGGGGGCGCTGCTCGCCGCTGATTTCACGGGTGACCTGCAGCGCCTTGACGATGCCGGTGTCGATCAGATCGTCCCAGGTAGTGCCGGCATGCGCCTGATCGAAGTTGCGCCAGGACATCAGGAACACCGGATGGCCTTGCTGCAGCAGGTGACCGACCATGGAGTTGTCCGGGCGCAGGTCGAGGATGTAGAACTTGTTGATCGACGGCGGGACGATGAAGACGGGGCGCCGGTAGCCGGTTTGTGCTTGCGGGTAGTACTGGATCAGCTGGAACAACTCGTTCTCGAACACCACCTCACCCGGCGTGTTGGCCAGGTCGACGCCTACTTGAAATGCATCGCGGTCGCACTGGCGCATCTTGCCTTCCTGCAGATCGCTTGCAAGGTGCAGCAAACCTGTCAGCAGGCTGCTGCCCCCTGTCTCGACCACCCGTTGCAGCGCGTCGGGGTTGCTTGCCAGGCAATTGCTCGGTGCGCCCGCTGCGATGGCTTGCTCCACCAGATAGAGCAGGCGCTGGCGCGGCTTCCTGGTTTCGATCGGCAAATGTTCAAGCAGCTTGAGCAGGAAGCCGGCGTTGAGCAGGTAAAACGCGGCGAGGGAGCCGTACAGCGGCTGGCTCCAATTGTCGCTGGCGAAACGCCGGTCCTGGAAACTGAAGGGCTGCCCGCTCAGCACCCGCTGGCCGAGTTCTGCCCATTGCTGCTGGTAGTCGGATTGGAGGGTGTCCAGCGTTGCCCGAGGCAGGTCGAACCAGGCGTGGTAATCCTGCCCGGTGAACCAGGGATTGGTGCTGACCCACAGGCGTAACTGTTGCAGTGCAAAATTGGCGATAAAGGGCACCTGGCCGGACCAGTAACTGTTGAAGGTTTGCGCTTTGCTGTCCATTAATTTCCACCCATAACAGTCGTGAACAACGCAATACGACCAACCGACTTCCTGACGTCCGTTGCTTTTGTTGTTTTGCGCTGCAAGATGGGGGATTGTTGGTGATGGGCGGGCCGTGCGGAAGTGTTGCCAGGTGACTGTCTGGTGTCCAACGGCGCCAAGCAGCCAAGTGGTGTTGCCGGTGCCAGCGGCCTGGTCCGCGAGTGTGCGGTCAAGGATCAATGGGTCGCAGAAACCGACGCAGATCAATACCCCCAACCAGGCCGCCGCTTATCATCCCTTGAAAGCGCCCAGTACTTACGTCATCGAGAACGCCATGTACAGAATGAGCTCGGGCTATGCCAATGTGCTGGTCAATACGCTCTCGGCCGAGGGACTCGACGTTGCCAGCCTGTGCCAGGTCGCCGGGCTGGACATGAGCCTCGCCAGTGTCCCTGGAGCGCTGTGCGAGCGCAGGGTGATTTATCGCCTGTGGCAACTGGCGGCCCAGGCTGCCGCGGACCCGGACATCGGCCTCAAGGCGTACGGGCATTTTCATCCAGGCAGCTTCCAGATTGTCGGCTACACCATGATGTCCAGCCTCAACCTGAAACGCGCCCTTGAGCGCCTGGTGCGATTCAGCCCATTGATCGGCACCGGCTTCAGCCTGTTTTTCGTCCCGGAGCAGGGACACTATCGCCTGGCTTCCCTCGATCATCAACAATCGGGCTCGATCAAGCCCCGGCAGTACGCCGATGCCGGTCTGGCATCATTGCTCGGCATCTGCCGCTGGCTGGGTGATGGCAAATTACCGCAACCGCTGAGTGTGGAATTCAGCTATCCCGAACCCGAGGACACCTCGGAACATAAACGCCTGTTTGGCTGCGACCTGCAGTTTGGCTCGGCTTACGACAGCATCCTGTTCGACGGCCAGGAGCTGCTGCGGCCGTTGAGCATGGCCAACGAAGCGTTGGCGGTCCTGCACGACAGTTTTGCCGAGGCGCAACTGGACCTGCTGTTCGGCTTCACCATCGTCGGCAGGATTCGCGCGCTGATCACCGAGCGCTTGAGTCAGGGGCAGGGGCTTTGCGACATGGAATCCATTGCTGCAGCGCTGAATTTCAGCAAGCGCACCCTGCAACGGGCCCTGGAAAAGGATGGGACGCAATTCAAGGATGTGCAGAATGCAGTGCGCCGACAATTGGCGGATTTCTACCTGCGTCACTCCCACTTCAACATGAAGCGTGTGGCGTATCTGCTGGGTTTTCATGACCACAGCAGCTTCAACAAGGCCTGCAGCCGCTGGTTTGGCATGACGCCGGGGCAGTACCGCGCCGATCAATCGTTCGAGATCGAGCGAGCCGCGCCGGTCTGACGCGGCCCTGGTGCGTCAACGATCGCCGAGCAGACCATTGAGGGCGCCATACACCCCATAGAAGCTCATTTCCTGGGCAGCATCACGCTGGTCGCGGTAGCCGTTCAGGGAATCCTGCAGTTGATCCGAATACAAGTCCTGCCACGCCAGCAACGGGTTGTTCGCGCGGACGCACTGGCGATCCCGGCGGGCCTTGGCCGCGCCTGCCGCCACCCACCACAAGGCAGGGTTGAGGCTGCTCCAGAGCAATTGCTGCTGATGAAAAGGATGGGCCCGGCGGATGAGTTCGGCGCCGGGTTCGTTGATCAACTGGCGCAGCCACGGACGAACGCAGGCATCGTAGAGGTTGTTGTTGAAGGTCGAGGTGCGTTCGACCAGGGCGAATTCGCGATCGTCAGCCTGCGGTGTTTCAACATCGCCATGAATGTCGGCGATCCTGCGCGGTTCGAAGCTGACGCGATAGGGATTCGGCGCATCTTCTGGCAGGTCCTCGATCAACATTTCATACAGGCCAGGGGGCAGGGCATTGATGGTATCGACCGCTCCCAGCAGCTCGCGGTGCTCGCGCCGGGCCACTTCGCCGGAGACAAAGATGCCCAGGTGCCCGATGCTGGCATGGCGCAGATAAACGATAGTGCGACCGGCGTCGTCCAGGGCGAGATCGCTGGGATAGAGGTCGGTGATCCAGTCCAGTGCCTGTTGCGGCGAAGTGATGTTGTCGCCACAGGAGTAGAACACCACCACCGGCACTTCGATGCGCTTGAGGTCCAGGCCATTGCTTTTGCGCCCGACTCCGCCGGACAGCTGATTGCCGATGAACAGTTGGTCAACGATCATCTCGATTTCTTCGCCGTTGAGCAGGGTCGGGCTGCCCCACCAGCGTTCAAAGTCGAGGAAGCGCTCGGCCTCGCCATCGACTTCGCTGAACAGGTGATAATACTTGCCCCACCAGGCATTGGCCGGGTCCAGGCTTTCGAAATTGCTTACCAGCCAGGCGCCGTCGAAACGCGAGTTGCCCAGGTCGCTGCCCAGGCGCGCCATCCAGCCACCGCCCAACAGCCCGCCGCAGTAACGCAGCGGATTGCGCCCATGGGTGCCAGCCCAATAGGACAGCGGCGCGCCATTGATGATGATCAAGCCCGGCAGCTCCGGCCTGGAGGCCGCCAGGCTCATTAAGGCCCAGCCTGCCTGGCAGTTGCCGATGACCACCGGCTTGGCACTGTCGGGGTGTCTGGCGCTGACCATCTCGATGAATTGCGCTTCGGCCTGAACGATGTCTGCCAGGGTTTGCCCGGGGCTTGGCGCATGACTGAACGAGATGAAGTAGGTGGGGTGACCGGCGCGCAGGCTCTCGCCGATCAGCGAATCCTGTTTGAAGCCGCCAATGCCCGAGCCATGGCCGCCCCGCGGATCGATGATCACCACTGGCTGCTGGTCGGGGTCGCTTGCTGGTGCCGATGCATCGACGATTTTGAGCAGCGAATAGTTGACCGGGCGGGGCAGTTGCTCGCCGGCCTGTAGCACTTCGTACTCGAACTTGAGCAGCAGTGGACGCCCGGCGCGTTCGTGAGCCAGGGTGTTGTCGCCGCGCTGGCGCAAGGTATCCCAGAACAACAGGCTGCGTTGGCCAAGGTCGGTCAGGTAGTCCTGCCAGTCGGCAGCCGAGGGCTGCCTGAGTTGTTCCAACCGTGAGGACGCCAGGGTGCTGGCCTGGCGCGCGTTCACGGCGCCCAGCACATTGTGCAGGTTGAGTTGCTGCAGATGACTCAGGTGATCGAACAGACCGGGCGCTGCTGTAAGGTCTTTATCGTGCGCTGCAATATTTCCTGCCTGGTTCATGGTGTGCTCCTGCCGACCTGCATGGAAAGCGCTCCGAAAACATTGCTGCGATTAATGGGGGCTTGTCGGAAGCGCTCAGTGGCTGGAGTCTATCGTCAAAACACTCAAGGTCACCACGATTTATTGTGCGCTGCACAAAATACTCATTGCCAAACAGATTTGTGCACTGCAATATCGCCGCTATCGCGATGACTGGCAGGATCGCCGTCGCGCCCTTGGCCCTCTCAGGGCATTCAGTACCAGGAGATTCCAGCATGTCTTTTTTCAACCCGGAAAAACTGCAAACCGCCCAGAAAGCCAACCTCGACCTTTTGCAGCAGATCAGCGGCAAAGTCTTCGCCAGCGTCGAGCAGCTGAGCCAGTTGCAGTTCAAGGCCCTGCGCGACTCCACCGAGGAACACTTCGAAGGCGTTCGCAAGTTGCTGTCTGTGCGTGATCCTCAGGGTTTTGCCGAGCTGCAGGCTTCGTTGACCCAACCAAGTGCACAGGGCGAACGCCTGGCCGAGTTCAACCGTCAGGTCCAGGCGCTGATCGTCGACACCCAGTCGGACATCGCCAAACTGACCTCCAGCCAGGTCGAATCCGGCACCCGGCAGGTTGAAGAGTTCGTGGAAACCTTGAGCAAGAACGCGCCAGCGGGTTCGGAACCGGTAGTTGCCGCTTTCAAGTCGGGCCTGGCCAACGCCGGTACGGTCTTTGAAAGCGCACAAAAAGCCGCGAAGCAGGCGGCCGATGTGGCTCAGAGTGGTTTCGACGCCGCGAGCGCAGCGCCGGGAAAAGCCGCGCCAGGAGCCGGCGGCAAGGCTACCAGCGGTAACAAGTAAGTCAGTTCAGGCCAGCTGCACCGATGGCGACGGGTTTATTCCCCGTCGCCATTTTTTTTCGGGCCGCCTTTGGCATCCGGCGTTGCGCCAAACATGCCAAATAGATTCTGGGTATTGAGGTACAGCGCCTTGGACTGATCGACATACTGGCGCATCAAGTCCTGCATCACGGGAGCCTGCTGGTGCATGAAGGTACTCCAGGCTTCGGAAGACTGCGCGCCCGTCTGGGACTGGATGTCGATAACGGTCTGGATGCTCTTGTCCAGGTAACTGCCGAGCACACCCTGATAGGGCCCGTAGAACTGGATAATGCCCATCAGCATCTCGCTGGTGAAGATCGGCTCGCCACCGCTTTCAGCTTCCAGGATCACCTGCAGCAGGATGCTGCGCGTCAGGTCTTCGCCGCTTTTGGCGTCGACGACCTGGAACGGCACCTTGTCGACGACCAGTTGACGAATGTCCGCCAGCGTCAGGTGACTGCTGGTGTGGGTGTCATAGAGTCGGCGGTTGGGGTACTTCTTGATCAGGCGGGGGGTGATATCGGTCATGCGGGGCGTCTCGCGGCGAGCCTGGTTTGCAGGCATCTTATCCTACTCTCATCGCCCGTGCCCTCGAGAGCGCCTTTACCAGCCGGTGCGCCCCCGGTAAATCGTCCCCTAAGGGTGGGGACGAGGCATTGCTTACCAGATCGGCAGGGTATAACTGACAATCAGGCGGTTTTCATCCAGGTCACTGCCAAAGTTGGTCGAGCGCACTGTCGCGTTGCGCCATTTCAGCCCGACATTCTTCAGCGGCCCACTCTGCACCACGTAGCCGATATCGGTATCGCGCTCCCATTCCTTGCCTTCAGGCCGGTTGTTGCCCAGGTCGATGTCCGAGCCGGTGAGGTAGCGGGTCATGAAGGTCAGGCCGGGAATACCCATGGCCGCAAAGTTGTAGTCGTAGCGCGCCTGCCAGGATTTTTCGTCCTTGCTGGCGAAGTCGCCGATTTGCACGAAGTTCACCAGGAACGCGTCGGTGCCGTTTATGTAGGCATAACCGGTGTCGCCGCTCATGCCCTGGTAGCCGAGGCCAAAGGCATGACCGCCCAGGGTGTAGGTGAACATCGCGCCCAGGGCATTGTTGTCGACATTGCTGCCGCCGTCGTCGGTGGAGCGGGCGAAGCGCAGGTCGGTTTTTAACGACTGGCCCACGGTGATCGGCAGGACGTACGTCAGGTTGACCAGATGCTGGCTGTAGAAATTATCCAGATGACCGTAGCTGTATCCGGTGGCCAGATCAGGCGTCCATTTGTAGTTGAGGCTGGCGAAGTCGAAGCTGTCGCTGGCCAGGTGGCGAGTAATGATGCCCTTGGCGCCCGTACGGGTGATGCCCATGTCCTCGTAGTTCGAGGAATCACGTTGATTGACCTGGGTCAGGCGCCCGGCGTCTGCGGTCAGGCCCTGGATGTCCAGCGAACTCAACTGGCCGCCCTGGAAGGTCTGCGGCAACAGGCGTGAGTCGTTCGCCAGCACGGTTGGCAGCTTGGGCAACAGTGTCCCCAGCTTCAGTACACTTTTTGCCGCGCGAACCTTGGCCGTCAGGCCCACTTCAGCGTACTCGTCATGGGCGCCCTGGCGGGTATCGGCATGGCGCTTGAGCAAACCGGAGCCGGCACGATCAGGGCTGGAGTCGAGCTTGACCCCGAGCAGGCCGATGGCGTCGAACCCGACACCAATGGTCCCGGCAGTGAAGCCCGATTCGAAGCGCATCAGGAAACCCTGGGCCCATTCTTCCTGCTTCGATTGTGCGGCGCTGTCCTGGCGAAAGTCGCGGTTGAAGTAAAAATTGCGCAATTCCACGCTGGCTTTGCTGTCCTTGATGAAATCAGCGGCAGCGGGGGCCGAGAGGCTGATGACGCCACCGGCCAGCAGCAGTCGGGTCGCGAGATTGCAGGTGTGACGATCCATGGTGAAGCCCCTTTGTTTTTATTATGAGAAATCGGATCTGGCGACCCTCGCCGAGCTGGCGAGGGCTGCTGAATAAAAAACGCGACGCCTGAATGAGAGGAGCAAGGCGCCGCGCGCGGTTCAATCGTTAGAACTGCTCAGCCGTCAGGCCGTACAGCGAGGCGCTGCCGGCGCGTATGGACTGCTCAAGGCTCAGGATGCGCGGCAGCAGGCGGTGAATGTAGAAGTCGGCGGTGGCGATCTTCGCGCCATAGAACGCCTCATCGGTGCTGCGCTGCTTGCCGGCCACGTGCGCCATGCGTGCCCACAGCCAGGCATAGGCGACGTAACCGAACAGGTGCAGGTACTCCACCGACGCGGCGCCGACTTCGTTGCGGTTGGTCTCGGCCCGGTCCTGTACCCAATCACTGAGGTTTTCCAGGCGCCGTACCGCATCCAGCAGTTGTGTCGCGTAGGGCGCGTCGGGCTGGTCCGTGAAGCGGCGGATCTCGTCAGTGAACTGGCGCAGTACCACGCCATGATTGGCCACCACTTTGCGCCCGAGCAGGTCAAGCGCCTGGATGCCGTTGGTGCCCTCATAGATCTGCGCGATGCGAACGTCGCGAACCAATTGCTCCTGACCCCACTCGCGGACGTAGCCGTGGCCACCGAAAACCTGTTGTCCGTGAATGCAGCTTTCCAGGCCGCTGTCGGTGAAAAACGCCTTGGCCACTGGCGTCAGCAAGGCCACCAGGTTTTGCGCACTGTCGCGCTCGCTGGCATCGTCGGAGAACTTTGCCAGGTCCAGTTGCTGTCCCACGTAACTGGCGAACGCCCGGCCACCTTCGGTCATGGCTTTCATGCTCAACAGCATGCGACGCACATCCGGGTGGACGATGATCGGGTCGGCCACCTGGGTGGGGGCCATGGCGCCAGTGGGGGCACGGCTTTGCACGCGCTCGCGGGCGTAGGTCACCGCGCTCTGGTAGGACGCTTCAGCGCAACCGATGCCCTGGATGCCGATGGACAGCCGTTCGTAGTTCATCATCGTGAACATGGCTGCCAGGCCTTTGTTGGCCTCGCCCACCAGCCAGCCGCTGGCGCCGTCGAAGTTGATCACGCAGGTGGCCGAAGCCTTGATGCCCATCTTGTGTTCGATCGAGCCGCAACTGACGGCGTTGGCGGCGCCGAGGGAGCCGTCGGCGTTGACGCGAATTTTAGGCACCACAAACAGCGAGATGCCTTTTGGCCCGGCGGGTGCGTCAGGCAGCTTGGCCAGCACCAGGTGGATGATGTTTTCGGTCAGGTCCTGGTCGCCGCCGGTAATGAAGATCTTGCTGCCGGTGATCTGGAAACTGCCGTCGGCCTGGGGTTCGGCGCGGGTGCGGATCAGGCCCAGGTCGGTGCCGGCGTGAGCTTCGGTCAGGCACATGGAGCCGGCCCAGCGACCTTCGTACATGGGCGGCAGGTAAAGGTTTTTCAAGGTGTCGCTGGCGTGTGCATCCAGCGCCAGGCAGGCACCGGAACTCAGTGCCGAGTACAGGGCGAAGCT
The DNA here is from genome assembly GCF_040310305.1 of Pseudomonas sp. HY13-MNA-CIBAN-0226. Taxonomy (NCBI): domain Bacteria; kingdom Pseudomonadati; phylum Pseudomonadota; class Gammaproteobacteria; order Pseudomonadales; family Pseudomonadaceae; genus Pseudomonas; species Pseudomonas sp. HY13-MNA-CIBAN-0226. The sequence goes on from NZ_JBEOPS010000027.1 coordinate 33,021, forward strand.
GGAGTTGGCACCGTAGAGCATTTCCTCGAACTGCACGGCGAGCATCTTCGGCATGCCCATGCCGCCGAACTCGGCGTTTCCCGACAGGCCCACCCAGCCTCCTTCGATATAGGTGGCGTACGCCTGTTTGAAACCGGTCGGCGTGCTGACCTGGCCATCCTGCCACTGGGCGCCTTCTTCGTCGCCGCTGCGATTAAGCGGTGCAATCAGGTGCGAGGTGACCTTGGCCGCTTCCTCGAGAATGGCATCGGCGGTGGCGGCGTCGACGTTATCGGCCAGGGCTGGCAGGCGCGCCCACAAGGCCGGGGCTTCGAACACTTCATGCAGCACAAAGCGCATATCGCGCAGCGGGGCTTTGAATTCGGGCATTACGTGAACCTCACAGGGTTAGGCGATGGGCGCGGTCCGTCATGGACGGTCGCGCCCGTTCAATCAGTGGCTGGACGCGCTGGCGGCACCCAGGCCGGTCTGGGCCCGGACAAACTGGTCGGCGTAGGCATCACGCTCTTTGCCGGCCCGCACGCTGCGGTCGAGTTTGGACACCACGACGATCACCAGGAACGCCAGCGGCATGGAGAACAGGGCAGGGTGGTCGTAGGGGTAGATGGCGTGGGCATGGCCCAGCACGGTCACCCAAACTGCAGGCGACAGGATCACCAGTACCAAGGCGCAAATCAGACCGGCAAACCCGCCGATGATCGCGCCTTTGGTGGTCAGGTCTTTCCAGTACATGGCCATGATCAGCACCGGGAAGTTGGTCGACGCGGCGATGCCGAACGTCAGGCCCACCAGGAACGCGACGTTCATCTTCTCGAACAGGATGCCCAGCAGGATTGCGATGATGCCAAGACCGACGGTGGCCATGCGGGTAACGCGCATTTCCTGTTTCTCGGTCGCCTTGCCTTTCTTGAAGACCGTGGCGTAAAGGTCGTGGGAGATCGCCGAAGCGCCGGCCAGTGCCAGGCCGGACACCACCGCCAGGATGGTGGCGAAGGCCACCGCCGAGAGGAAACCGAAGAACAGGTTACCGCCCACTGCCTTGGCCAGGTGCATGGCAACCATGTTGCCACCACCTATCAGGGTGCCGCCGACTTCGCCGTTGACGTAGTACTGCGGGTCGGTACCGATGATCACCATCGCGGCGAAACCCAGGGTGCAGACCACCAGGAAGAAGAAGCCAATGAAGCCGGTTGCGTAGAACACCGACTTGCGCGCTTCCTTGGCATTGGGCACGGTGAAGAAGCGCATCAGAATGTGCGGCAGGCCAGCAATGCCAAACACCAGGCCAAGGGACATGGAGGCGGTGTTGATCGGGTCGGCGAGCATCGAGCCTGGGCCCATGATGTTCCAGCCGCTGGCATGTGCCTCGACCGCCCGGGTTGCCAGGGCTTCATAGCTGAACCCGAACTGCGACATGGCCATCACCGCCAGGGTCGTTCCGCCTGCGAGCAGCAACACGGCCTTGATGATCTGTACCCAAGTGGTGGCGATCATGCCGCCGAAGATCACGTACACCAGCATCAATGCACCGACGATCACCACGGCCACCGGGTAGTCGAGACCGAACAGCAGCTTGATCAACTGACCGGCACCGACCATCTGCACGATCAGGTAGCAGCACACCACGGTCAGCGAACCGAACGCGGCAAAAATCCGTACTTTGTTCTGGTCCAGCCGATAGGAAACAATGTCGGCGAAGGTGTAGCGCCCCAGGTTGCGCAACCGCTCGGCCATCAGGAAAGTAATGATCGGCCAGCCGACAAAAAAGCCGATGGTGTAGATGAAGCCATCATAGCCCTTGGCAAATACCAGGCTCGACAGCCCCAGCAGCGTGGCTGCGGACATGTAGTCGCCGGCAATCGCCAGGCCGTTCTGGAAGCCGGTGATGCCACCGCCTGCGGTATAGAAGTCAGAGGTGGATTTGGTCTGGCGTGCGGCCCACCAGGTGATCGCCAGCGTCCCCAGGACGAACACGAAGAACATGCCGATCGCATGCAGGTTCAGTGGCTGCTTTTCGGCGACGCCGGTCAGGGGCGCGGCCAGTGCCAGGCTCGCAGGCAAAAGGCCGGCAGCGCCAATCAGGAATTTACGCAGGATGCTCATCACTTGCTCTCCTCGAGAATGGCTGCGCCCAGCGCGTCGAAGCGGGTGTTGGCGCGGTACACGTACCATCCCGTCAGCAACCAGGAAAACACGATGATCGCTGCGCCCACCGGCATGCCCAGGGTCATCATCCGGTGCTCGGCGAGCGGGGCGTGCAACCACTGTGGGAAGAACGCCACCACCGCCATGAACATGTAGTAGGTGCCCAGCACCGCTGCGCTGAGCGACCAGGCCAGGCGTGAACGGCTGCTGACCAGCTGGAGGAATTTCGGATTGCCGCGTATGCGTTCACAGCGCTGGGTATCGGTTGAATGGATGTCGATCATGGGAAGCTCCACCTTGTCTTGTTGTTATCGGAGTGAAAGGCCAAATTCGGCTTGCACGAGCCCGAAGCGGCAGGAAATCGACCTGCCGCCTGAGGGGTAGTGCTGGTTCGGGTTAGAGTGCCTTGGCCCTGTCGCGCAGGACGTACTTCTGGACCTTCCCGGTCGAGGTCTTGGGCAGCAGGGTGAAGATCACCGTGCGCGGGACTTTGAAACCGGCGAGGTGTTCGCGGCAGAAACTGATGATGTCGGCCTCGCGCACATCCTGGTAATCGGCCTTGAGCGTGATGAAGGCGCAGGGGGTCTCACCCCATTTCTCATCAGGACGTGCAACGACTGCGGCTTCCATCACACCCGGATGGCGATACAGCACGCCTTCCAGTTCGATGGTGGAAATGTTCTCGCCACCGGAAATAATAATGTCCTTGAGCCTGTCCTTGATCTCGACGTAGCCGTCGGGATGACACACCGCCAGGTCGCCGGTGTGAAACCATCCACCTTCAAATGCCTCGGCGGTGGCCGTCGGGTTTTTCAGGTAACCCTTCATCACGGTGTTGCCGCGCATGAACACCTCGCCGATGGTCTGGCCGTCGCGCGGCGTCGGTTCGAGCGTTTTCGAGTCGCCGACCATGACCCCTTCAAGCGTCGGATAGCGCACGCCTTGGCGGGACTTGATCTGCGCCCGTTCTTCCAGAGGCAGCTCATCCCATTCGGCGTGCCAGGCGCAGAGTGTTACCGGGCCGTAGGTTTCGGTCAGGCCGTAGACGTGAGTGACCTTGATGCCCATCTGTTCAACGGCACCGATGACCTTGGCCGGCGGTGCCGCGCCGGCGACCATCGCGTAGACCGGATGATCAATCGCGGCCTTGGCCGACTCTGGCATGTTCACCAGTGCGTTGAGCACGATCGGCGCACCGCACAGGTGAGTGACCTGATGTTCGCGGATCAGCGTAAGGATTCGTTGCGGGTCGACCCGACGCAGGAACACGTGCACCCCGGCCAGGGCGGTGATGGTCCAGGGGTAACACCAGCCGTTGCAATGGAACATCGGCAGGGTCCATAGGTACACCGGGTGATTGCCCATCGCCCAGGTCATCTGGTTGCCCAAGGCGTTGAGATAGGCGCCGCGATGGTGGTAGACCACCCCCTTGGGGTTGCCGGTGGTGCCGGAGGTGTAGTTCAGCGAGATGGCTTGCCACTCATTGACCGGCCATTTCCAGTCGAACGCCGGATCGCCTTCGGCCAGCAGCGCCTCGTAGTCCAGCTCGCTGACGGCCTGGCCCTCGCCGTATTCCGGGTCGTTGACGTCGATGACCAGCGGCGGATGGTCGAGCATGCCGATGGCGGCGTGGATCACGTCATGGAATTCCCGATCGGTGATCAGCACTTTCGCTTCACCATGCTGGAGCATGAACGCGATGGCTTCGGCGTCCAGGCGCACGTTGAGGGGGTTGAGCACCGCACCGATCATCGGCACCCCGAAGTGCACTTCAAGCATCTCGGGGATGTTTGGCAGCATCACCGCCACCGTGTCGTCCTTGCCGATGCCGCGCCCGGCCAATGCCGACGCCAGGCGCCGGCAGCGGGTGTAGGTCTGCGCCCAGGTGCGGCGGATCGACCCGTGGATCACGGCGGGGTAGTGGGGATAGACGTTGGCAGTACGCTCGAGGAAGCTGAGCGGAGACAAAGCGATGTGATTGACCGCCGAAGGGCCTAGCCCTTGTTCATAGATCGACATGTTCGGATACTCGGTGGCTGATTGTTAGCTCTACAGATGGCTCGTCGGCGTCGCCGCCGCGTGCATCTTTTATGTCTGGTTTGCTTTATATAACATTCAGCCATCGATATGGAAGTACAACCTATAGCGTATAGTATATGTACTATATTATATTCATCCTGCTCTAAATGAATGCCGCCGAGCCGCCAGTGCCGGTATATCCTTGGACGCCACCCCGATGCGGACCCGCGATGACCCCGACTCCTGTTCGACTGCACAGCTGGTTGCGCCTGCAACGCGAGGGCGTGCCGATGGCCGCCCGCGCCGACGCCTTGTGTCGGGCCTTGCAAGACTGTCCCGAAGTGCGGCGTGCGGTGTACCTGAGCTGGCAACCGCTGGCCGGCATTTACAGCCATGAGGGCGGCGCCCAGCATTTCCCGCCGGGGCAGGGCGATCCGGTGCTGGCCAGTGACCGGCTGCTGTTCGAGACCTTGACGGCTGCCGGGCGCCTGGACCTGGCGCAAGTGCGCCGGCTCGATTGCTGGTTGGCCGGTCGCCTGCGCCGCGCTGCCATCAGCCACGGGCAGGTGTTCGACCTGGCATTACAGCCGGGGCAGGCCGGGTTGCTGCTGGTGGAAGTCTGCGAAGGGGTGAGTTTTGACTGGCTGGGTTGGGTTCGCGACTTGCTGACGACCCTGCTCAGTAGCGTCAACGGCATGTTGCGTGGCTCGCCGCTATTGGGGCACGACCCACAACCGGGCCTGCTGCTCGATGCCCAGGGCCGTCCGCAGGAATTTAATGCGGCGCTGCTGGCCCTGCTGGCGGAAAAACCCCTGACCGACGTGCTGGGTTTTCTGCCGGTCAATCATCGGGTGCTGGTGCGCGCCTGTCTCGACCAGCAGCGCGCCATCGAGGGCGTCGAAGCCCAGTTCGAGGACCAGGTGCTGATCTGGACCTTTATTCCAGACCCTCAGGACAACCGCGTGCTCGCCCGTTGTCGCGACGCCACCGTGCAGGTGCTGGCTGAGCGAGAGGCCGCCACGGCGCGCCGCCTGTACCGGCTGATCATCGAAAACACCACCGACCTGATTTCCCGGCACTCCCCTGACGGACGCTTTCTGGATGCCTCGCCCGCGTCCTGGACTCTGCTTGGCTACTGGCCCGAAGAACTGCGCGGGCAAATGGCCCAGGGCCTGTTCCACGGCCAGGACCTGGCGAGCCTGGTGCAAAGGGCGCGTGACGCGCTGGAGCAGGACGGTTATCACACCATGACCTATCGCATTCGTCATCGGGACGGCCACTACCTGTGGTTCGAAACCGCGAGCCGGGCCATCCGCGAGACCTACACCGGCACCGTCGTCGAAGTGGTCAGCGTCTCCCGTGACATCACCGCCCGGGTCCAGGCCGAAGAAAACAATCGCCGCCTGGCCGAAGTGGTCGAAGCCAATACTGACCCGGTGCTGTTCATCGACCCCGACGGGCACGTTACCTACCTCAATCCCGCTGCGCGTCGCATCCTGGGCATCAACCCGCCACAACCGATGCCGTCCATGGAGGACCTGTTTGCCAGCGCCGACCTGCTGCGCGTGCAACGCCAGGGCTGGGCCGCAGCCGAGCGTGATGGGGTGTGGAGCACCGATGCCCGGCTGCTGCCGCCGGCTGGGGGCGCAGGTGTTCCGGTATCCCTGGTGTTGCTGGCCCACCGCGCGGCGGGGGGGGAGCGTTATTACTCGCTGGTGGCGCGGGACATGACCGAACGCGAACTGCGCGAGACCCAGCAGCGCCGCCACCAGGACGAACTGGCGCACACGGCGCGGCTGGTCACCCTGGGTGAACTGGCCTCAGGCATCGCCCATGAAATCAACCAGCCACTGGCCGCGGTGGTCAACTATGCCAACGCCAGCCAACGTTACCTGCAGTCCCTGGGCTCCAATCCCCAGGCTGCCGAACGCGTCGCCCAGGGGCTGGAGCGCATCACCCACCACGCCACCCATGCCTCCGAGGTGATCCGTCGCCTGCGGGCCTTCCTGCGCAAGGGCCAGCGCCGCATGCAAGCCCTGGACATCGCCGATGTCGCCCGCGAGGCGATGCGCTTGTGCGCCTGGGAAGCGAGCAATTGCCAAGTGACAATCGAGGATCGGCTGCCGGATAATCTGCCGCCAATTTATGCCGACCGCGTATTGCTCGAACAGGTCCTGCTCAACATTCTGCGCAATGCCATCGATGCCAATCGCGAACAACATCCCGGCCAGCCTTCGCTGATCGTCATGGCCGCGGGACTGTGCGGCAGTGCGACCGTGGAATTCAGTGTGCAGGACCAGGGCCCGGGGGTGAGCGAGGCACAACTTGAGCAGATATTCACGCCGTTCTACACCAGCAAGGCCGATGGCCTGGGTCTGGGCCTGTCCATGAGCCGCAGCATCATCGAAGGCTTCGGTGGGGCGCTGCAGGCCAGGCGCCAACCCCGCGGGCTGCTGATGATGTGCCGCTTGCCGCTTGCCGGCCCGACCAAACAACAACAGGAATAACGCAATGGCAGCTGTGATGGAGCACGTGGTGTACGTGGTCGACGATGACCAGGGGATGCTCGATTCCACGGTGTGGCTACTCGAATCCGTTGGCCTCAAGGCCCTGGCATTTACCAGCGGGGTTGCCTTTCTTGACGCCTGCGATGCCAGCCTCGACGCCTGCGTGCTGCTTGACGTGCGCATGCCGGGGATGGGCGGCCTGAACGTACAGGAAGAAATGCGCACCCGTGGCCTGAGCCTGCCCGTAATCTTTGTCAGCGGCCACGCCGATGTGCCGATCGTGGTGCGCGCCTTCAAGGCTGGTGCGCACGATTTCATCGAGAAACCCTACAACGAGCAGTTATTGCTGGACAGCGTGCAACAAGCGCTCAGCAACAGCGCCGTTAATCGTTCTGGCGTCCAGGGCCATGAAGCCCTCAAGGCGCGACTGCTCACGCTCACCCCACGCGAGCGCGACGTGCTGGTGCCGCTGGTGCAAGGCTATACCACCCGGGAAATAGCCGAGCAGCTGGGGGTCAGCGCCAAGACCGTCGACCTCTACCGATCCCGCGTGATGAAACGCATGCAAGCCACCACCTTGCCTGACCTGGTCGGCATGGCCATCGCGGCCGGGTTGGTCGATCCGCTGAAACTACGCTGACCTCTCACACCGCCCACTGTGGGTCTATGCTGAGCGAACCACTTTCGCCACCTGCATGGAGCCCGTCAATGGTGCCCACCCCGATAAACGAGAAGGCGCTGACCCGCACCCTGCTCGACGTGCTGATTCGAGCAGGGCTGATTACCGTCCTGGTGCTGTTCTGCTTCGAGATCTTCAGGCCGTTCCGCGACCTGATGCTGTGGTCGCTGATCCTGGCGATCACTCTCTACCCGCTGCAGACGCGGTTGATGAGGCGAGGCGGACACAAGCCGGGGCACGTCGCGACCCTGCTCGTGCTGGCCGCGATCGTGATCCTTATGGTGCCGATCTACCTGTTGGGCACCTCCATTGCCGACTCAGTCGAGCGAGCGATGGTGCTGGTCAAGGGCGGCGCCTTCCATGTGCCGCCGCCGAATGCCGCGGTGGCCGACTGGCCGCTGGTCGGCAAGCCGCTGACGGAACTCTGGCTGCAGGCCTCCACCAACCTGCCTGACCTGACCGCCAAATACCTGCCGCAGATCAAGCATTTCAGCCTCGGTTTATTGAGCAAGCTGGCCGGGGTCGGCATGGGTTTCCTGATGTTCATTTTCGCCCTGATCATCGCCGGAGTTTTCATGGCCTACGGCGAAGGCGGCAGCCGCAGCGCGGTGCAGATCGCCGCGCGGGTTAGCGGCCCTGCCAAGGGCCCGAAAATCGCCGAGCTGTGCACGGCGACGATTCGTGCAGTGGCCCTCGGCGTGGTGGGCATCGCTTTTATCCAGATGCTGCTGGTGGGGTTGGGTTTTGTCTTCAAGGGCGTGCCCGGTGCCGGCCTGCTGGCGCTGGCGGTATTGCTGCTGGGCATCATGCAGCTGCCGGTGACCCTGATCACGCTGCCGGTGATTGCCTTTGTGCTCACCACCGAGGGCGCGAGCACCGGGACGATCGTCTTTTCCATCTACGTGTTCGTCGCCGGATTGGTAGACAACGTGCTCAAGCCTTTGCTGCTGGGGCGCGGCGTCGATGTACCGATGCCGGTGATCCTGATCGGCGCCCTGGGCGGCATGGTGTCCAACGGGATCATCGGGTTGTTCGTTGGGCCGGTAGTGCTGGCAGTGGGGTATCAACTGTTCTGGCAGTGGGTGCAGGACCGACCGGAACCAGAGCCGCAACAGGGGCCGCTGCCCTGAGGCCGTACATTCTTTAAACCTTCTGATGACGCGAAGTGTCGATAACTGCAGAGCCCACACTTCGCCCATCCGAGGGGACGCCAATGATCGGTGTTGTCATACCCGCCCACAACGAAGAACAACACATCAGCGCTTGCCTGGCGTCCATCCTTGTGGCGGCACGCCACCCGCAGTTGCAGGGGCGCGAAGTCAGCATCCTGGTGGTGCTGGACGACTGTTCGGATGCCACCGGCACGCGGGTGCGCGCCATGGACGTGCCGACACTCGATGTCTGTTTCAGGAACGTCGGCAAGGCGCGGGCTACAGGGGCCGAGGTACTGCTGGAGGCGGGTGTGCAATGGCTGGCGTTCACGGATGCCGATACGGTTGTACCGGCCGACTGGATCGCCCGCCAACTCGACTGCATGGCTGACGCCGTGTGCGGCACGGTTGAAGTGGACAATTGGGATGAGCACGGGGAGGGCGTTCGCAGCCGCTACCTGGAGCGCTATCAGTTCATCGAGAATCACCGGCATATCCACGGCGCGAACCTGGGGCTGAGCGCTGCGGCTTATAAAAACGCCGGCGGCTTTCAACACCTGGCTGCCCATGAAGACGTACACCTGGTGGCCGACCTTGAGCGCATCCGTGCGCGTATCGTCTGGACCGCGTCCAACCCGGTGGTGACCAGCGCACGCAAGGATTACAAATGCACCGGCGGTTTTGGCGAGTACCTGACATCGCTAGGCCAAGCCCTGGGTGCGGCGGCCTGCAACCACCCGCCAGCATCGATGCGCTGCCCTGAAATGGATGCGTAAACGCCTCAGTGACACGCGTCGCTGACGGCTTTCGCGGCGCGGCGCAACTCCTGTTTGACGTCCACCGGGATTCGCTGGCGCACCAGCCGCTGCTCAAGGAACGCCTGGTCACCCCCTGTCCCCACTTGCGCGTCGATGGCTGCCCCCTTGGCCTCCAGGGCTGCCGCGTGCGCGTCGATCACGGCATCGACCTCGGCATCATTACGGGCTGCATCCAGTCGCTCGATCAGTGCCGCCACTTCATCGGCTTCAGCCTTGGCATAAGCCTCGACGGTCATGCCGGAGGCGAGCGCCCGCGCGCGGATCTCAAGGTTCTTCATGGTCTGCTTGGCGTCTTCGCACAGTGCCGCTTGCTTGCGGCTGTCGGCGACTTGCCAATGAATCAATTGAAAGGTCAGGACGCCGACCATGGCAAGCGCCAGGCCACTGAGCAGCAACGCGATCTTGAAGTTGTGGTGTGCCGTCATGGCTCGTCCATGGTGGGGTCTTTAGCGGGCGCTGCAAATAGATTAGAGGGGCGATTGAAAGTTTGCATTGAGTTAAGCAACTACCGACGACTGACAGCCATCGAGTGGATATTTGCCGCCGGTCGCCAGCCATCAATCTTTATCAAATTATCCCACGTGCAATTGCTTCAGATATCTGTGGGCGGCGCATTCGGTGAGTCACCGGATGAGTCAACTCAGCTCGCCACAGCTGGTGCCCTTTCTTTCGAGCAGGAAGCGCTGCGCAGCTCAAAACAGTTGCTACCGGTCGCCTCCCGGGCGCCCAATAAGCGGGCCAACCATCGATAGGAGTTTTTATGTCCGATCCCGTCTCATCGAGCAGCGGCGCTTCGCGCTCCTGGCTTGAATTGGCCCGTGGCAGCAGTTGGTCGGGGTTGCTGTTTTGGTTGACGTTAATCGTCGTGACCTGCCTGCTGCTGTTCAGTGGCTACAGTGCATTGACCGAAGCCGACTCGGACGTTCTGCATTACGCCATGCTGGGCGGCACCGCCGGATTTGCCGCTACGGCACTGGGCGCATTAATGGCACTGGTACTGCGGGACGTCGCGGTCCGTACCCAGGACATCATGCTCGGCTTTGCTGCGGGAATGATGTTGGCGGCCAGCTCCTTTTCGCTGATCCTTCCAGGCATCGCCGCCGCCGACGCCATCACCGGCAGCAAACTGGTGTCTGCCGCGGTAGTGGTGCTGGGCATGGGGCTGGGCGTGGCCTTGATGGTCGGCCTTGATCGTTTTGTGCCCCACGAGCACCAGAAAAGCGGTCGGCGCGGCCCCGAGGTAGAACGCCTCAACCGGGTCTGGCTGTTTGTCCTGGCCATCACCCTGCACAACTTGCCCGAGGGCATGGCCATCGGCGTCAGTTTCGCGGACGGCGACATGAAGGTGGGTTTGCCCCTGACCACGGCCATCGCCATCCAGGATATTCCCGAAGGGCTTGCCATTGCGCTGGCGCTGCGGGTCACAGGCATCTCGGCTTTGAAGTCGGCCCTGGTGGCGATAGGTTCCGGGCTCATGGAACCGTTGGGCGCGATCATCGGCCTGGGCGTTTCATCGGCATTTGCCCTCGGCTATCCCGTAGCCTTGGGTCTGGCGGCCGGGGCGATGATCTTCGTGGTGTCCCACGAAGTGATTCCCGAAACCCACCGCAACGGCCATGAAACGCCAGCTACGCTTGGGTTGATGATGGGCTTTGGGGTGATGATGTTTCTTGATACCGCGTTGGGGTAAGTTCTTCCATCGAGCCTGGCTTTACGCAAGTGCACTTGAAAGACGGTCCCTCCTGGGCTGAGGCGTGAATGGCGACGACTAACACTGTCAAACCGGCGCTGGCCAGCAGCATGCGGTGGCTGAAGATCATGGACGGCTATTCCTGGGTAAAGGTTGTGATGATTATTTCAAACTCACCCAGCATTGGTCATGCACGTGTGGCTTGAAGTGCCTGGATCCTCAGGTACTGCTTTTGCGGCTTCAAACACAAAGCCTGCATCGACGATATGAGCCGGAGTTTAACAGCGGTATCTAGAAACTGCCTGCCAAGTACCACTGGGCATAGGGTGTGTTGGCAACTTTAAAGCGGTTGTAGTCGGGGCTGCCATCATCCCACCACACCGGGCCACGCTCCCCAAGTGCAACTTTGGCCGAGTTGACACCCGCCCGGGCGGACTGCAACTGTTCGAGATCGCCGCGGGCCTTGGCAGCCTTGACCTGGCGTCGCGCGTTCATCAACTGATTGACCAGAAGTTGGCGCTTGTCAGCGGCCAGCGACGGGTCTGAACATCGCCACAGCTGACCTTTGACGACAAAGTAGCGGCCGTCCGGGGTGGTGGGGTTCATGGGTCCAGCTCCCTGTCGCTTGATGTCGGCGCGCGATCCGCAACATTCCCCACAACATGGCGATAGCTATCGCCATCCAGGAGGCGATCATGCTGAAGATTGTCATTGCAAGGCTCATAAATTCCTCCGCTGCTTTGTCGTCTTCGTGCTCTCCCGATAGATGACCACGGAGTGTCCGGGGGATTCAAATTTTCGTTGAATGACAACTAAGTCATCTGTAACTAATTCAAACTCTATTTTTTGGTGTAATGTTAGGGAACTCATCACGTAGAGATCTCCCATGTCCAAACTCGCAGAATTTCGCCAACTGGAAAAACACCTGGCAGAACAACTCCAGGCGCTGGAAGCATTGAAAGGTGATGCTGGCCTCAAGCAGGAAATTGAATTCGAAACCAAACTGCGCGCGCTCCTTGCAAAGTATGGTTACAGCTTGAAAGACATCGTTAACCTGCTCGACCCGCAAGCCGGTCGCCGTGCACCTGCTGCCGAAGCCAAAACCGGCACGCGCAAGCCGCGTCAGGTCAAAGTCTACAAAAACCCGGAATCGGGTGAAGTTGTGGAAACCAAAGGTGGCAACCACAAGACCCTGAAAGAATGGAAAGCCAAGTACGGCTCCGAAAAAGTCGAGTCGTGGCTGGCCAAGTAATTCCGGTGCGCGCCTGATTTGCGTGCAACCGCTTAAGTTGCAGCACACACCCACATTAGCCCGCGAAAGCGGGCTTTTGTTTTTAGCCGCCTGACCCACGTTTGGCGGTTTTGTCTCGTTCTGATAACTTCAAGGACTGCGTGCAGAGCGTCTTTAAAATGTACGCTTATGTACATCGCGTGTACGCCATGGATCTGCGGGTGTACAGTGATCAGGAATTTTCAGTAAAAGGTGCACCCCAGTGTCCCAGGCAGGACGAGCGAAGACCAAGGCGCAGGATGCGGGCTGGCGGGGCTCGGTTGATGTCTGGCTGGATGCTGCCTATGACGCGCTGAAGGAGTCGGGGGTGGACGCCGTGCGGGTGATGCCGCTGGCCAAGCGCCTGAATTTGTCCCGCACCAGCTTCTATTGGTTCTACGAGGACCGCGAACAACTGCTAGCGGCGCTGCTCGCCCGTTGGCGGGACAAGAACACCGGCGGCATGCTCAGCCAGTGCGAAAGTTACGCAGAGAGTATTTCCGAGGCGATTCTCAACGTTTTCAAGTGCTGGCTGAACCCGGAGCTGTTCGATTCACAATTCGAGTTCGCGGTGCGCAGCTGGGCGCTGCAGTCGGATGAAGTGTCTGGAGAAATCGCCTTGGCCGATGAGGCGCGCATCGGCGCACTGGCGGCGATGTTCCGCCGATTTGGCTACGACAACGAAGGGGCCGATGTACGCGCCAGGACGATCTACCTCACGCAGATCGGCTACATCTCGATGAAGACTACCGAAGATATCGTGGTGCGCTTCAGACGCATTCCACAGTACGTCAGCGTGTTTACCGGCAAGGCGCCCAAGCGGCGTGAGCTTGACCGTTTCTACGGGACCTTTGGCTACGCGCAAACAGAACCCGGCGTGTTCGTGCCCCTGGCTGAAACCTTCGAGGGAACCCCGATCGATGACGAGTAAGACCGTGGGAATCATCGGCGGTACCGGCTGGCTGGGGCGAGCCCTGGCCGAGGCTCTGCTCGACAGTCAGTTCATCGCGCCGCAGCATCTGTTGATCTCCAATCGCTCGGGCGTGACTGCGTTTGAACCAGGCGTACGGCTGCTCGCTGACAATCAGCACCTGGTGGATGAGAGCGATATCGTCGTGCTGTCGATTCGCCCGGAGCAGTTTCGGGAACTGCGCATCAACGCTCGGGGCAAGCAGGTGATCTCGCTGATGGCGGGCGTGTCGGCGCAAGCCATCAGTCTGGCGACCGGGGCGCAAGTCGTGGTGCGGGCGATGCCCAATGCGGCGGTGGAAATTCGGCAGTCGTTCACGCCCTGGTGCAGCAACGTCAGCCTGGATGAACAGGAAGCCTTGTGGATTCAAGGTCTTTTCGAATGCGTAGGCAGCGCAGACGCAGTGCCTGATGAAGCCTGTGTCGATTATCTCAGTGCGTTGTCGGGAACCGGCCCGGCACTCCCGGCCATGCTGCAACTGGCGCTGACACGGCAAGCAGTGGCTGCAGGCATTCCTCCGGATATCGCGCAACGAGCTGCTCAAGGCGTTGTCGTGGGTGGCGGGCAAATGTTGGTCCGGCACGATCCGCAACAGCTGATCGATTCGTTGCTGGCGTACCGGGGCGTGACAGCGGCAGCCCTGCAGTCGATGGTCGATGATGAGTTCGAGTCGCTGGTGGGGCGGGCGGTGGAAGCCGGCGCGCAGGTCGCACGCCGGGGCATGTAGAAGCGGCAAAAGCCTGCGCGCAGGTCTCCGTTTTCAGATGTCCTTCACCAGCCGCAGTGCGTCATAGATGGCCGCATGGGTATTGCGTGCCGAGACTGCGTCGCCAATGCGGAACAACTGGAAGCGCCCCTCGGGGTGGGTGACGAGGTGCTGCGCATTACCGGCGATCAGGTCATGCTGCTCGACTGCTCCGCCATTGCTGGAGAGCGGGCGCAGCTCGAAGTACAGGTCATCCAGGGGCAGGGTGCCGTGGTTGATTACTACCTGATCGACGACTCGCTGCTTGTGGACCTGTCCGTAATCACTGCCAAAAATCGCAACCAGCGTCCCATCGCGCTTGTGCACCTTCTCAACCCGGTAGGTCACGGTAAAGGTGACGTCCAGATCCTGCAGGCTGCGCATGTAGGGCACCAGGTTCATGGCCATGACTTCGGGGGCAAATGAGCGGTCGGGCGTGACGATTTCAAGGGTCGCGCCGCTCCTGGCGATGACTTCGGCGGCTTGCAGTGCGGCGTGATCCCCCGCGTCGTCGAAAATCAGCACATTGCGCCCGGGCTTGACGTCACCGGAGATGATGTCCCAGGTCGAGACCACCAGTTCGTTGCCCTCGCGCAGGACTTCGGTATGCGGCAGGCCTCCGGTCGCGACGATGACCACGTCTGGTTCGAAGGCTTGCACGGTGTCGGCCTCGGCCCAGGTGTTGAAATGAAACTTGACCCCCAGGCGTTCGCACTGCGCCATGCGCCAGTCGATGATGCTGATCATTTCGCGCCGGCGCTCGCTCAGGGCCGTCAGGCGTATCTGCCCGCCAGGCTGGTCCGCCGCTTCCAGCACGGTCACGTCATGGCCTCGTTCCCCTGCTACTCGCGCCGCCTCCAGTCCCGCCGGGCCGCTACCCACCACGACCACCCGGCGCTTGACCGCTGCCTTGGGAATGTCGTGGGGCATGGTGGTCTCGCGACCGGTCGCCGCGTTGTGGATGCAATAGGCGGCGCCGCCCTGGTAGATGCGGTCCAGGCAGTAGTTGGCGCCCACGCACGGGCGGATGTCTTCTTCGCGCTTCTCGATGATCTTGCGCACGATGTGCGGGTCGGTCATGTGCGCCCGGGTCATGCCCACCATGTCCACCTTGCCCGAGGCAATCGCATAGCGCGCCGTGGCCACATCGGGAATTTTCGCCGCATGGAAAGTGATCGACCTGATCCCGATGGTCTGGCTGCCGAGCACGCACAAGGCGTTCTATGACAAGTACAAAGACCGGCTCGAAGACCTTGGGGTGCTGTATGAGGGGCGTATCGGCATGGCGGTGCCGAGTTCGGTGCCGTTGAGCGAGGTGGCCAGCGTCGAAGACCTGAACAAGCCTGAGGTCCGGGCCAGGCTGGAAGGCAAGATCCTCACCTCGGAAGTGGGTAACGGCCAGTACAAGCTGACGGTCAAGGCCATCGATGAGTACAAACTTGAGGGCTACAAGCTGGTGGCGTCCTCTGAGACCGGGATGCTCAATGAGCTGGATCGCAATCTGAAGCGCGATAAATGGTCGCTGGTCAATGCCTGGAGCCCGCACTGGATGTTCTCCAAGTGGCCGTTGCGCTACCTGGATGATCCGAAGCAGATCTTTGGCGGCGCCGAGCAAATCCACGCTGTGGCGCGCAAGGGCTTTAGCGAGCAGTACCCCGAAGTGGCGTATTTCTTCGCCCACTATTCGGTGCCCAAGGCGGACCTGGAGGCGCTGATGATGGAGGCTCGGCAGAGTTCGTCCGACAAGGTGGTAGCGGCATATTACGCGGCCAACAAACCGCGTTTCGACGCCATGTTCCAGCAGGGCGCAGAGGCCGTCAGCAGCCGTCAGCCCTGAAGGCTGCGGTGACCAGAGGCAGCCATGGAGTGGCGCCATTCGGTCGCCCACGGGTGCCGGTCCCGCAGGGTTGCCGCAAAGCCGAAACCAGCCCGCCGCCGGTGTACCCGGAGTCGCACCTGTCGTTCCTGGCCAACGTCTACAACCACCGCATTGATCCATAGGCGACGCGGCCGGGGTTGCGGCTGCGTTCGCCTTGGCCAAGGTGTGTCCGCGAGAATCCTTATGGCGTTACCTGATAACCACGCTGCTGCATGCAACTGCTGTAGGCGGATGACACCGCCGTCGTATTCTGCTCTGCGCTGCGGCGGTCCTGGCGACGATCCTGGCGCTGGCGGGACCCGCCCACCACTGCGCCAGCCACCGCTGCATCCTTGGCCTGGTTCTGGCGGTATTGCTGTTTGACGTCGTCGTCCACCCGATCATAGAACTCATCGTGCTGACGACCCCGCGCGCCGGCAACCGCAGCTCCGGCAACGGCGCCAGTCGCGGCTCCGCGTACACGCCCACCTGATTGCGGCGTCGTGCTCGAGCTCGTTGTGCTGCCAGCCTGGGACTGGCAGGCGCTGACGTCCTGCTGGATGATTGCCTGCGTCTGTCCTTTGAGAGGGGTGATGGTCTCGGCTGCTGCGCTTGACGAGACCGCGCAAAGGATCAGGGTAATGCAAGGGGCGAAGACGATTTTCATGGTGAACCCCACTGCGGCGAGTGTGCGTTGGAGTTACGACGCTTGAACCTTTACAGATTAGTTCACCTGTCACGCTTGGCTCGCACCTCTCATCATATCGCACGTGCCTCGACGCTTTGCGGGTCGGCCAACAGCCCCTCGACTTGCGCACGCTCCCAGGTACTCAGCAGCTCCACGGGATCAGTCCCATAACGATGCCAGTCGGCAAACGTGGCCGAGCGGCCATCCGCAGCGATGCAGGATTCACAGCGGGTGAGGGTGCCCTGGTCCTGGCACAGGTTGAGCACCCAGCCATCGACTTCAACACGGATCTGGCCCGCGTCAATTCCCGGAGAGGCCTGACGGCTGATTCGTTGGATAGACCGCGTACCCAGGGCCAGGTCTCTCAGGATCTGGCATACCTCACGGCTTGAAAGTGATTCGCGGGTCATTGTTCTGGCAATCTGGGGCAGTCATCAGGAAGGACTACAGCGTATCCGCAGCTCCCGCAAAGATCTATGACCCGTTTGCTGAAGCCAAACTCGTCCGAACTGATGGGCGAGAGGTCATGAGCATAAATGTTGTCAAGCATGCGGTCGTCAAAGCCAGTAACTGTTGATCGTTATCAACCTTTCATCGGTCATTGCGGTGCAATCTGCTGGCTGTGCTGAACTTTGGCGCACACGGACAAAGGAGCAATCAGCATGGCGACCATGAAAGCAGCAGTTTTCGTTGAGAAAAACCGGATCGTGCTGGAGGACAAACCCATTCCCGAGGTGGGCCCACTGGATGCGCTGATCCGTATCACCACCACGACCATTTGCGGCACCGACGTACACATCCTGCGCGGTGAATACCCAGTGGCCAAAGGGCTGACCGTTGGGCACGAACCGGTTGGTGTGATTGAACGACTGGGCTCTCAGGTGCGCGGCTTCGTCGAAGGGCAACGGGTCATTGCCGGAGCCATCACCCCCAGCGGCCAAAGTTACGCCTGCCTGTGCGGCTGCGCTTCCCAGGACGGCCCGGATACCCGCCACGGGTTTCGCGCCACAGGCGGCTGGAAATTCGGCAACATCATTGACGGGTGCCAGGCCGAGTACCTGCTGGTGCCGGACGCAATCGCCAATTTGTGTCCCATTCCCGACGGCCTCAGCGATGAGCAGGTACTCATGTGCCCGGACATCATGTCCACCGGATTTTCCGGGGCCGAGCGCGGTGAAGTGAGCATTGGCGATACCGTTGTCGTGTTTGCCCTCGGGCCGATCGGCCTGTGCGCGGTGGCTGGCGCCCGCCTCAAGGGCGCGACCACGATCATAGGCGTTGACGCCGTACCCGAACGCATGAGCGTCGCGCGGCAGCTGGGCGCGACCCATGTGGTCAATTTCAAGGACGGCAACGTGGTCGATCAGATCATGGCCCTGACCGATGGCCGAGGTGTCGATGTGTCCATCGAGGCATTGGGCACCCAAGGGACTTTCGAATCTGCCCTGCGGGTGCTGCGTCCCGGCGGTCGCTTGTCCAGCCTGGGGGTTTATTCAAGCGATCTGCGCATTCCGCTGGATGCCTTCGCCGCAGGATTGGGGGACTACAGCATCGTCACCACCCTGTGCCCCGGCGGCAAGGAGCGCATGCGTCGCCTGATGGCGGTGGTCAACAGCGGGGGCGTGGATCTGTCACCCCTGGTGACGCACCGCTACAAACTCGATGATATTGAAGCCGCCTATGACCTGTTTGCCCACCAGCGGGACGGGGTGATGAAAGTGGCGATCACACCGTGAGGATCGAACGTGCTTTGCCCAGGCGAATGAGCGCCTCATGATCGAGAGCCCGGGCCTCACGGGAGCCGCCGCTGCGCTTGGAATTGGCCTGCTCATCGGTCTTGAGCGCGAGCGGCACAAAGGCGAGGGGCAAAGCCGTGCCTGCGCCGGGTTGCGCACTTTCGCGATTACCGCGCTGCTGGGCTATGGGGCGATGCAGGTGGCTGGCGGCCTGCTGGTCGCGGCCCTGGCGATCACCCTTGGGGGGCTGGTGACGGTCGCCTACTGGCGCAGCTTAAGCGACGACCCGGGGGTGACCAGTGAAGTGGCCTTGCTCACCGTCTTGGTACTGGGGGCCCTCTGCAGCAGTCAGCCACAACTGGCGGTGACCATGGCGGTGGTGATGGCCGGATTGCTGGCCTACCGCGAGAAGTTGCACCACTTCGCCCGCAGCCAGTTAACCGATGGCGAAATGCGCGACGCACTGGTCCTGCTGACGGCCGCCCTGGTGGTGCTGCCGCTGGCGCCTGATCGCTATATCGGTCCGTATGGGGCGATCAACCTGCGTACCATTTGTACCCTGACCGTCCTGCTGATGGTGGTTGGGGCAGTGGGGCATGTCGCGGTTCGTGCCTTGGGCACCCGCTATGGCTATGCGATCAGCGCCATTGCCTCCGGATTCGCGTCCAGTACTGTGACAATCGCCGCGATGGGCCATATCGCCGCCAGGGAGCCGGTCAACGTCAAGCTCCTGAGCGCCGCCGCGATCTGGTCCAACCTCGCGACCTTCGTTCAAGCGGGCCTGATCCTGGGTGCGGTCGACACCGGTCTGCTGCGGCCGGTTTTCGGTCCACTGGTATGCGGCGCGCTTGCTACCGCCCTGTATGGCCTGTGCCTGATGTTTCCGAAAACCGCGACGAACGCCAGCCAGCCGATCAAGGTCGGCGGTGCGTTCAATCTCAAGCTGGCGCTGGTGGTGACCCTGACCGTGACCGGCATCACTTTCCTGTCCTCGGTGATGCTCAGGTACTACGGGGAAGCGGGGGTGATGGTGACGGCGACCTTCACCGGTTTCGCCGATGCCCATGCTTCGACGGCGTCGATTGCCTCCCTGGCCAAATCGGGTCAGTTGCCATTCGACGCCATTGCCGTGCCTGTACTGATCGCCATCAGCAGTAATTCGCTGAGCAAATGCGCGGTGGCGTGGGTCAGTGGTGGAAGCCGGTTCGCCCTTTACGTAATTCCGGGTCAGGTCCTGCTCACACTGGCTATGTGGGCTGGGATCTGGTTGCTCTGAATGAGGCCTCTACGCAAGCTGATAGAGATCAAGTCGCCCTTCACATAACCCATCAATCCTGATCAACCGTTGGCCGAAAGATCGCGGGGCGACGGTTCACAGTTGCAGACGATGAATGACCTGGTGGCGGTCATCAGGGTCAGTGTAAGTTTCAAACCCAAGCGATCTGGCGAGGTCACGCATGGGCGCGTTGCTGGCGGAATCGACCGAATACATCTGCCGGTAACCGTTGTGGCGCGCCGCCTTGATCAAATGTTCCATCAGCAGTGTACCCAGTCCCAGGTGATTCCATTCATCGGCGACCGTAATGGCGCATTCACATTGCTGTTCACCCGTGGCCGCATAACGACTGACGCCCACCTCAATCAATTGTCCGTTGTCGTGCACCAGGGCGATGAAGGCCAGGCGCCCTCGATTTCTGCACCTGACAGGCCAAGCGGAGTCAAGCCGTTGCCCTGGCTGGACCAGGTCAGCGGTTCAGTAGTGCTGAAGGTTGGAATGATTGCCGTCAGACACTAGCGCACAAAGCGCTTGGGCAGGATCCGGGTCAGGGTGTTATCGCGCATCCAGTAATGGTGGAAAATCCCGGCGCAGGCGTGCACGCCAATCAGCCAGTACCCGGCGTTACCCAGCCATTCATGCCATTCTTTGAATTGCTTCGCCAAATCAGGATCGAGTGCGATAGGCGAGGGCAGGGTAAAAGCAAAGTACGGTATTGGTTTACCGGCGGCACTGAGCATCAGCCAGGCGAGCAGGGGCGTGACGATCATCAGCACATAGAGCGCCAGGTGGGTGAGGTGGGCCAGCGCAGTCTGCCACGCGGGGGGGCGAGGCGTGATGGGCGGACGTTTTTGTAAACGACCGAGTAAGCGCACCCACACCAAGGAAAAAATCGCCAGTCCAAAAAGCGCATGGGTACCCAGTAGTGGTCCTTTCAACGGGTGCTGGCGCGGCAGCCAGCCCCTGATCTCGATACAGGCATAGACCCCGACAAACAGCCCGAGCATCAGCCAGTGCAAGGTGATCGAGAGTTTTGCGTAGCGGTTGTGAGCGAGTAAATCGCGAGTCATAACAGGCCTCTTGGACGTTGGTGTGGCTGCACAATCATTTGCGCGGTCCGGTTTCGTTCGGTAAGCGAACGGAATGACGCCAGCCTGCCTATCCAGTCTTAAGGCAATCTGAAGACTGCCCCTGCCGATCTTTTGGCCACCTTCAGACTCCGTTAAGAAATGCCTCGGATACTTCTCCCACACTTTCCCGGGAGGCGTCTTCCAATGCCCGATATTGACTGGAACATCGCTCTGCCCCTGCATTTCGGCCAAGCCGAAACCCCGCAGCTGAGTCTGGCCCGCGCTCTGCCGGACGAGCCCCTGCGCCCCGTCCTGGAAGCCTTTATCCAGAAACGCTTCCGCAGGGCCCACGGCGCGGACATCCGTCACTTCATGCCGGAGCTGTTCGGCATGAACAACGCCTCAGGTGAACTGTGTGCAGTGGCCGGCGTGCGCCTGGCGAGCCGTGAACCGCTGTTTCTGGAACGCTACCTGGACGAGCCGGTCGACCCGCTGATCAGTGCCGCTGCCGACTGTGAAGTCGCCCGCAGGGGCATCGTTGAAGTGGGCAACCTGGCCGCCAGCGACACTGGCAGTGCACGCATGAGCATCATCGCCATTACCTATCTGCTGGCCATGGGCGGCCTGGAATGGGTGGCGTTCACCGGCAACATCGGCCTGGTGAACAGCTTTCACCGTCTGGGCTTGAAGCCCGTGACCCTTTGCGCCGCCGATCCCGCGCGTTTGGGCGAGGACCGCCACAGCTGGGGCAGCTACTACGAGAGCAAACCCTGGGTGCACGTTGGCAACATCCGCGCCGGCTTCATTCATTTGCGCAACATAGGGATGTTCAGCCGATTGGGGTTGCCAGCGTCCATCGAGGAATCCAGCCATGTCGCCTGAAATCGAGCGTTTCAAACAGACCCTGCGCTCCCATGCCGAACGCAAGACCAATGCCATCGCTATTTGGGGGGATCACCTGAAGCTGGACTACGCGACGCTCTACGCGGAAGTGATGTACCGCCAGCAGCGTCTACGGGATGAAAACGTCCAGGTTGTTGCACTGGCCCTGGACAATGGTGTCGACGCCATGCTGTGGGACCTGGCCGTGTTGTTCGAAGGCTTGACCTGCCTGGCGTTGCCCCCTTTCTTCACGCCAGCTCAACGTAAACATTGTCTCAAGCAAAGCCAGGCTGCCCTGGTGATTGCCGAGCCGGCTCTGGAAGCGGAACTGCAAACGGGCGGCTACGAAAAGAACGGTGAATTCTGGCGGCGCACTTTCAACGGCCCGAACCGAATGCCCGAGGGCACCGCCAAACTGACCTTCACCTCGGGCACCACCGGCACTCCCAAAGGCGTGTGCCTGAGTGCCGAAAGTATCCTGCGGGTCGCCCGCGAACTCGATCAGGCAAGCAAGCCCACTGATCTACAGCATCACCTTGCGCTTTTGCCACTGGCGATCCTGTTGGAAAACATCGGCTGCTATGCGGCGCTGTACGCCGGTGCGAAGCTGAGCCTGCCCAGCCAGAAAACCCTCGGTATCGAGGGGGCCAGCGGTGTGGATGTGCCGCGACTGCTCGGTTGCCTGGCCACCCGTGCGCCCGAGAGTGTGATTCTGGTGCCGCAGTTGCTGTTGTTATTGGTCAGCGCCGCCGAGCAAAAAGCCTTCAGCCCCTACTCGTTGCGTTTTGCCGCAGTGGGCGGCGCCCGGGTGAGTGAAGATTTGCTGCACCGGGCGCGACGGGCCGGTCTGCCGGTTTATGAAGGCTACGGGCTGTCGGAGTGCGCGTCGGTGGTGTGCCTGAACCGGCCAGAGGCACGTCGCGCCGGCAGCGTCGGGCGGCCTCTGCCCCACGTGGAGATCCGTCTGGCCGACGACGGCGAAGTGCTGATCAAGGGCTCGACCCTGCTGGGTTACCTCGGCCAGGCTGAGCACTGCGATGAGTGGTGGCCCAGCGGCGATCTCGGTGAATTCGACGCCGAGGGCTTTCTGTACCTCAAGGGACGCAAGAAACACCAGTTCGTCACCAGTTATGGCCGCAATGTGAACCCCGAATGGGTCGAGTCCGAACTGACTCAACGCCGCGATATCGCCCAGGCCTTTGTCTACGGCGAGGCCATGCCGGGCAATCACGCGCTGCTTTGGCCTCATCGCCTCGATTGCACAGACGCGGAGTTGGCCGCCGCCGTGGCTCAGGCCAACGCGGCCTTGCCCAATTACGCCCAGGTTCACCACTGGACCCGTCTCGCTCAACCGTTCACCTCCGCCAACGGCTTGCTGACTGCCAATGGCCGACCACGCCGGGACGCCATCGTCGAGCAGTACCGCGCGCAACTGACTAACGCTTTTTTTTCAGAGGAATCTGCGTCATGAGTTTTTTCGACAACCTGCAAGAAGCCACTCAACACGAACGCCACGCGCTGTTCAACCTGCCGGTCATTCGCGATGCTCTGGAGGGCAAGGTCAGCCTGGAGAGCTACCGGGCCTTCCTGGCGCAAGCCTATTACCACGTGCGCCATACCGTGCCGTTGATGATGGCCTGCGGTGCACGCCTGCCGTCGCGTCTGGAATGGCTGCGCAAAGCAGTGTGCGAGTACATCGAAGACGAATACGGCCACGAACAGTGGATTCTCAACGATATCGAAGCCTGCGGTGGCGACAAGGCGGCGGTGCGCGACGGTCGTCCCTCCTTGCCGATCGAATTGATGGTCAGCTACCTCTACGACCTGATTGCCCGGGGCAATCCGGTGGGCCTGTTTGGCATGGTCAATGTGCTGGAAGGCACCAGTATCGCCCTGGCCACCCACGCCGCCGAGAGCATCCGCGAACGCCTGGACTTGCCGCAAAGCGCGTTCAGTTACCTCAGCTCCCATGGCTCGCTGGATATCGAGCACATGCAGACCTATCGCCGCTTGATGAACACCCTTGATGATCCGTCTGACCAGGCTGCCGTGATTCATGCCTCCAAAGTGGTGTACGCGCTGTACACCGATATGTTCCGCGGCTTGCCGCGCGACGGGGAGACCCCCCATGCGCCTGTCTGAAGCCCGCGTGGTGCTGACCGGCGCCAGTGGCGGCATCGGCCTGGCAATCGCCACGGCCCTGTGCGCCAGTGGCGCCAGGGTATTGGCCGTGGCTCGGCACCGGGAACCGCTGGTGCCTTTACTGGAACGCTACCCACAGCAGTTGTCCTGGGTCGGCGCCGACCTGACGTTCCTCACCGACCGCCGTAAAGTACTGGCCGCCGCCGAAGGCATCGGGGGTCTGAACCTGCTGATCAACGCCGCCGGGATCAATCACTTCGCCATGCTTGAACAGCTCGATGACAGCGACATCAACGCCATGCTGGCGGTGAACGTCAGCGCGCCGATCTGCCTCACCAGGTTGCTGCTGCCGCTGCTCAAGCAGGCTGAAAGCGCCATGGTGGTGAACGTCGGCTCGACCTATGGCTCGATCGGTTACCCCGGCTACGCCAGCTATTGCGCCACCAAGTTTGCCCTGCGGGGGTTTTCCGAAGCCCTGCGTCGTGAGCTCGCCGACACCCGGGTCGGGGTGTTGTACGTCGCACCACGAGCCACCCGCACCAGCATGAACAGCGCGGCAGCGCAGGCGTTGAATGATGCCCTCAAATCCAACGTCGATGATCCGCAAAAAGTTGCCTCGGCGGTGATGCACGCCATTGCCGGTGACCACCGTGACCTGTACCTGGGCTGGCCGGAACGCTTCTTCGTGGGCCTGAACAGCCTGTTGCCCAACCTGGTGGATCGCGGCCTGCGCAAGCAGCTGCCACTGATCCGTCGTCTGAGTCAGAAGCCTGATAACGAGAACCTCAAGCCATGAAAAAAATCTTCGCCTGCCTGCTGATGGGCGCCTTGAGCGCAAACGCCTGGGCGCTTGATGCCGCCGATCAACAACGTCTCAGTGGCATCCAGCAAAGCTGGGCACACATTCAATATGAAATGCCCGCCGATCAACGTACCGCCGCTTTTGAAAAGCTGGCCGGCCAGGCGTCGGCGTTCACGCACGACCGCCAGTCCGTGGCCGAAGCCTGGATCTGGTCCGGAATCGTCACCAGCAGTTGGGCCGGTGCCCAGGGCGGGCTCGGAGCATTGAGCAAGGTCAAGGATGCAAAAGTCGATCTGGAGAAAGCCCTGGCCCTGGACCCCAAAGCCTTGCAAGGCTCGGCCTACACCAGCCTCGGCGCACTGTACGACCGTGTGCCAGGCTGGCCGATCGGTTTCGGTGACGCTGACAGGGCCGATCAGTTGCTCAAGCAGGCCTTGCAACTGAACCCTGACGGCATCGATAGTCTGTACTTCTGGGGCGATCACCTCTACCGTCAAAAACGCTACAGCGAAGCCCGGGGTGCGCTGCAAAAAGCCCTGCAGGCTGCCCCAAGGCCAGGACGGGAACTGGCCGACGCCGGACGGCGCAAAGAGATCGAAGCGCTGCTGGTGGACGTGAACAAGAAAATAGACTGACAGGAGTCCGTGTGCGCTTATTACTGATTGAGGATGACGTGGCGCTGGGTGAAGGCATTCATCAGGCCCTCGGCCGCGAAGGGTACACCGTGGACTGGTTGCAGGACGGTAGCAGTGCCTTGCACGCGCTACTCAGCGAATCCTTCGACCTGGCGGTGCTCGACCTCGGCCTGCCACGCATGGACGGGCTGGAAGTGCTGCGCCGCCTGCGTGACAGCGGCTCCAACCTGCCGGTGTTGATTCTTACGGCGCGGGACGCCACCGAAGACCGTATCGCCGGGCTGGATGCCGGTGCCGACGATTACCTGATCAAGCCCTTCGATCTGGCCGAACTCAAGGCGCGTCTGCGGGCCTTGCTGCGGCGCAGCGCCGGGCGTGCGCAGATGCTCATCGAACACGCTGGCATCAGCCTCAATCCGGGCACGCAGCAAGTCAGCTATATGGGTGAACCGGTGGCACTGACGCCCAAGGAGTATCAACTGCTCCACGAACTTCTCTCGCCACCGGGCCGGGTCATGACCCGCGATCACCTGATGCAGTTGCTCTACGGCTGGAACGAAGAGGCCGAAAGCAACACGCTGGAAGTGCACATTCATCACCTGCGCAAAAAGTTCTCCACTGACCTGATCCGTACCATTCGCGGAGTTGGTTACCTGGTGGAGGAACGTCGATGACCTCCATCCGGCGTCGCACGCTGACGCTGATCATCGGCCTGATGCTCGCCGGCCTGGCAGTGATCACCGTGTTCAACTGGAACGACAGCAATCACGAAATCGCCGAAGTCTACGACGCCCAGCTAGCCCAGAACGCCCGGCTGCTGCAGGGCGTGATGCGCATGCCGCTGGCCAGCAAGGAACACGCCGAACTGTACCAGGCGTTCAATAAGGCCTTGGGCGAGGCGGTGCCCAAGGTCGATGGCCATCCCTATGAAAGCAAAATTGCCTTTCAGGTCTGGAATCGTCAGGGCCAGGTGCTGGTGCACACCGCCAGTGCACCGTCTTTTGGCACACCGCCAGTCACCCCAGGCTTCAGTGATGTGGTGGACCTGAACAACCGCCACTGGCGCGCCTTCATGCTGGAGGACAAACAGACGGATCTACGGATCTGGGTGGGTGAACGGGACGATGTGCGTTCGGACCTGGTGGACCGGATCCTGCGCCATACCCTGTTGCCCAATGTGCTGGGCAGCCTGATTCTGGCAGCGATGGTGTGGATGGCCATTGGCTGGGGCCTCAAGCCCCTGGCCGACATGGCGGCCACGCTGCGGGCTCGGCATAGCGGCTCGCTGGAGCCGCTGCAACTGACCCCGCTGCCCAGCGAGCTGGAACCGATGCAAGCGGCGCTCAATCGCATGCTCGCGCAGATCCAGGAAGTCATGGGGCGCGAGCGGCGTTTTATCGCTGATGCGGCCCATGAGATGCGTACGCCGTTAGCGGTGCTCAGGGTCCATGCACAGAACCTGATGGAGGCGGGGAGCGAAGAGGATCGCCGTGAGTCCCTGGAACATTTGATCGCCGGCGTGGACCGTACCACCCGACTGGTCAACCAATTGCTGACCATGGCCCGCCTTGAACCGCAATCAGCGATACCGCCATCACCGGCCATTGATCTGGCGGCCACCGTGCGTGCCAGCCTGGTGCAGTTGACGCCCTGGTTGTTGAACAAGGGGCTGGAACTGGCCTTCGATGTCAGCGACGACATCGGCCCCGTCAGGGTCGATCCCGCCGCCATCGACATCGCCTTGAACAATTTGGTGACCAATGCCGCCAACTTTTCGCCTAAGCACGGTTTGATCACTGTCAGGCTGAGTAAACAGGGCGATCACTACCAATTGTCTGTTGAGGATGAGGGGCCGGGGATCAATGAGGAAGATCGCGACAGGCTGTTCGAACGCTTCTACAGCCGCGGCAATGATCAGGGCGCGGGTCTGGGGCTGAACATCGTCCAGGCGATTGCCGATCGCCTGGGAGGGCAGGTCCGGTTGGAAAACCGCACGCCCACGGGGCTGCGCGCTACGTTGGAGATTTTGCGTTTTTAACGCGGCCATCCATAACCGGCCGGGTGATTGTCAGCCACTAATCAGAAAACAACTCAAACATCAGCTGGCGCAGCCAGCGATTGGCGGGATCCTTGTTATAGCGCGCATGCCAGAACAGGTTTATTTCGATGTTGGGCAGTTCCACTGGCGTCGGTAAAACTGCGAGCCCGAAGGGTTGTTCGCAACTGCTGGCAAATCGTTCAGGCACTGTGGCCATCAAGTCGGTGCGTTGAAGTATGTGGCCGACGGCGACGAAATGCGGAACCTCCAGGCGTATGTTGCGCTCGATGCCGGCCCGCGCCAGGAACGTATCTACTTCACCGTGACCGGTGTTCGCCGCGACGACCCGAACGTGGCCATAACTGCAGAAACGCTCAAGCGTCAGCGGCTCCCGGGTCGCGGGGTGGTCCTTGCGGCATACGCAGACATAGCGATGGTGAAACAGGCGCTGCTGAAAAAATCCGGCTTGCAGGTGTGGAAGCAAGCCGACTGCGAGGTCAATTGCACCGTTCTGCAAGCCTTCGGCCAGGGTATTGGAGGTGTTGCGCAGGGTACTGATCGAGCATCCCGGCGCGCGCTCAGCCAGGGCGTCCATCAGCCGCGGCATGAAGTAGATTTCGCCAATGTCGGTCATCGCCATGGTAAATCGGCGATTGCAGTTGCGCGGGTCGAAGGTGTCCTGACGGCTCAGCGCATCGCGCAAGGTCTGGATGGCCATGGCCACCGGCTCAGCCAACTGCAGGGCGTAGGGCGTGGGCTCCATTCCCTGATACGTGCGAACGAACAGCTCGTCATTCAAAGCGACACGCAAGCGCTTCAACGCGTTGCTCACAGCGGGCTGGGTCAACTCAAGGCTATCGGCCGCCGTTGATACCCGGCGGTCGATGAGCAACTGGTTGAATACCAGCAGCAGATTGAGATCAAGTTCACGTAATTCCATAACGTCTCGTGCAGATTGCGTGCTCATAAGGGCCGTAAATCTTTGCCCACCCTTGGGGTCTGCACCGCTCTGAAATGGCCGCTGCAAGAGCCAAAGCCTAACAAGTGCCAGAGGGGCGCGTCCATTGGATATCAGTGGGGCTTTTGTTTCGTCCGAGGTTTATTCACGTTCGAAATAATACCTATTCACCTGGCTGCATTTATCACGGGCGCGGGTTTGCCCATCATCGAACCCATGTCCAGTGCTCAATGCTCTGCTTAACACCATTGGACACC
The DNA here is from genome assembly GCF_040310305.1 of Pseudomonas sp. HY13-MNA-CIBAN-0226. NCBI lineage: Bacteria > Pseudomonadati > Pseudomonadota > Gammaproteobacteria > Pseudomonadales > Pseudomonadaceae > Pseudomonas > Pseudomonas sp. HY13-MNA-CIBAN-0226. The sequence continues at coordinate 61,357 of NZ_JBEOPS010000027.1, forward strand.
GCGCGATTTCCGGGGGGCGACAGATCCTCCGGCTCTATAACAATGACAAGAAGAGCGATGCCATGCGTACGATTGATGTCTCGGCCCTGATTGACGGGGCGCGTTTTAATGCCTTCCATGCCCGCGTGCTGTTCTGGTGCGCACTGATCATCATTTTCGACGGTTATGACCTGGTCATCTATGGGGTCGTGTTGCCCTCACTGATGGCCGAGTGGGGCTTGAGTTCGTTGCAGGCCGGGGCGCTGGGCAGTTGCGCGCTGGTGGGCATGATGCTGGGGGCATTGTTTTTCGGTTCATTGTCGGATCGCATAGGCCGACGTAAAACCATCATGATGTGTGTTGCCATCTTCAGCGTAGTCACAGCCCTGAACGGTCTGGCCCGGAGCCCCGAGGCCTTCGCCTTGTGCCGATTCATCGCTGGCCTGGGGATCGGCGGCGTCATGCCCAACGTGGTCGCGCTGATGAACGAGTACGCACCGAAGAAATCCCGCAGCACCCTGGTGGCGATCATGTTCAGTGGCTATTCGCTAGGGGGGATGCTCTCAGCGGGCCTGGGCATGGTGCTGATTCCCCAATGGGGCTGGCAGGCGGTGTTCTATGTGGCGCTGATTCCGCTGTTGGCCTTGCCGTTTCTGATTCGGCAATTGCCGGAGTCGATGGATTTCCTGCTGCGCACCGGGCAGACCGTCGAGGCCCAAAGACTGCTGGCACACACTACGCCGTCATATGCACCCACCGCCGGTGACCAGTTGAACCCGATGGTCGCCAAAGGGACGACGGTGTCCATTGCGCAACTGTTCCAGGACGGGCGCAAGTTGAATACCCTGATGCTGTGGCTGGCGTTTTTCTGTTGCTTGCTGATGGTATATGCATTGAGCTCCTGGCTGCCGAAACTGATGACTGCCGCCGGTTATGGTCTGAATTCCAGCTTGGCGTTTCTGTTGGCGCTCAACGGCGGCGCGATCATCGGTGCAGTGGCCGGAGGCTGGCTGGGAGACCGGATTGGCATCGCCAAGGTGTTGTTCGCTTTTTTCACTTGCGGGGCGATCGCCCTGAGCCTGCTGGCGCTGAAAGCACCTTTACCCGTCCTGTATTTGCTCATCGCCATTGCAGGGGCGTGCACCATTGGCACGCAAATCCTGGCTAACGCCTGCACGGTGCAGTACTACCCAGCGCATATTCGGTCTACAGGGCTGGGTTGGGCCATGGGTATCGGTCGGACCGGCGCCATCATCGGTCCATTGCTGGGGGGCGCATTGCATGCTTCTTCATTGCCGTTACAGGCAAGCTTTCTCATCTTTGCGGTACCCGGTCTGATCGGTGCCATCGCTATTCTGGTGTTCCTGATCCAGAACTCTGCGAGCCGTCGAACAACTTCATCCAAACAAGCCGTACCGCAGTAGAAAAGGTCACGCCCAGGGATGGGCACCCTGATCCCACCTGGCCAAGCGACGCGCCATGGGTGCGCAATGCCAGTCAGGAAGAAATGCTGTCCGCCTTCGATCATTGGGGTGACGCTGCAAAGGCGGTGGCTGACGAAATTTTTTTACGTTTTTTTTACAGTCAGCGTTTTTGCCGGACACGATACTGGCGGCGATTTTTTAATCGCCCAGGCCTTTCCTTCCCGATAGGCCTGGAGCAGAGGCATTGCGCAAGGAAGGCGTGCAGTACTCCCCGATGATTGAGAGAAGCGCCCCTTGAGTGAGACAGTGACCGTTGCAAACGAAAATTACCCATCCAAAACGTCAGGAGTGGGCATGCTCGTCGCCGCTGTCGGCGTGGTATATGGCGACATTGGCACCAGCCCCCTCTACACGCTTAAAGAAGTGTTTTCCGGCCACTACGGCGTTCAGGTAAACCACGACGGCGTGCTGGGGATCCTGTCGTTGATCTTTTGGTCACTGATCTGGGTCGTCTCGATCAAATACGTGCTGTTCATCCTGCGTGCCAACAACCAGGGCGAAGGCGGCATCATGGCATTGACGGCTTTGGCCCGCCGCGCGGCCAGCCCTTATCCCCACATGAGCAAGGTACTGGTGCTGCTCGGCCTGTTCGGGGCGGCACTTTTTTACGGGGACAGCATGATTACCCCGGCGATTTCGGTGCTGTCGGCGGTTGAAGGGCTGCAGCTGGCTTTTGATGGCATAGAACATTGGGTGGTGCCCCTGTCAGTGGTCGTGCTGGTGGCGCTGTTCCTGATACAAAAACACGGCACCGCCCGCATCGGCATCTTGTTTGGTCCGATTATGGTGCTGTGGTTTGTGGTATTGGGCGCGCTCGGGATCCACGGTATTTTGCAGCGTCCCGAAGTGCTGCAAGCGCTTAACCCTGTTTGGGCAGTGCAGTTCTTCGTGGTTCATCCGGGAATGGGTGTGGCGATTTTGGGCGCCGTCGTGCTGGCATTGACTGGCGCTGAGGCGCTGTATGCCGACATGGGCCACTTTGGTCGCAAACCGATTTCCCGCGCCTGGTTCATTCTTGTGTTGCCGGGGCTGGTGCTCAATTATTTTGGCCAGGGTGCCCTGATCCTGGAAAACCCGGAAGCGGTGCGCAACCCGTTCTATCTGCTCGCGCCGAGCTGGGCGCTGCTGCCGATGGTCGCGCTGTCCACCCTGGCAACCATCATCGCGTCGCAAGCCGTGATCTCCGGCGCTTTCTCCCTGACGCGCCAGGCTATCCAGCTAGGTTACGTCCCTCGCATGTTTATCCAGCACACCTCCAGCCAGGAGCAGGGGCAGATTTACATCGGCACGGTCAACTGGGCGCTGATGGTCGGTGTCGTGCTGTTGGTGATCGGGTTCGAGTCGTCCAGTGCCTTGGCCGCTGCCTATGGGGTCGCGGTGACGGGCACCATGTTGATCACCACCATCTTGTCCTCGGCTGTCGTGCTGCTCCTTTGGAAAACGCCTCGGTGGCTGGCGATACCCATGCTGATCGGGTTTCTGCTGGTCGACAGCCTGTACTTCGCTGCCAACGCGCCTAAGATTTTCCAGGGCGGCGCGTTCCCGGTGATCGCCGGTATTGGTCTGTTTATCTTGATGACGACTTGGAAGCGCGGGCGGAAAATCATCGTCGAGCGGCTGGATGAGACCGCGCTGCCTTTGCCGCTGTTCATCAGCAGTATCCGTTCACAGCCGCCGCATCGTGTGCAGGGGACTGCGGTTTTCCTGACGGCCAGGGCCGATGCGGTTCCCCATGCACTCTTGCACAATCTGCTGCATAACCAAGTGCTGCACGAGCAAGTGGTATTGCTCACCGTAGTGTCCGAGGACAGTCCTCGAGTGAGTGCAGATAGGCGGTTTGAAGTTGAAGCCTATGGCGACGGGTTCTTCCGGGTCAGCCTCCACTTCGGCTTCATGGAAGAGCCGGACGTGCCTACCGCCTTAAGTCTTTGTCATTTGAATGAGCTGGATTTCAGCCCGATGCGCACGACCTATTTCCTCAGCCGTGAGACGGTGGTCCCAACGAAGCGCATGGGCATGGCACGCTGGCGAGAGGGTCTGTTCGCGTTTCTGCTGAAGAACGCCAATAGCAATCTGAAGTACTTCAAATTGCCACTCAACAGGGTGATCGAACTGGGGACTCAGGTGGAGATGTGAGGACGAGCAAGGCCTTTTGGTGGAGTGAGCCGCGCAACCGTTTAGAGACAGGCTCAAGGTGACGTGCGTCCACAGGTATCCAGGTTTACACTTTTGGCGCGAATCTGGTGAAAACTGGGTACCTGGCGAGATCAAAAAGGACTGCACATGAGCAAGTATCTGGCATTGTTGTTTGTTGGCGCCGCAGGTTTTGTCCAGGCGCAATCGCCGTGCTCTGAGGCATGGTACCAGTCGATCGACAAGAAACTGCTGACCGCCGATGCGCAAGGGCACGGGCCGGATATAGGCTCTGAGGAATGGAAATCCGTGATCGAATTCAAGCTGGAGGTGCGGGGCAGGGCAAACGTCCCTGATCGAAGCTCCGAGCAGTGGTGCACGTATATTGACCAGCAATCCAAGGCGGTGCGGTGGCCGGCAGCCGACTCGCGCTCCACTTGAAGGGACTGACATCACATGAAGGATGAAATCAGCCTGATCCCCCTTGTCATCCTTGACGTTCAGGACGCGATCGATCGCCCAAACTGGGATGGAAAAAACAATCCTGGGTACTTGGCAGTGATCCAGCGCCTGCTTGGCCTATGGCGATCAAACGGTTGGCCCGTTTTGCACGTGAAGCACGATGAACAGGCGCCTGCGTCCAGCTATTACGTGCATGGCCCATGGAATGGCATCAAGAAAGAAGTTGCCCCGATCCAGGGAGAACCGGTCATCACCAAACAGGAAAACTGCGCGTTCATTGGTACCGAACTGGATGCCGTGCTGACCAGGATGCGAGTGAAGCGCTTAGTGCTGACGGGGGTGGTGGTTCATAACAGTATCGACGCCACCGTTCGTGCGGGGAAAGCCCTTGGCTACAGGATCATCCTTCCCTCAGACGCTACGACCGCCGTGCCTGTCGTCGGGGCGCATGGGGAGTGCTGGGACGCGACAACGGTTCAGGCACTGACTTTGGCAATACTGGGTGATGAATATGCCGATGTCATGTCTTCGGACGAATTGCTCGCACAGCTCAGCTTAACCCCCGTGGCCATAACCCGTGCTTGACGCATGGCTCGCGGTCCGCATCAGCAATAGCACCGAGCAGATGACCGGCAGATTCACCAACAGCAGCGCATATCGCAGTGACTCCTGGCCAAACAGCGGAAGCAACATATCGCTGATCAAGCCGGTTGCCAGTGGCCCGATACCGACGCCGAGCAAAGTGCTGACGATGGTTTGTAAAGCCATGGCGCTACCCCGTCGACCGGGTGGCACCAGTTGGGTGACAAGGTTGTAGGACGGGGCGACCCACCAGACGGCAAAGAATGCGTAAAGCGCGCACCAGAGCATGGCGGTTGGAATCGGCACATCACCCAGGCGCACCAGCAGGGAGTCGGACCAGAGCAGATAGGGGACCAGCGCACAGATAGCCGCCAAGTGGCCGAAAATCGGGATTGAAACTTGCCAGTGTGGATTGCGCCGGCACAGGCGGTCACTCAACCAGCCGCTGAACAAACCACCGATTCCCGCCGAAATTCCGCAGATCACTCCTGCCAGCAATCCGGCGTGTTGCAGGGACAGGCCGTGTGAGCGCACCAGGAAGCTGGTGTTCCACATGCCAATGGCATAGGAACTGAGTGTGGTCAGTCCACCTGCGAGGATCAGGCAACGATACGCTGGCAGCGCCCACAGCTTGCGCGCTTCAGCGCCCATGCCCAGCAGGGCGTGAGGGGTGTGGGACTGTGTAACATCCCAACGACCGCGTTGAGGGTCGCGTACGAAAAGCGCGAGGATGGCGCTGAACACCAGCGCCGGCACCCCAAGGGCAATGAACGCACTGCGCCAGCCATAGTGCTCCACCACCCAGGCACCGATGCTTAACCCGATGATCGAGGAGAAGGTCGGTGCGGCGGTAAAGCAACTGATGGCAAATGAACGCCGTTGTGGTGGGTACAGGTCTGCGATCAACGACAGCGAGGCCGAAGTTGTCGGCGACTCGCTGACTGCAACCAGCATGCGCGCGAAGGCCAGCGCCAGGAAGCTGCCGGCCAGGCCACAAGCCATGGTCGCCAAGGCCCAGAGCAAACAGGACATTGCCAGCAGCCGTATACGTGGCATGCGGTCCACCAGGCGACCCGCTGGCAGGCCCATGAGTGCATAGACTGCCGCGAACGCCAATCCCGAGATCAACCCGATGGCGGTGTCGCTGACCGCAAATTCGGATTTGATCGGTTCGACCATGACCGCCAGTATTTGTCGACCGACGAAATTGTCGGCAAATACCATCGCCAGCAACAACAGCAACCCATGGCTGCCCCAGCCGACCCTGGCCGGTGGCAACAAACCTGCGCGGGCAGTCAACGTGGTGCCCACAGATCCGGCAGGCCGGGGTCGCTTACGACGATCAGGCGCTTGAGCAACACCTTCAAGGCTTGAGCGTCGGCCGCGCCGAGCTTGACGGCAAGATCTTCTTCCACGGCCTTGGCCAAAGCGACTTGATGCAGCGAAACTTCGCGGCCCTGGGCCGTGAGGACAAACCGCAAGGACTCTGCCGAGCCCTCGAACGCCACCAGGCGCTGGCGTTCGAGAAAACGCATGCTGGCCAGGGTGACTTCGCGGCCTGTGTAGTTCACAAAGGTGTTGATTTCCTCAAGGGTGAGGTTGTCGCGGATACACAGTATGGAAAGAACAAAAAACGTCTGTTCGTCCAGCTGCTGACTGTTCAATAGCTTGCGCAAGACGTTCAGCACTTGATAGTGCCCACGTCCCAACAGGTAACCGAGCAAGTCCTCGGTATAGCTGCACTCGGGCGGTGGCGGGGTGGTCGCCAGTCGCAGTTCGCTGCGTGGCTTACGCGTTGCCAGGGCGTACTGGCCGCTTTGGAACGCCAGCGGCGCGCGGTCGCTGTGATCGAAGGCGAGTACCTCACCGACAAAGATCACATGGTCACCGCCTTCGTACTGGAACGCCGTGCGGCATTGGAAACGCGCCGTGCAATCTTGCAATAGCGGTGCCTCGCTGATGCCATTGTCGAGTTCGATCTCGGCGAATTTGTCCTCGCCCTGAGTGGCAAAACGTCCCGACAGTGTCTCCTGCTCCGTGGACAGCACGTGCACATTCCAATGCTTGCCGCTGCTGAAGATCGGCAGACTGCGTGCCTGCTTGGAGAGGCTCCAGAGTACCAACGGCGGGTTAAGCGACACCGAGTTGAAACTGTTGGCGGTGATGCCAACCGGAGAGCCGTCTTCGGTCTGGGTGGTGATGATCGTGACCCCGGTGGTGAACGTGCCGAGCGCGGCGCGGAATGCCTGGGGATCGAAGCTGATGCTTTGCATTGCCATGACTGGCCTCATGGAGTGGAGTTTTCGTATGGCCAGTATTGGGCGTTTGCAAATGCCCAACATCGTCTCAACGGACTAACACTATTGCAGGGGCTCGTCCGATTGGACGAGGCGGCGCAGATGTCCGCAAGGCTAGGGTGGCGCCAGGCGCATGGGGCGCTTAACGGCCAATGAGCCGACCTGCAAGGGGATAACAATGAGTTCAGCCACGTCTTGCGTCGAAGACCTTTCCAGCCTGCTGGCGCGACAGAAGAGTGCTTTCGCCAGTGCCGGGAGAGTCAGCGGCGAAACCCGACGCCAGCGCCTGCAGCAGGTCATCGACTTGCTGGTCCACAACCACGCCGCATTGACTCAGGCCATTGACCAGGATTTCGGCGGGAGGCCTGCCGGTTTCTCATTGATGAATGATGTGCTGGGCGCACTGGCCTCGCTTAAACATGCCCGCGATCATCTGCAGGACTGGATGCCGGACGAACCCCGTCAGATGTTCAGCCCTTATGACCAGCTTGGCGCCACCGCCTGGGTCATGTACCAACCCAAGGGCACGGTAGGCATCCTCGGTACGTGGAATGCTCCGCTGTATACCTTGCTCAGCCCGTTGGCATCGGCTCTGGCGGCCGGCAATCGGGCCATCCTTAAGCCCTCGGAGGTGGTGCCACGCACCGCTCGACTGTTGGCGGATCTGTGCGCTGAACACCTCGATCCGTTGGTCGTTGCAGTGGTCAACGGCGGGCCGGAGCTGGGCGAGGCCTTCAGCAGCCAGCCCTTCGACCACCTGGTGTTCACCGGCAGCACGGCGATTGGCCGGCAGGTAATGGGCAGTGCTGCGAAAAACCTGGTGCCGGTAACCCTGGAACTGGGTGGCAAGTCGCCGGTAATCGTCTCTGCCAGCGCCGACTTGAACAAGGCCGCTTTCAGCATCGCCGCGGCTAAGGCCAGTAATGGTGGACAAATCTGCATCAACCCGGACCTGGTGCACGTACCCAAGGCCCGCCTCGAATCCTTCCTTGAAGCCTTGCGCAGCGCCTATCGCGATCTCAACCCAACCGTAGCGGGCAACCCGGATGTGGTAGCAGTGGTCAATCAGCGACATCTGCAGCGGGTCGAGAGCCTGGTCGAGGACGCGCAGGCACGCGGTGCGCGCGTCGAATGCCTGCCCGAACCCCTGGCCGTGGACACCCAGGACCGCCGTCGCCCGCTGCGGGTGGTGGTTGATCCGGCCCCGGAGAGCTCGATCATGCAAGAGGAAATCTTTGGTCCGGCCATGGTCGTGCTGGGGTATGACGACCTCGATCAGGTCATCGCGCAAATCAATGCAGGGCCACGTCCGCTGGCGCTTTACTACTTCGGCGAAGATGCGCAGGAGCAGCGCCACGTGCTGGAACACACCCTGTCCGGCGGGGTCACCCTCAACGACGTGATGATGCACGCCGCCCTGCACGATGCGCCATTTGGCGGTGTCGGCGCGTCGGGCATGGGCCATTACCATGGTCGCGAAGGATTTCTTGAATTCAGTCACATGCGCACGGTGTTCAAGGCTTCGGCCCACGACCCGCGCCGCGAGTGGGGCCTGTTGCCGCCCTACGGTGAGCACTACCTGGCGGCCATGCTGGCCGGTGTTACATCCGACTAATAATGATCAATCAGGGCGTCATCACTATCATGGCTAATCACGAACACTCACCGCTCAATCCTTCGACAACCTCTGAAGCCGGCTGGCCCCGTCGCAGCGTACTCAAGGCCGGTGCCGTGGCTGTTGGCGTCGGGCTTCTGGGGCGCTATGCAAACGTCCGCGCGGCGGGGATTTCGGCCAGCGACTACCAGGGCCTGGACGCCTGGGCGATGAGCCAGGCGATCCGCAGCGGCGAACTGAGTGCCGAGGACCTGATGGCGGCGGCCCTGGCTCGCTACAACGAAGCCAACCCCAAGGTCAATGCAGTGAACATGCTGCATGAAGGTTACGCTCGCACCTTGCTGGCCCAGCGTCGCGCGGCGGGCACTGAAAATCGGGGCGCCCTGGCCGGAGTGCCGCTGCTGCTCAAGGACCTCAACACTTCCTTGCAGGGCACCATTACCAGCAACGGTTGCCGGATGTTCAAGGACTCACCACCGGCCAGCCGCACCAGTGTCCTGATCTCCCGTTATGAGCAGGCCGGTGCGGTGCCATTCGGCAAGACCACATGCCCTGAGTTCGGCTTGACCACCACCACCGAATCCCTGGCCTGGGGCCAGACGCGTAACCCCTGGAACCTGGCCATGAGCGCCGGCGGTTCTTCCGGAGGCGCGGCGTCAGCGGTGGCGGCGGGGATCGTGCCCGTGGCCCATGCCACCGATGGCGGCGGTTCGATCCGCATTCCTGCTTCGTACTGCGGCCTGGTCGGACTCAAGCCCAGCCGGTATCGAACCCCCAGCGGACCGCTGCATTTCGAGAGCTGGTTTGGCGCCAGTGTGGCCAACGTCGTCTCACGCACGGTGCGCGATACCGCACTGTTCCTTGATGTCGGCCAGGGCCATGAGGCCGGCAGTGCGTATTGGTGCCCGCCCTTGGTCCGACCCTACGTAGAAGAGTTGCAACGCGAACCGGGCAAGTTGCGCGTGGCTGTCGTGCGCCAATCGTTGACCGGCGCGCCGCTTGAACCGGCGATTGCCGCGACTCTGGAACAGACCATCAAGCAACTGCTGGCGCTGGGGCATGAGATCGACGAGCTGGAGCTGAGGGTCGATCCCCGCCAGTTGTTCGGCGCCCATGGCATGGTGATCGGGACGGCCGTGCGAACCTTGATCCACGACCGTGAGCAGGTGCTCGGACGCGCTGCCACGGCGCAGGACCTGGAGCAAATCACCCTGGTGAATCTGGAACGTTCCAAGGATACCAGTGGTGAGGATCTGTACCGCGCCCGGCAATCGTTCGAGAGCATCGGCGCGACCATGGAACACCATTTCGAACGCTACGACGTGATCCTGTCGCCGGTCACCGGTAGCCTGACGCCGAAGCTGGGGCTGTTGTCCCTGGACCAGCCCTGGGACAGTTACGCCCACAACGCTATGGGCAGCGCCGGCTTCACGGTACTCGCCAACGTAAGCGGCCAGCCGGCGATCTCTCTGCCGCTTGGCCAGAGTGACGACGGCCTGCCGGTGGGCATGATGTTCACTGCGCGCCTGGGTGGCGAAGACGTGCTGCTGCGCCTGTCCAACCAGCTGGAACAAGCCCATCCGTGGGTCGCCAGGCGTGCCACCTTTTAGTTCCACGCCCTTGCAGTTCCGCACCTTTGTGGGAGCCAGTCTGCTGGCGATGGGCGCTGAAGTTCAACATCCTGTTGACTGATCCACCGCTAACGCGAGCTGACTCGCCTCCACAGGCAACCCCTAGTCCAATTTGACGATGAGCCAATCCCCCCGCAGCCCTGATCATGGGCTGCACTCCGCCAGCGCACCCTGCGTGGTCGGCGGTTTCTTTCTGACCTCAGCTAATGGCATAACAACAATGACGGCTCAAGTTCAGTCTCAGACCCACTATGACGTGATCGTCGTCGGTTCGGGCGCAGGTGCGATGACTTCGGCGGTGTTTCTCGCCGACCAGGGTATGCGGGTGCTGGTAGTGGAGAAAAGCGACCAGTACGGCGGCACGTCGGCGATCTCCGGCGGCGGTATCTGGATTCCGAACAACCACTATTTCGCTCGCATGAACGGCAATGACAGCTACGCAACGGCCCTGACCTATCTGCAAGCGGCGGCGGGCGAGCATGTCGACGACACTCGCTTGCGCGCATACCTGGACAACGCGCCGAAGATGATCGAACAGCTCACCCGTATAAGCCGGGTGCGCTACGCGGTGGCGGCGAAATACCCTGATTACTATCCACACCTGCCCGGGGCATTGGCCGGTGGACGAACACTGGACCCGGAGTTTTTCGATACCAGCCTGTTGGGCGAGGAACTCGCGAACCTGCGCAAACCGTCGCCTTCAACCCTGCTGATGGGGCGCATCGCCTGGACTGCGCGCGATGCACACAAAGCCATGGCCCGCAGTTTCGGCTGGCGCTTGCTGATCATGAAGCTGATGTTGCGCTACAAGCTGGACTTCAAATGGCGACGCAAAAGCAAGATGGACCGCCGTGCATCCCTGGGAAGTTCGCTGGTGGCCTCCCTGCGCCGCTCGCTGATGGACCGCAACGTACCGCTTTGGCTTAACACCGATTTCTGTGGCCTGGTCACCGAAAGCGGCCGGGTCAGCGGTGTCACGGTGATGCGTGACGGTGCCGAGCTGCAATTGCAGGCCCGCCTGGGGGTGATCCTTGCCTCGGGTGGCTTTGAACAGAACCAGGCGCTGCGCGACCAGTACTTGCCCAAGCCCACCCGTAAGGCCTGGAGCGCGACACCGCCTGGCAACAACACTGGGGCCGCCCTCGAAGCCGGCATGGCGCAAGGCGCCGCCACCGCGTTGATGGATTGGGCCTGGTGGGCGCCGACCATTGCCGTGCCGGGAGAGGACAAGCCCCGGGGGATCTTCGCCGAGCGTGCGTTCCCCGGCGCTATCGTGGTCAACGGTCTGGGGCAGCGCTTTGTCAATGAAGCGGCACCGTATCTGGAGTTCGTCGACGCCATGCATCGGGACAACCAGAGTACCGACGGGAGATCGGTGCCGGCCTGGGTGATCTTCGACGCGCACTTCCGTTTCAACTACGCCATGGGGCCATTGATGCCTGGTCAGGTCATGCCCGATAGCCGCCTGCGCAAAGAGTGGCTCAACAACCTGTACTGGAAAGCCGACACCCTGAGCGGCCTGGCCCGGCAGATCGGCGTCGACGGTGCTGGCCTTGAAGCCACCGTGGCCAAGGTCAACGGCTACGCAGAAAGCGGTGTGGACATCGACTTTGCCCGTGGCGGCAATGTCTTCGACCGCTATTACGGCGACTGCAACATCAAGCCCAACCCTTGCCTGGCGCCGCTGCGCAAAGGGCCTTACTACGCCATGCGCCTGGACGCCGGTGACATCGGCACCAAGGGCGGTCTGTTGACCAACGAACATGCCCAGGTGGTACGCGATGACGGATCGACCATCGCCGGCTTGTACGCCATTGGCAATTGCTCTGCCTCGGTGATGGGCACCAGCTACCCGGGAGCCGGTGGCACCCTCGGGCCGGCGATGACCTTTGGTTATGTCGCCGCCAACCACTTGGCCCGTCAGCTGCAGGAGGCGTGATGTCAATGACGGATAACGTCCCCAGCACCGACGTAATGCCATCCTTGCAGGTGGCCGATGGCAACAGCGTAACCTGGGACGAACAATGCGATGTACTGGTCGTCGGCTGGGGTGCTGCCGGTGCCTGCGCGGCGCTTGAAGCTCGGGCCGAGGGTGCCGACGTGCTGATCGCCGACCGCTTCACCGGCGGCGGTGCCAGCGCCAAAAGCGGCGGGGTGGTCTATGCCGGGGGCGGCACGCGCCATCAACAGGCGGCGGGCTTCAACGACAGTCCCCAAGCCATGTTCGACTACCTCAAGCACGAAACCCGCTCCGTAGTCAGCGATGACACGCTGCGGCGCTTCTGCGCCGACAGCGTGAGCAACCTCCAGTGGCTGGAAAGCCACGGCGCGTCCTACGCCCACCAGATGCCACCGGGCGGGGGAAAGACTTCTTATCCGCCCGACGGCTACTTCCTCTATTACTCGGGTAACGAATTGGTGCCTGACCACGGTGGCCCCTTGCCGCCTGCGCCACGAGGGCATCGCACCGTGGGCAAGGGGCAGGGCGGGGCGGTACTTTTTTCCCACCTGAAAGCAGCGTGCCTGAAGGCCGGAGCGAGAACGCTGTTGCAGGCGGCGGCGCGACGACTGGTCACCGATGCCCAGGGGCAGGTACTGGGTGCCGAGTTTTGGTGCATGCCCAAAGGCAGCAAGCAAGCCCACTTGCATGCCCGACTGTCCGCCCGCGCCGAACGTCTGCAGAACTTCGTCCCTGGCTATTGCAACAAACTGCGCAAGAAGGTCTGCCAACTGGAACGGGATTTCGCCAAGCCTCGCCGGGTGCGAGCGCTCCGCGGGGTGATCCTGAGCACTGGTGGCTTCATCTTCAACCGCCAATTGCTCGAACAGCACGCGCCGAAATTCCGGCGCAATTTCAAGGTCGGCGCCACCGGCTGCGATGGCAGCGGCTTGCGGCTGGGTGCCAGTGTCGGTGGTCAGGGGGCTGGGCTTGAGCGAGTATCGGCGTGGCGCTTCATCAACCCGCCGTACAGTTGGCACAAAGGCATCGTGGTCAACCGCGAGGGGCTGCGCTTCTGCAACGAAGAAGTCTACGGCGCCACCCTCGGCCAGCCCTTGATGGAAGAGCAGGGGGGCAAGGCGTGGCTGGTGCTGGATGCGCCGTTGCGCAAGAAAGCCATCCGCGAAGCGCTGTTCGGCGGCTACTGGTGGTTCCAGAGTTTTCCGGCCCTGGCCCTGATGCTGTTCAAGGTGCGCAAGGGCAAGAGCCTGACTGAGCTGGCCAGTGCGACGTCCATGGACCCCAACGTGCTGCGCGACTCTGTGCTGGCCGCCAACGCCGCCGCCCGTGGCGAGGCGCCGGAGCCGTTCGGCAAGTCCGAGGGTGGGCGCCAGGTGCTTGAACAAGGGCCGTTCTATGCCTGCGATATCTCCGTGACCAATCCGGTATTTCCCCTGGGCGCCCTGACCCTGGGTGGATTGCGCGTGGATGAGCGCAGCGGCGCGGTGCTGGACGAGCAAGGCCAGGCGATCAGCGGCTTGTACGCCGCCGGACGCAGCGCCCTGGGCATACCGTCGCACCTGTACATCAGTGGCCTGTCCCTGGCGGACTGCGTGTTCTCCGGCCGTCGAGCCGGCGCCGCCGTCGTCCGCGCATACAACCAGCAACCGCAAAACACCCACGCACAGGAGACCCCATGATGCCCCTCGAGCAAACGAGCAAGAATGGACGGGTTCACGGCAAGGTGGCGCTGGTCACCGGCGGCGCCAAGGGCATCGGCGCCGCCAGCGCGTGCCTGCTGGCAGCCGAAGGTGCCCAGGTACTGATCAGCGACCTGGACGTCGAGGCCGGCCAGGCTTTGGCAGCGGAAATCGGGCCGACGGCCGCCTTTATCCGCCACGACGTCAGCAACGAAGACCAGTGGCGCCAGGTCATCGAACATGTGCGCAAGCGCTACGGACGCCTGGATATCCTGGTCAACAACGCCGGTATCCTGATCGCCGGATCGATCGAAGAAACCAGTCTGGCTGACTGGCACAAAGTCATGCGCGTGAACGCCGACAGCGTGTTCCTGGGCTGTCGCGAAGGCATCGCGTTGATGAAGGACAGCGGTGGCTCGATCATCAACCTGTCGTCCATCGCGGCCCTGGCCGGGCGCGACGATTACCTGGCCTACAGCGCTTCGAAGGGGGCGGTGGCGGCGCTGTCGCGCTCGGTGGCGGTGATGTGCCGACGGCGCAAGTACCGCATCCGTTGCAACACCCTGCACCCCGATGGGGTACTCACCGATATGACCCGCGGCGGCTTCCCGGAAGGCGTCGACCCCAACCGCCTCACCATCGACAGCGACCCGATGAACCGCATGTGCCGCCCGGAAGACGTGGCAGCCAGCGTGTTGTTCCTGGCAAGCGACGAAGCCCGGGCGATCAATGGGGTAGAGTTGCGCGTTGATAGTGGGCAGATGGTGATGAGTATCTAGCGCCTCCTGAAACCCACTTCTGATGTTCACTCCGTATGAGCTGCCGCAGGCTGCGATCTTTTGATTTTTTGTTCTTCGAGCTGACAGAGGACTGGGCGCTGGATCGGATTGATAGGGCCGAATGGAAGATCAAAAGATCGCAGCCTTCGGCAGCTCCTACGGGGGATCGCAAGAGCTATAGAAATGAGGCCGACAGACGAGCGTCTAGTACCCCTCGAACCGGGCCGGACGCTTGTCGATAAATGCCTGCATGCCTTCCTTCTGATCCCGTGACGCAAACAGCAGCGCATTGGCCTTGCGCTCCAGCGCCAGGCCGGCTTCCAGCGGGGCGTCCATGCCCGCCAGGATCACCTCCTTGATCTGCTCGGCGGCCAACGCCGGCATCCCCGCGATGACGCGTGCCAGTTCCAGTGCGTGGGCCTGGACCTGGTCATCGTCCACCAGGTCGCTGACCAGCCCGGCTACCCAGGCTTCCTCGGCACTGATCGGTTGCCCGGTGAGTGCCATGCGCATCGCCTTGACCTTGCCTACCGCCCGCACCAGCCGTTGGGTGCCACCGATGCCGGGCATGATGCCAATACGAATTTCCGGTTGGCAGAAGCGCGCGCTGCGTCCGGCAACGATCAGGTCGGCGTGCATCGCCAGTTCGCAACCACCGCCGTAGGCGTAGCCGCAGACGGCCGCAATCACTGGTTTCGGACAGTGCTGGATCGGCCCCCAGACCCGCTCGGTGTGGCGCTTGTAGATATCGATGGGGCCGACCCCGGCCATGCTGGTGATGTCGCCACCGGCAGCAAACACCTTGTCACCGCCCGTAAGGACGATGCACCGCACCTCGGGATCAATTGCCAGCTGGCTGAAATAGCGCGACAGCAGCGCCTGCAATTCCAGGCTCAAGGCGTTGGTCGCCTGGGGGCGGTTGAGCCGCAGCAGGGCGACGCCGGGCAGCGGGCGTTCGAGCAGAACCGGTGCAGCAGATGAGTCGGACATGGGCATTCTCGAAGACCAGAGAGGGTATCAATGGCGCCAGTGTCCTGTTCACGGCGCTGAATTTTCATCGTCCGTTCAGACGTAGTTTGGCCTGCGGTTCGTCCCTAGAGTGGCTCTTGTCAGTAGAAAAGGAGCACATGATGGAGCTGCATTCGGGTCTTGATTACAGCGGCAAGGTGGTGCTGATCACCGGTGGCACCAAGGGCATCGGCGCTGGTATCGCGCTTGGATTTCTGGCCGCGAACGCACGGGTGATTGTCTGTGCCCGGCGCGAACCTGAGCAGGTGCCGACAGCGGGAGGCAAGCATGCGACCTTCATTGCCGCCGATGTACGTGACCAGGATTCCCTGCAACGACTATTCGCCACCATCGAGCGAGATTTCGGACGCCTCGATGTGGTGGTCAACAACGCCGGAGGCAGTCCTGCCGCCGACGCCGCCACGGCCTCGCCCAGATTTCATGAAAGCATTATCGGGCTGAATCTCATCGCGCCACTCAATGTCGCCCAGCACGCCAATCGCCTGATGCAGGCACAGGTGCAGGGTGGTTGCATCATTTTTATCGGCAGCATCAGTGCGCTGCGTTCCTCGCCAGGTACGGCCGCTTATGGCGCGGCGAAGGCCGGCGTGCTGGCGTTGGTGCAATCGTTGGCGGTGGAGTGGGGCCCCAAGGTGCGGGTGGTTACAGTCAGCCCGGGGCTGGTGCTGACCGAGCAGGCGCATCTGCACTACGGCACGCAGGCCGGTATCGCTGCCGTCTCTGCCGGCATCCCGGCTGCACGCATGGCGGTGGCCGAGGACATTGCCAACGCATGCCTCTACATCGCATCACCGCTGGCCAGCTATGCCAGTGGTTGCAACCTGTTGCTGCATGGCGGTGGTGAACGCCCGGCGTTTCTCGGTGCTGCGCAAGTTCTGCCCACCTGATCGACCTAATGCGGCAACCGGGTTCGGTAGCCGCCTTCAATGTGAAGGAGACGACTTTGGCTGATCCACAACTGCTATCCAATGTGCGCGCCCTGGTAGGGCGCCAGTACGGCCGGGTGTATGCCTGGGACGAGGTCAATGCCCCGATGATTCGCCAGTGGTGCGAAGTCATGGGCGTGGACAACCCGCTGTACACCGACCCGGGCTTTGCCTTGGGTACCGAACATGAGGGCCTGATCGCGCCGCCTGCGATGTTGCAGGTTTGGACCATGGAAGGCCTGCACGCCAATAACTATCCGCCCGGCTCCACCACTGAGAACCCTTACGAGGTGCTCAAGGAAATGGAAGCCTACGGCTATGCCTCCACAGTGGCGGTGAACTCCGAGCTGAGCTTCACCCGCCCGCTGCGCCTGGGGGAAAAACTCTACTACACCACGCGCCTGGATTCAGTTGGCGATGAGAAAACCACCGCCCTGGGCACCGGCTTCTTCGTCACTCTGATAATGAGCCACTTCGTGGAAAAAGCCGGCGGCGACGAGCCGGTGGGGGAGTTGCTGTTTCGCGTATTCAAGTTCCGTGCGGCGAACGCCCAGGCTCCAGCCAAGGTGGAAGCGGCACCGGTCAAGGCCAAGCGCCCGTTGCCGGGAATCAGCGACGACACGCGGTTTTTCTGGGAAGGCTGCGAGAAGGGGCAGTTGTTGATCCAGCGCTGCACGGCCTGCCAGACCCTGCGGCATCCACCGGCACCCGTTTGCATCCAGTGCCACAGCTTCGACTGGGACACCCTGCAGGCCAGCGGTCGCGCCACTTTGTATTCATTCGTGGTGATGCACTACCCCGAAGTGCCGCCGTTCGATTACCCCAACCCGATTGGCCTGATCGAACTGGAGGAGGGTGTGCGCCTGATCGCCGGGCTGGTCGGCATCGAGCGCGAGCAACTGCAGATCGGCCAGCGTTTGCAGGTCGAGTTCCAGTCCTTCGATGACCAACAGACCCTGCCGTTATTCCGGCCGGTAGAGGCATAGGAGCCACCATGGATTTCGAATTGAGCGAAGACCAGCGCGCCATTGCGCAAATGGCCGATGGCCTGTTTGTCGACCATTGCCATGATGACTACATGCGCCAGTGGGACACCAGCGGCGAAGCGATGATGGCGCCGTTGTGGACGTTGTGTGTCGAGACCGGCCTGCATGCCTTGGCAATCCCCGAAGAGCACGGTGGCAGCGGCCTGGGCATGACTGAGTTGATGCTGGTGCTGCAAGCCCAGGGTAAGGCCCTGGCCCAGGTGCCCTTGTGGCGTCATCAACTGGCCGCTGCGACCCTGGCCCGGTTTGACGCCGTCGACAATGGAGGGTGGGTTGCCAGGGCGGCATCCGGCGAGGTGCTGCTGAGTCTGTCTGTCGATGGTTTGAGCAGTGCGCTCGGCATCGAACTACGAGCCCGTGCTTGCGCCGACGGCTGGTTGATCGACGGCCGGGTTGCAGCCTTGGCGTTGGGTGATCAGTCCCAGGCGGCGCTGGTGTTGGTAGAAGCCGAAAACCAGCCGCGCTTGCTGCTGCTCGACCTTTCGGCGCCCGAGATACGACGGGTGTCGGCGGTGCTGACCCACGGCGAAGCGGTGGCCGACTTACACATCCAGGGTTTGACCGTGAGCGCCACCTCGCTGTTACCGGCTGAAGCTGTCGCCTGGCTTGAACTTCGCTGCACAGCGGCATTGGCGTCCTTGCAGCTGGGTGTCAGCGAAGAGCAGATCCGCCGCACCGTGGCCTACGTCAGCGAGCGTCGGCAGTTCGAACGGGTAATCGGCAGCTTCCAGGCGGTGCAGATGAGCATGGCCGATACCCATATCGCCGTCGAAGCCTTGCGTACGACCTTGTGGCAACTGGTCTATCGCATCGATGCCGATATGCCGGCGCCCAGTGAAGCGCTGGCCACTGCCTGGCTGGCCTGTGAAGCGGGGCACCGCATTGGTCACACCGCGCAGCACGTACATGGCGGCATCGGCGTCGATCTGACGTACCCGATCCACCGTTTTCTCTACTGGAGTCGCGGCTTGTCCCTTGCCTTGGGTGGCTCGGCGGCAAACCTGGAACGCCTGGGCGACTGGCTCAACGATAACGACAAGCTGGGATGGAAATATGACCTCGAAGAACACCAAGCGCTTTGAAGACGTGCGCCCCGGCGAAGTACTGCCGCAGCTTGCGGTGCCGATCACGGTGACCCTGATCAACGGTGGTGCGATTGCCACCCGTGACTACTTTCCCGGTCACCACGACGCGGAGGCGGCCCGAGCCCTGGGTTCGCCCCACGTGTTCATGAACATCCTCACCACCAATGGCCTGGTGCAGCGATTCATCGAACAGTGGGCCGGGCCGCTGGCGCAATTCAGCGCACTGAAAATCAAACTCGGCGCACCGAATTATCCCGGCGACTGCATGACGTTCAGTGGCAGCGTCAGCGCAGTCGATGCGGACACCCGCTCGGTGGAAATCACTTTGAGCGGCAAAAATTCCATGGGCAACCACGTGACCGGCACGGTCGCGCTGGTCCTGCCCTGACAGCCGGAGAGACACAGATGACTGATTCATCGATTTCCGGGCGTGCCGCGATCGTTGGTCTGGGCGCGACCGAATTTTCCAAGAACTCCGGACGCACCGAATTGCGCCTGGCCATGGAGGCCACCTTGAGTGCGCTCAAGGATGCCGGCATCGATCCGTCGGAGGTAGACGGCTTCAGCTCCTACTCGGTGGACAAGGTCCCGGAGTACGAAATTGCCCGTCTGCTGGGGTGCAAGGACGTCAAATTCTTCTCTCAGGTGCCCCATGGCGGCGGCGCTGCCTGTGGGCCGGTCATGCACGCGGCGATGGCGGTAGCCACCGGGGTGGCGAAAGTGGTGGTGGTGTACCGGGCCATGAACGAGCGTTCCTGGTACCGCTTCGGTACCGGCAACTACGGCTTTGCAGCTTCGCCGATATTCGACAACGTCAACTACGGCTGGTACATGCCCCACGGCTTCCATACGCCGGCAGCCTGGGTCGGGATGTTCGCCCAGCGCTACATGCACACCTATGGCGCCACCAGCGAAGACTTTGGCCGGATCGCTGTGGCCGCGCGGGATTTTGCGTCGACCAATCCCCAGGCGTTTTTCCACGGCAAGCCGATCACCCTGGAAGAACACCAGGCCTCGCGCTGGATCTGCGAGCCGCTGCACTTGCTCGATTGCTGCCAGGAGTCCGACGGCGCCGTGGCGATGGTGATTACCTCCGCCGAGCGCGCCCGTGACCTTCGGCAGAAACCGGTGACCATCAAGGCTGGCTCCCAAGGCATCAGCCACGGCCAGCAGAGCATGACCTCGTTCTACCGCGACGACATCACCGGGCTGCCGGAAATGGGCGTGGTGGCCCGCGAGTTGTATCGCCAGTCAGGCCTCGGCCCGGAGTCTTTCCAGACGGCAGTAATCTACGACCATTTCACTCCGTTCGTGCTGCCACAGCTGGAGGAGTTCGGCTTCGTCAAACGGGGTGAAGCCAAGGAATTCATCCGCGCCGGGCATCACGCCCGTGGCGGCAAGCTACCCATCAACACCCACGGCGGGCAACTGGGTGAGGCCTACATCCACGGCATGAACGGGATCGCCGAAGCGGTCCGCCAGGTGCGTGGGACGGCAGTCAACCAGGTGGCGGATGTGCAAAACGTACTAGTCACCGCCGGCACCGGCGTACCCACCAGCGGCCTGATTCTCGGCGCAGCCTAAGGAGCAGCAGATGTTCGTTGACCTCACTCCCGAACAACATGCCCTGCGCCATAAGGTGCGGGACTATTTCCAGGCCTTGATGACCCCGGACATGCGCGACCAGTTGCGGGGCAAGGAAGGCGGTGATCTATTTCGCCAGACCATCCGCCAGATGGGCCGCGACGGCTGGCTCGCGGTCGGTTGGCCAAAGGCCCACGGCGGCCAGGGTTACGCGGCCACCGAACAGTTGATCTTCTTTGAAGAAGCCAACATCGCCGGCGCGCCACTGCCGTTCGTCACTATCAGCACCGTCGGCCCTTCCTTGATGGCCCATGGCAGCGAGCTGCAGAAGGAACGTTTTCTGCCTGGCATTGCGGCCGGTGAAATCATGTTTGCCATTGGTTACTCCGAACCCGACGCTGGCAGCGATCTGGCCGTGCTCAAAACCAGTGCCCGCCAGGACGACGAAGGCTTCCTGGTCAATGGCAACAAGCTGTGGACCTCAGGTGCCGAATCGGCCGATTTCGTTTGGCTGGCGGCCCGGACCGATTCGACTCAGGCGAGGCATAAAGGCATATCGCTGTTGATCGTCGACACTACGACGCCGGGTTTCTCTCATACCCTGATCCCCACCACGAGCATTCCGACCACGGCCACCTACTACGACAACGTACGGGTGCCCAACGAAATGCTGGTGGGCCAGTTGCACGGCGGCTGGAAGTTGATCACCTCGCAACTGAACCACGAACGTCTCGGCCTTGGCACCTGGTCGGACAAGGTCGTGGCGCTGTTTCGCCGGGTCTATCTGTGGGCGCGGGCCTGTGACGAACAGGGCCGTCGAGCGATGGACAAGGCCTGGGTGCGCAGCTCGCTGGCCGAGTGTTACGCGCGCCTGGAAGCGATGCGCCTGATCAATATGCGCATTGCTGCCGACCTGGACCGCGATCGGATGGACGTGGCGCTGAGCTCGACCACCAAGGTGTTCGGCTCGGAGTCGGCCATCGAGATCCTGCGCAAGCTGGCGGGGATCCTCGGCGCCAACGGCTCAATGCGCAGTGGCTCGGCAGCGACCCTGCTGCAGGGAGAGCTGGAATTCGAGTTGCGCAGCTCACCGACCCTGACCTTTGGCGGCGGCACCAATGAAATCCAGCGTGAGCTGATCGCCCAGTTTGGCCTCGGCATGCCGCGCACCCAACGCTGACGCTGGTCCATCAACAACAAAAACGTACTCGGCCCGGTTCCGGCGCGGGTCGAAGGGGACTTTCATGAGCACTATCGAGCAATTTCGGCACGACACTCGTGCCTGGCTGGAGGCTAACTGCCCGCTGTCAATGCGCACCGGTATGGCTGAAGGCGATGTCGTGTGGGGCAGCCAGAACCCGCAGTTTCCGTGCGAAGACGCACGACTGTGGTTTGAACGCATGCGCGACAAGCGCTGGTTCTGTCCCGAGTGGCCTGAGGAATACGGCGGGGCGGGGCTGAGTGACGAGCAACTGGCGGTGCTCGAAAGCGAGATGCGCCGCATCAAGTGCCGGCCGCCACAGATCAACCTTGGTATCTGGATGCTCGGGCCGGTGCTGCTGGCGTTTGGCAGTGAGCAACAGAAACGCGATCTGCTGCCTCCCATTGCCCGTGGTGAAGTGCGCTGGTGCCAGGGGTTCTCCGAACCAAACGCCGGTTCCGACCTGGCCAGCCTGAAAATGGCCGCTCGCGATGCAGGCGATCATTTCATCGTCGACGGCAGCAAGATCTGGACCTCCTACGGCGACAAATCCGACTGGATGTATGCCCTGGTACGCACCGATTTCAGTGCACCGAAACACGAAGGCATCAGCCTGATCGTACTGGACATGCGCAGCCCGGGCGTCAAGCCGCAGCCGATCGATTTGATCAGCGGCAAATCGGCATTTTGCCAGGTGTTCTTCGACGCGGTGAAAGTCCCCAAGAGCCAGTTGATCGGGCCGTTGAACGGCGGCTGGACTCTGGCCAAATACCTGCTGCAGCACGAACGCAAGGCGATGTCGAAGTTCGGTGAGTTCAGCCTGCCGTCGCACTTCGACCTGCTGGCGCTGATGCGCGAGTACGTGCCGGCGCCACAGACCCAGGGCGAACATGCCCTGCAGGCCCGGGCCACGGCCTGTGCGATGAATGAACAGGCCTACAACCTGACCGTGCAGCGCATGGGTGAGGAGGCGCGGGCCGGCGACGACATCGGCGGCCTGATGTCGATCATGAAACTGGTGCACACCGAGCAGGAGCGCGACAAGTTCGAAGTGCTGCTCGATGCCATGGCCGGGCACGCCTTTGGTTGGGAGAGTGGTGCGTTCAGCGAGCAGCAACTGGCGGTGACCCGCTCCTGGTTGAACAGTTATGCGCTGACCATTTCCGGCGGGTCCTCGGAGGTCCAGTTGAACGTTATCGCCAAGCGCGTGCTGGGCTTGCCGGACGCCAAAAAAGGAGTTGCTGCATGAGCCTGCGTTATAGCGATGAACAGCGTTTGCTGGCCGACAGCGCCCGGGACTTTCTCGCCGCCCGCAGCCCGGTCAGTGCCCAGCGCCGATTGCGCGATGAGGCCGTAGCTTTTGGCTTCGAACCGCAGCTGTGGCGTGAAGCCGTGGAGTTGGGTTGGAGCGCGATTCCTTTTCCGGAAGACTTTGGCGGTCTGGATTTCGGTTGCAAGGGGCTCGGTCCAATCTTCGAATCCGTAGGGCGCAATCTGTCCGCCACGCCGCTGTTGTCCAGTGTGGTACTCGGTGGGTCATTGGTTCTTCTGGCGGGCAACTCGGCGCAACAGACACGTTGGCTGCAAGCTGTGATCGGTGGTGAGCAGCGCCTGGCCCTGGCCGTGGACGAACGTTCTCGCCACAACCCGAGCCACATCGCCCTGGCGGCCAAGGCCGATGGACAGGGCTATTGCCTGCAGGGCGACAAATTCTGGGTGATCGACGGGCTGGGCGCCGATGCCTATGTAGTGGCGGCCCGCACCAGCGGCCAGCCAGGCGACACTCAAGGTATCAGTCTGTTCCTGGTGCCGGCCGATAGCCCGGGGGTGACCGTCAGCGCCTTGGGGGTGATCGATTCGCGCAACAGCGCCCGCCTGCGACTGGACGAGGTGCGCGTGGGCAGCGATGCCTTGCTGGGCAACCTGGATGAGGGTTGGGCCGTGCTGGAAACCGCACTGGATCGCGGCCGCACCTGCCTCGCGGCGGAGCTGTTGGGGATGGCCGAGCAACTGTTCGAAACCACCCTGGAGTACCTCAAGACCCGGGTGCAGTTCGATACGCCGATTGGCACTTTCCAGTCGCTGCAACACCGCGCTGCGCAAATGTACATCGATCTTGCGCTGAGCCGCAGCGCCCTGATGGCCGCTTTGGCGACCCTGGATGACGCCGGTCATGACGCTCGGGCACGTGCTCGACTGGTCAGCCTGGCGAAATGGAAAGCCGGCGACACCGCGCTCAAAGTCGCCAATGAAGCCGTGCAGATGCACGGCGGCATAGGCGTTACCGACGAGCTCGATGTCGGCCTGTACCTCAAGCGCGTTCGTGTGGCGCAGAGCTGCCTGGGGGATCGGGATTTCCATTGCGAACGCTACTGCGCCCACGCCTGAAACCCTGTGGGAGCGGGCTTGCCCGCGAACGCGGAGTGTCAGGCAATGAGGATGTTGAATGTGCCAGCCTCTTCGCGGGCAAGCCCGCTCCCACAGGTCTCTCGGTTGTTCTGGAGATACACAAATGAGCATTGAACGCTGGCAAACCGCGTGGCGACAACTGATCGCCCCCGGTGCGCCGTTTGAGGTGGTGACGTCCGATGACGGCGCTCCACGTTACTTCCGGCACGCCGCGCGCGATTTGACGCAGGTTTTCGACGCCGGTCGGGTCCACGGTGACCGTGAATTCCTGGTCTGGCAAGCGCAACGCCTGACCTTCAACCAGTTCTTCGATCAGGTTGATCGACTGGCCGGGCAAATGGTGGCTCGTTTCGGACTGCAGCCCGGCGAGCGCGTGGCCATCGCAATGCGTAACCAGCCAGCGTGGCTCGTGGCGTTCGCCGCGATCGTGCGCTGTGGTGCGGTGTGTGTGCCGCTCAATAGTTGGGGGCTGCGCGACGAACTGCAGTACGCGCTGCAAGACAGCGATTCGCGCCTGCTGGTGTGTGATGAAGCACGGTTAAATACCCTGCATGAAGATTTGGCCCGTGAGCAGCGAGGCACGATAGTCGTCGGGGCGCAGGAAGCTTCGTCGCCCGAGTACTGCCTGCGATTCGAAGACTTGATCAACGCCCCGATATTGCCGGCACCCACGCTGGAAATCGATCCTGACGCGCCAGCACTGATCCTCTACACCTCGGGCACCACCAGCCGCGCCAAGGGCGCCGTGTCCAGTCACCGGGCAATCTGCCAGGCACTGTATGCCCTGGATTTCCAGGGTGCGTTTTGCGCCATGAGCTCACCCGAGCGTATCGGCGTGGTGATCAACAGTGGCTATGCACCTACCACATTGGCGGCAGTACCGCTGTTCCATGTCAGCGGCTTGCATGCGCAGTTCCTGTCGGCACTGCGCGGCGGCCGGCGCTTGATGCTGATGTACAAGTGGGATGTCGAACAAGCCATCGACCTCATTCGCGATGAGCGTTGCACCCAGTTCAACGGGGCACCGGTGATGATGCAGCAACTGCTTGCTTCGCCACGTTTTGGCGGCGAGCACACCGCCAGCCTCTTCGGTCTTGGACTGGGAGGTGCAGCTTCGTCCGCCGGGGTGCTGGACAACATGCTCAAGCTCAAGCCCGACGTGATTGGCGGTGCCGGGTACGGCCTGACCGAAAGCAACGGGATCGGCGCTGCCATCGGTGGTGATCCGTTCGTGTACAAGCCGCAGACCGCTGGCTGGCCGCTGCCGATAGTCGATATTCATATCGGCGAAAGCCCTGGCCAGCCCCAGGTGGCCGGGACTCGTGGGGTGATCTGGTTGCGCTCCCCAACCTTGATGAGCGCCTACTGGAACCTGCCCGAAGCCACTGCGCAAAGCCTGCACGACGGTTGGCTCGACACCGGCGATATCGGTTACCTCGATGAGGAAGGGTTTCTCTACATCACCGGCCGGGTGAAGGATTTGATCAACCGTGGTGGCGAGAAAATTTCCGCCGCGGAAATCGAGACGTGTGTCCTCGATTTACCCGGGGTTCTCGAAGCGGCGGCATTTGCCATTGCCGACCCGCTGCTGGGGGAGACGGTGGGGTTGGCCGTCCACGGCCAGGCTTCGACGCTGCCCCAGGAGGCACAAGTCTGCGCATTCATTGCCGAGCGCCTGGCCGCCTACAAAGTCCCGGCCCAGGTCTATCGGGTACTTGAACCATTACCACGCAATGCCACCGGCAAGGTGCTCAAGGCACAGCTGCAAGAAAAGTTGGGCGTCTGATTGCACCTTAGTCTTTCCGGACGATGTCGGGACCGCCAGAACACGAACAATGGGTCCATCTCACACAGCCTTATCAGCGTAGGAGGCATTACATGAAAATAACAACAACCGGTCTCATGCTCGCGGTCGCAGTCACAGCCAATAGCGGGCTGATGGTTTATGCGCACGCCGCAGTGTCACCTCAGGAAGCGGCCAAGCTGGGCAAGGAGCTGACCTGTGTCGGCGCCGAGCAAGCCGGCAACGCCGAGGGCACGATTCCACCCTACACCGGCAAGTACCTGGGCGAAGTACCGGGCTGGAACCATGTGAAATTTTCCGGGGACCAGCCAGTTGATCCTTATGCGGCGGAGAAGCCGATCCTGGTGATCACCGCGCAGAACATGAGCCAGTACGAGGCGCACCTGACCGAAGGCCAGAAGGCACTGCTGAAGAAGTACCCGACCACCTACAAGATGAATATTTACCCAGGCCATCGGGATTTTCGTTACCCCGATTACGTCTGCCGCCGTGCGATGGACAACGCGTTGCACGCCAAGCTGGTCAACGACGGCGACGGTTTCACCGGGATTGGCCAGGTGCCGTTCCCGATCCCCAAAAGCGGCGTGGAAGTGTTGTGGAACCACCAACTTCCGGCCCGAGCCTACACGGAGGAAAAAACCTCCGACCTGGCCTCGGTCCTGCCCAATGGCAGCATTGGCTGGGGTCGTGCCTACGCGCGCAACCTGTCGTTGGCCAACTCACCCACCACCGATTCCCGCACCGAAGAGAAACTCTCGGCCATGAGTAACAACATGACCCTGAAACCGGCCCGGGACAACGGCACCCTCAGCATTGCCCATGAACCCTACAACTATGGCACCGATGCGCGTCAGGCCTGGTCCTACAGCCCATCGACGAGGCGCGTGCGGCAACTGCCGGGTTATGGTTACGATCAGCCGATGATCGGCACCAACGGCACCATGACCGTCGACGAGGACCGTTTGTTCAACGGTTCACCGGAGCGTTTCTCCTGGAAACTGATCGGCAAGCGCGAGATCTATACCCCGGCCAACGCGTTCAAGCCTAATACCGGGACGGTCAAGTATGCCGACCTCCTGACACCCAATCATCCCAACCCTGACTTCATGCGTTACGAGTTGCGCCGCGTGTGGGTGGTGGAAGCCGACTTGAAGGAAGGCTTCCGTCATGTCTATGGCAAACGTGTGCTGTTCATCGACGAAGACACCTGGAACTCGGTGATGGCCGACAACTACGATGCCCGTGGGCAGCTGTGGAAACACGCCATGGTCAACTATTACTACCATCCTGACATGAGTGGCTGGCAGGCTGGTTCGCAGTTCTTCATGGACTTGAACTCCGGCCAATATACCGGCTACGGCATGACCAACGAGGCGAAGAAAGGTCCGATCCTCAACGAAGGCAAATTCACGCCGGACCAGTACACTGCGGATGCGGCACGGGCGATCGGGCGGTAACAGCTCGCGGTGTCTAGTCCTGAAATAGGTTTACATCTGTTTCACCCCAACGCCCGATGCACCGCATCGGGCGTTTTGTATTTCAAG
>NZ_JBEOPS010000028.1:0-73689 GCF_040310305.1 Pseudomonas sp. HY13-MNA-CIBAN-0226
CACATCTTTGTATGTCAGCACCAACGAGCTTAGACCTCTCTCGCTGGGTGCTGGGTCAACATACAAGGAGCTGCCGAAGGCTGCGATCTGTTGATCTTTTATAGTTCGATAATCGCCCAAAACCCTCAGCTACAGATTGAACTATCTAGTACATTCCGCGCACCATTCGCTCCACAAAACCAATAACCTCCAGGTTCGACCATGTCTCAGCGCCCTGCCCTGTCCGGCTGAATCCGTTTCTCTACTTCCACGATACGCATCTTCAACTGCAGCCTCAGGTTGCGGCATCACCCGTTGCATCCCCAATAAATAGAGAGACCCCTACCCATGACGCCTCCCACTGCGCACTACTTATATCCCAGCCTGATCGCCTTTGCCCTGGCCGCCGCAGCTGGCACCGCGGCCGCCGAGGAGTCGGGTTTCGTCGAGGGCGCCAAGGTCAATCTGAACCTGCGCAATTTCTACATCAACCGTAACTTTACCAACCCGACCAAGACCCAGGGCAAGGCTGAAGAGTGGACGCAGAGTTTTATCCTGGATGCGAAATCCGGGTTCACCCAAGGCACCGTCGGGCTAGGCATGGATGTGCTGGGGCTGTACTCGGTGAAGCTCGATGGCGGCAAGGGCACCGGCGGGACTCAGCTTTTACCTCTGGATCAGGACGGCCGTCCGGCCGATAACTTCGGTCGCACCAACGTGGCGTTCAAGGCGAAGCTGTCGCAAACCGAAGTCAAAGTCGGCGAATGGATGCCCGTGCTGCCGGTCCTGCGTTCGGACGACGGCCGATCCCTGCCGCAAACCTTCAGGGGCGGCCAGATCACTTCCAGGGAGTGGGCTGGGCTGACGCTGTACGGTGGGCAGTTCCGCGCCAATAGTCCGCGCGACGACAGCAGCATGAGCGACATGTCGATGACCGGGAAGCCGTCTTTCACCTCGGACAGATTCAACTTCCAGGGCGGCGAATATGTGTTCAACGATAAACGCACCCAGCTTGCGCTGTGGAACGCCGAGTTGAAGGACATCTACAGCCAGCAGTTCGTCAATGTGATCCACAGCCAGCCCCTGGGCGACTGGACACTGGGCGCCAACCTCGGCTTTTTCTACGGCAAGGACGACGGTAGCGCTCGCGCTGGCGAGCTGGACAACAAGACCTGGTCCGGTCTGTTCTCGGCGAAGTATGGCGGCCATACTTTCTACCTGGGCCTGCAGCAACTCACCGGCGATAGCGCGTGGATGCGGGTCAACGGTACCAGCGGCGGTACGCTGGCCAACGACAGTTACAACTCGAGCTACGACAATGCCCGGGAGAAATCCTGGCAACTGCGCCACGACTACAACTTCGTCGCCGTCGGTATGCCCGGGTTGACCTTGATGAACCGCTACATCAGCGGCAGCAACGTCCACACCGGCACGATCACTGATGGCAAGGAATGGGGTCGCGAAAGCGAACTGGGCTACACCGTACAGAGCGGTGCGCTGAAGGACTTGAACGTCAGATGGCGCAATTCGACCATGCGCCGGGACTACAGCAATAACGAGTTCG
Organism: Pseudomonas sp. HY13-MNA-CIBAN-0226; assembly: GCF_040310305.1. Classification (NCBI taxonomy): domain Bacteria; kingdom Pseudomonadati; phylum Pseudomonadota; class Gammaproteobacteria; order Pseudomonadales; family Pseudomonadaceae; genus Pseudomonas; species Pseudomonas sp. HY13-MNA-CIBAN-0226. The sequence continues at coordinate 1,544 of NZ_JBEOPS010000028.1, forward strand.
ATGAGAACCGGCTGATCGTCAGCTACCCGATCAGCCTGTTGTAAGCCTCACCAGCGTCATCGCGGGCAAGCCCGCTCCCACAGGTTTATGTCTTGCGAATGTTTGGGGAATGACACAAAACCTTGTGGGAGCGGGCTTGCCCGCGATGGCGTCAGTTCAGGCAACAAAAATCATAAATCACTCCCGGGACTCAACGCCCAGTTCGTCCCACACTGACTCGGCCAGGTGGAAAGTCGCATTGGCAGCCGGGATGCCGCAGTAGATCGCGCTCTGCATGATCACTTCCTTGATCTCGCCACGGCTCACCCCGTTATTGGCGGCTGCGCGAAGGTGCAATTTGAGTTCTTCATTGCGATTCATGCCGATCAGCATCGCGATGGTGATCAGGCTGCGGGTATGACGTGGCAGGCCTGGGCGGGTCCAGATGTCGCCCCAGGCATGGCGTGTGATCATTTCCTGGAACTCCGAGTTGAACTCGGTCAGGGCGTTCAGGCTGCGATCGACATGGGCGTCGCCGAGAACCGCACGGCGAACTTTCAGCCCCTCATCGTAACGTTGTTGTTCGTCCACGAAACTCCCCCTTATCGAGCTGACAGGAACGCCACGACGCGCTCGCTGAATGCTGCGCCGGCCTGGACGTTGGACAGGTGGGCGGCATGGAACTCGGCGTATTCGGCGCCGGCCACGTGCTCCTGAATGAAGTGACTACCCGCTGGCGGCGTGACCGCATCTCCAGAGCCTGCAATGACCAGCAGCGGCACCTTGATCGAGCCCAGTTGATCACGGAAATCGGCATCGCGCACCGCAGCGCAATTGGCGGCATAACCTTCAGGCGAAGTGGCTGCGAGCATGTCGGTAATGCGGCTGGCGACAGCAGGATTGGCCGAGGCGAAGTCCGGGGTGAACCAGCGCGCAATCGACGCATCCCGCAGGGCGACCATGGCCGCTGCACCATCACGCAGGACGGTTTCAATGCGCGGGTTCCACACCGACGGATCACCGATTTTCGCTGCGGTGTTACACACCACCAGCTTGAGCAGGCGATCACCGGCATTGATCCCCAACCACTGGCCGATCAAACCGCCCATCGACAGGCCACAAAAATGCGCGCGCTCGATGTTCAGGGCATCGAGCAGCGCCAGGACGTCGTGCCCCAGTTGCTCAATGCTGTACGGGCCCGGCGTGACCAGGGATTTCCCGTGACCTCGAGTATCGAACCGCAGTACCCGGAAGTGCTCGGTGAACGCGGCCATCTGCGCGTCCCACATATGCAGGTCGGTGCCCAGCGAGTTGGAGAGCACCAGCACCGGCGCATCCTGCGGTCCGTCGATTTGGTAATGCAGTTCGCCCTCGGCGAGTTGTACAAAAGCCACAGCAATCTCCTTCAGGCAGTTAATCCAGAATGTTCAGCCACCGCTCGCTCGACCCAGGTTCGGGCCTGACCGAGGTAGTGGGCAGGGTTCAACAGATGATCCAGTTCAGCCCCAGACAGCTGGGCAGTGACTTGCGGCTCTTCGCCAAGGACTGCGCGCAGGTGCCGTTGCTGGGCGACAGCACGTTTGCAGCATTGCTCCAGCACATGGTGCGCGGTATCACGCCCCACCCGCTGGGCAAGGACAATGCTCACGGCTTCGGCGAGCACCAGCCCCTGGGTCAGGTCGAGGTTGCGGGTCATGCGTTCGGCGTCTACTTCCAGGCCGGCCGCCATCAGCAGCGCCTGCTTCAGGCTGCCGGACACCAGGCAACAAATCTCTGGCAGGGTTTCCCATTCGGCATGCCACAAGCCCAGGCTGCGCTCGTGCTCTTGCGGCATTGCACTGAACAGGGTCGAGATCAGGCCGGGCACCCGCGTGGCCGCACCGATGAGCACTGCGGCGCCCACCGGATTGCGCTTGTGCGGCATGGTCGAGGAGCCGCCTTTACCTGGTGCCGAGGGCTCGAAAACCTCCCCTGCTTCAGTCTGCATCAGCAGACTGACATCGCGCCCCAACTTGCCCAGGCTGCCGGCGATCAACCCCAGTACGGAACCGAACTCCACCAGGCGATCTCGCTGGGTGTGCCAGGGTTGATCCGGCAAGCCCAGTTGCAGTTCCTTGGCCAGCGCCTGGGCAATCGGCAGCGCTTGGTCGCCGAGAGCAGCCAGGGTTCCGGAGGCGCCACCAAATTGCAGCACCAGCAGGCGCGGCTTGAGTTCTTGCAGGCGTTGACGGCTGCGGGTCACCGCCCCCAGCCAACCGGAGATCTTCATGCCCAGAGTGACGGGCGTGGCGTGTTGCAGCCAGGTCCGGCCAGCCAACGGCGTGGCAGCATAGCGTTCGGCCTGAGTCGAGAGGATTGCACCCAGCTGTGCCAGGTCACTTTCGATCAGCTCCAGCGCCCGGCGCAGTTGCAGCACCAGGCCGGTGTCCATCACGTCCTGGCTGGTTGCGCCAAGATGCACATAACGTTCGGCGTCGGCATCGGTCGCCGCGATCTGTTTGCCCAGGGCTTTAACCAGCGGGATGGCCGAATTGCCCGCTGTGGCAATGGCCTCGCCGAGCGCTGCAAAGTCGTAGAGTCCGGCCCGGCAAGCCGCCTGGATCGGCGCCACAGCAGTCTGCGGGATCAGGCCGACTGTTGCCTCGGCCCGAGCCAGCGCCGACTCGAAGTCGAGCATCGCCTGGACGCGCCCCCGATCGCAGAACACTTCGCGCATGTCGCGGGCAGTGAAATAGGCATCGAACAACTGATTGCCCGGTCGCTCGTTCATAAACTATCCCTGCAAGCGTGGGCCGTTCAGGCCCACGGGTAAATATCAAAGGTCGTGGTGCAAGTATTTCGCCTGTTTCGGCAGGCGCAGGCTGAACAGGAACGCCACCGCCATCATCACCGTCACGTACCAGTAGAAAGAGTTTTCCATGCCCACGGCCTTGAGGCTCAGCGCCACATACTCGGCCGACCCGCCGAAAATTGCATTTGCCACCGCATACGCCAGGCCCACGCCCAATGCGCGTACTTCCGGCGGGAACATCTCGGCTTTAACCAAGCCACTGATGGAGGTGTAGAAACTCACAATCGCCAGTGCCACGGTAATCAGCACAAACGCCAGGAAAGGACTGCTGACACTTTTCAGGCTGAGCAGGATCGGCACGGTGCACAGGGTCCCGAGGGCGCCGAACCAGAGCATCGAGTTGCGCCGGCCGATCTTGTCCGCGAGCATGCCGAACAGCGGCTGCATGCACATGTACAGGAACAGCGCGCCGGTCATGATGTAGCTGGCCGTCTTGGCGTGCATGCCGGCGGTATTCACCAGGTATTTCTGCATGTACGTGGTAAACGTGTAGAAAATCAGCGAACCACCGGCGGTGTAGCCCAGCACGGTGATAAACGCAGCTTTATGATCACGGAACAGCGCACGGATACTGCCGGCGTCCTTGTTCTCGCGCATTTCCTTGCTGCTGGTTTCCTTCAACGAACGGCGCAGGAACAGCGAAATCAGCGCCGCCACCGCACCGACCACGAACGGGATCCGCCAGCCGTAGGCACGCAGGTCATCCTCGGTGAGAAATTGCTGCAGCACCACAACCAGGGACACCGCGAGCAACTGGCCGCCAATCAGCGTCACGTACTGGAACGAGGCGAAGAATCCGCGCTGGCCCTTGAGAGCGACTTCACTCATGTAGGTAGCGGTGGTGCCGTATTCGCCGCCAACCGACAGGCCCTGCAGCAAACGGGCGAATAGCAGCATGATCGGCGCCCAGACGCCAATGTCCTTGTAGGTCGGCAGGCAGGCAATGAGCAAGGAGCCGAAGCACATCATCAGAATCGATATCAGCATCGAATTCTTGCGCCCGTGCTTGTCCGCGACGCGACCGAAGATCCAGCCGCCGATGGGCCGCATCAGGAACCCGGCAGCGAACACGCCCGCCGTGTTGACCAGTTGCACGGTCGGGTTGTCGGACGGGAAAAACGCCGGGGCGAAGTAGATGGCGCAGAAGGCGTAAACGTAGAAGTCGAACCATTCAACGAGGTTGCCCGAGGAGGCGCCAACAATTGCGAAGATTCGTTTTTTACGCTCTTCGCCGGTGTAGTGCGCTGGAGTAGCGGTGGGGGTTGTCATTGTTTTTCACTCTTTGGGGACAGTGACAGTCTAGACATACTTTGCAACAGTCCCGTTCCGCAGATGCATCAGGCAAAGCAATCCCGTGTGGGGAACCCGCACGGGATTAACATTTGCGGGGTTCTCAATAATCGAAGAACACCGTCTCCGCCTCAGTGCCCTGCAAAATCACATTCCACTGGTACACGCCGGCCGCGTCCTGCTTCGCCAGCAAGGTGCTGCGGCGCTCCGCAGGTACGCACTCCAGCAGCGAATCATCGACGTTCGCCGGCTCGCCATCGAAGTAAATCCGTGTCAGCAGATGCTTCACCAGCCCGCGGGCGAACACCAGCACCACCAGATGCGGCGCCTGAGTCGTGCCTTTCAGGCCTTGCACGATACCTGGCTTGATCGTGGTAAAGCGGAAGCGCCCCTGCGCATCCACCGGTACCCGGCCAAACCCTTCGAAGTTCGGGTCCAGCGCCTTGGCCTGGTCATCTTCCGGGTGATCGTATTTGCCAGCGGCATTGGCCTGCCAGATTTCCAGCATGGCGTCGTTGACGAAGTCTCCGTTGCCGTCCACCACCTGCCCGCTGATGGCGACGCGCTGGCCCAGGGTCTGTTCGACGGTCAGGTCTTCGCGGTTCAGCCAGGTCAGGCCGATGTGGTAATAGGGTCCGACGGTGTGGGATGTGGTCGCGTTGAGCGTCATCTTATTTCTCCATCGGCGTGGCTTCGCGGCCGCGCAAAACGATGTCCCAGCGGTAACCGAGGGCATAGGAAGGGATGGTTTTCTCCAGATCGAAACTGGCGATCAAGCGCTCTTTGGCGCTGGTATCCGGTACGCAGTTGTAGATCGGGTCATACGCCAGCAGCGGGTCACCCGGGAAGTACATCTGGGTGACCAGACGCGTCAGGATGCTTGGCCCGAACAGCGAGAAATGGATATGCGCAGGGCGCCAGGCATTGTGGTGGTTGCCCCACGGATAAGCACCCGGCTTGATGGTCTGGAACTGGTACCAGCCTTCAGCATCGGTCACGGTGCGACCGGTGCCGGTGAAGTTCGGGTCCAGCGGCGCGTCGTGCAGGTCACGCGCATGGTTGTAGCGCCCGGCGGCGTTGGCCTGCCAGATTTCCACCAGGATACCCGGCACCGGCAGGCCGTCTTCGTCCAGCACGCGACCATGGACAATGATGCGCTCACCCTGGGGTTCGCCCGAATGTTGCGCGGTCAGGTCGTTGTCCTGGGCTTGGATACGCTCGGCACCGATGGTCGGGCCGGTGATCTCCGACAACGAGTGCGGCAAAAACACCAACGGCTGCGACGGCGCGCGCAGGTTGGTGGATTGATAGGCCGGGTGCAGGTAGGCCGGTTGAGTGCCCTCCTGCGGGCGGCGGTAACCAGGCTTGTCAGTCATTACGCTTTCCTCTGTTCTTGTTAGCTGACGCGTTCAATCGCCAGGGCCAGGCCTTGGCCGACGCCGACACACATGGTCGCCAGGCCCTTGCTGCCGCCGGTTTTTTCCAGTTGATGCAAGGCCGTGAGTACCAGGCGCGCACCGCTCATGCCTAACGGATGGCCCAGGGCAATGGCGCCGCCGTTCGGGTTGACCTGAGGTGCGTCGTCCGCCAACCCCAGCTCGCGCAGGACGGCGAGGCCCTGGCTGGCAAATGCTTCGTTGAGTTCGATCACGTCGAAGTCGCTGACGGCCAGCCCCAGGCGTTCGGTCAACTTGCGCACCGCCGGCACCGGGCCGATGCCCATGACCCGAGGTGCAACACCGGCACTCGACATCCCCAGCACTTTCGCACGAGCCGTCAGGCCGTGTTTCCTTACAGCGTCGGCCGATGCCAGGATCAATGCCGCTGCGCCGTCGTTTACGCCTGAAGCGTTGCCGGCAGTAACCGTTTTGTCCGCACCGTTAACCGGTTTGAGCCTGGCCAGGGTTTCCAGGGTAGTGTCGCCGCGAGGATGCTCGTCCTGGCTGACCACTGTTTCACCCTTTTTGTGGGCAATGCGCACTTCGATGATTTCTTCTGCGAAATAGCCGGCTGCCTGGGCAGCGGCGGTCCGTTGCTGGCTGCGCAGTGCGAACGCGTCCTGATCTTCGCGCGAGACTTCATAATCGTCGGCGACGTTGTCAGCAGTCTGCGGCATTGCATCCACACCGTACTGGGCTTTCATCAACGGGTTGATGAAACGCCAGCCGATAGTGGTGTCTTCCAGCTTCATGCTGCGAGAAAACGCGGCATCGGCCTTGCCCATGACGAACGGTGCCCGGGACATCGACTCCACCCCGCCGGCGATGGCCAGTTCCATTTCACCACTGGCAATCGCCCGAAACGCGGTGCCGATGGCGTCCATGCCCGAAGCGCAGAGGCGGTTGAGCGTAACGCCCGGAATGGACTCCGGCAGCCCGGCCAACAGCAAGGCCATGCGTGCGACGTTACGGTTGTCTTCGCCGGCCTGGTTGGCACAGCCGAGGAATACCTCGTCCACTGCGTTCCAGTCGACTGATGGATTGCGCTCCATCAAAGCCTTGATCGGCACGGCGGCCAAATCATCGGCGCGGACCGCCGACAGTCCGCCACCGAAGCGGCCGATAGGGGTGCGAATCGCGTCGCAGATAAAAACGTCACGCATCAGGCTTCTCCGGGGGCTTGGCCATGGGCGGCTGCGGTGCGGGCTTCCAGATCCCTGAGCGCCTTGAGTTCGACTTCAGTAGGCTCGGCGGTGTGCTCGACGGTTTCGGCGAAGCGAATGGCCCAGCCGGTGGCCGCCACCACATGCTCGCGGGTCACGCCTGGGTGCAGTGCGGTCACCACGAATTCGTGAGTGCCCTCTTCAGGTTCCATGATGCACAGGTCGGTAATGATGCCTACAGGACCGGCACCCGGCAGGCCCAGGCGTTTACGCGAATCGCCGCCCTCGCCATGACCCACCGAGGTGATGAAGTCCAGCTTGTCGACGAACGAGCGTGACGACTGTTTGAGGATAATCAATACGCTCTTGGCCGAGCCGGCAATTTCCGGAGCACCGCCGGCACCCGGCAGACGGACCTTGGGTGAATGGTAGTCGCCGACCACGGTGGTATTGATGTTGCCGAAGCGATCGACCTGCGCGGCGCCGAGGAAGCCGACGTCGATGCGCCCGCCCTGCAGCCAGTAGCGAAAGATCTCACCGGTGGGGACGACAGTGTCAGCAGTTTCCGCCAGCTCACCGTCACCAATCGACAGCGGCAGCACACTAGGCTTGGCACCGATCGGGCCGGATTCGTAGATCAGCACGACATCAGGCGACGATGTCAGGCGTGCCAGGTTGGCGGCTTTGGAAGGCAGGCCGATGCCGACGAAACACACCGAACCGTTCTTCAGGCGGCGGGCGGCAGCGACGGTCATCATTTCATTGGTGGTGTAAGTCATTACTTGGCCTCCGAAGCAGCGGCCAGCTTGGCCTGGAACTCGCTGAAGTCAGCGCTACCGTGGATGTATTCGTTGATCCATGCGGTGAAAGTCTCACGGTCACGGGCGATCGGATCCCAGGCCTGGTAAAAGCGGTTGTCCCGCTCGTTGTACCCATGGGCGTAGGACGGATGCGCACCGCCCGGTACGTGGCAGACCGCGCTGAGCGCCCAGGTGGGCAGCACGCAGGAGTTCATCGGCGCGTTCAGGTCGTCGACGATTTCTTCAACGGTGACGATGCAACGCTTGGCTGCGAGCGCCGCTTCTTTCTGCACCCCAAGAATACCCCAGAGCAATACGTTGCCCTTGCGATCGGCTTTCTGTGCATGGATCACGGTGATGTCCGGGCGTACCGAAGGCACCGCGGCCAATACTTCGCCAGTGAAGGGGCAAGTGACCGTTTTGATCAGCGGATTGACCTTGGGCAAGTCGGAGCCGGCGTAGGCGCGCAGTACTGCGAAAGGCAGCCCGGAGGCGCCGGCAACGTAGGCGTTGGCCAGGTCGGCATGGCTGTGTTCTTCGATTTCCAGCGGGTGTGGCCAGTGCTTCTCGACCGCGTCACGCAAACGGTGCAGCGAGCCAACACCAGGGTTGCCGCCCCAGGAGAAAATCAGCTTGCGCGCGCATCCGGCTCCGATCAACTGGTCGTAGATCAGGTCAGGTGTCATCCGTACCAGCGTCAGGTCTTTCTTGCCCTGGCGAATGATTTCGTGACCCGCCGCCGTAGGGATCAGGTGAGTGAAGCCTTCGAGCGCGACGGTATCGCCGTCGTTTACGAATTGCTTCACTGCTTCGTGCAGCGAAAGGATTTCAGCCATGGGGCAGGCTCCCGTTTTGTAATGAACCGACAGTGGATGAAAAGGGCGCGATGCGCAGCGCCGGAGTAACTGAAGAGTAAGCCTGCGCAATGGGCCAAACAATCCGATAATCGACTGAGTGTTCGTTTATCGAACAGATTGTTGTTGGGCTATCGTTCTGCGTGACCCGCGAAAAATCGCAGCCTTCAGCACCTCCCACCGGACTTCGCGCACACGTAGGAGCTGCCGCAGGCTGCAATCTTTAGCGGGCCGCAACCGGGCTCAGGTCGCATCCGCATGACTGACCATGCCCTTGATCACCACCGCCGCCGTCGCCAGTGCCGCCGGTATCACCAGCGCCGTCAGCACCTGCTCGAAGTTCCAGCCCAGGCCCAGCAACGTCGCACCCATCCATGCGCCGAGAATCGCACCGAAGCGGCCAATACCCAGCATCCACGAGACGCCGGTCGCCCGCCCCTGTGTCGGATAAAACCGCGCCGCCAGCGACGGCATGGCCGACTGCGCACCGTTAACACACATCCCGGCCACCAGCACCAACGTCGCCAACAGAGTGATGTTGCCCAGGCTCTGTCCCACCGCGTAGGCAAACACCCCCGCCAGCAGGTAGAAAGTGCCAATGACCTTGTGCGGATTGAAGCGATCCATCGCCCAGCCCACTCCTACGGCGCTCAATACCCCGCCGAACTGAAACAACGCGCCGATGAAGGCCGCTTGTTCCATGCTGGCGCCGCTATCGCGCATCAAGGTCGGTAACCAGCTGGTCAGCAGGTAGACAATCACCAGCCCCATGAAATAGGTGAGCCACAACAGCAACGTGCCAGTGCTGTAGGTGCCGTTGAAGATCACCGCAAACACGTTGCGGGCTTTGACGGTTTTCTGTTCCGGCACACTGAAGCTTGCAGCCTGGGCGACAACGACCGGGTCGATGGGCGCGAGGGTCTTGCGCACTTTATCGGTGCCGCGATTGCGTACCACCAGATAACGCGCCGATTCCGGTAACCAGAACAACAGGACAACGGCGAGGATCAGCGGAAGGACCCCGCCAATAAACAACAGGCTGTGCCAGCCGAACATGGGGATCAGCTTGGCCGAGATGAACCCGCCGCCCGCCATGCCCAGGTTAAAACCGCAGAACATGCTGGTCACCAGCAAAGATTTTTTGCGCTCCGGGGTGTATTCCGACAGCAGTGTGGTCGCGTTCGGCATCCCGGCCCCCAGGCCCAGGCCCGTGAGAAACCGCAATACCAGCAGTTGGTCGACGTTGGTGCTGTAGGCCGACGCGAGGCTGAATGCGCCGAACAGCACCACCGCACCGACCAGCACCACTTTGCGTCCGAAGCGGTCAGCCAGCGGGCCGGAGCCCAATGCGCCAAACACCATGCCGATCAGGGCAGCACTCATTACCGGGCCGAGGCTGGCCCGATCGATCCCCCAGTCCTGGGACAGGGCCGGCGCGATGAAACCCATGGCCGCCGTGTCAAGGCCATCGAGAAAGACAATCAGGAAACACAGGATCACCACTCGCCACTGGTAGCGCGAAATGGGTTGGGCATTGATGAAGGACTGCACGTCGAGGCAGTTACCTACAACAGACTGGGGCTGGTTCATTATTTTTATTCCACGCAAGAACGCAGTCGAACAGGTGCCAGCCTGGTGCTGGCGCTGCGGCGACATTAATGATCCTGGGGAAACAGCGTCAATTCGATAAACGCGAGTCTGTGCGTTTATCGAACACTTCGCAGCTGTGCGCTAGGCAAAGAGCTGACTGCTGAGGTCGCGGCTGGCACTGAGCAGCCCAGGCAGGAATCGCTGTTCGAGTTCGTTGCGACTGACCCGGCCAGCGTGGGTGCTGACGTTTAATGCCGCCACCACCTGCCCGGAGGCGTCATACACGGGAACGGCGATCGAGCGCAGGCCTTGTTCGAGTTCCTGGTCGACGATGCACCAGCCCTGTTGCCGTACCTCTTGCAAACATTCGAGCAAGGCTTCGGGGGTGTGCAGGGTACGGCTGGTCTTGGCCTGTAACTCGGCGTGATCGAGGTACTCGCGCAGCGAAGTGTCGTCCAGCGCGGCCAACAGGATTCTGCCCATAGAGGTGCAATAGGCGGGAAGCCGCCCGCCCACCGAGAGGTCGACCGAGATCAGCCGTTGGGTGGTCGCCGAGCGCGCGATGTACAAAATGTCATCGCCCTCCAGCGTGGCCATGTTGCAGGCCTCGTGCAGTTGTTCGCTCATGCGGTCCAGGTACGGCTGGGCGGAGACCGCCAGCGGCGTCGATGACAGGTAGGCATGGCCGAGCGTCAGGACTTTGGGCAGCAGTGAATAGGTGCGCCCGTCCGTGGTGGCGTAGCCGAGCTTGATCAGCGTGTGCAGGCAACGTCGCACTGCAGCGCGAGGTATTTCCGTGCGGTGGCTGATTTGGGCAATGGTCAGGTGGCGCTTGCGCTCCTGGAAGGCCTGCACCACCGCCAGGCCGCGGGCCAGCGACGTCATGAAATCCGGGTCGCCGGTCAGCGCCTGGATCCGTTTGGCGGGAGACGCGACTATCGGCGGCGCCACTGAAGCGAAGGAGTTGCGCAGTTGGTCGTTCATATCAGGTCCTTTTCCCACACGATTCGGGAGCCATTACAAGCGGCTCCGGTACGGTGCACAAGAGACACCGGTCAACATCGGGCGATTATCGAACCATCAACCGATTATCGCAAACCCACTGTCGGCCACACAGCTGACGAGCGCCGGAAGTTTTCCTGGAACGGAACTCTCGTACAACTAAGGGTGGGCAATTGGCTGCGAACTTGCCGGCCACAATGGCGTCAGAAAGACAGCGTCACAAAATACATACGCTGAACGGCCTAGTTCAGGGTAAAACTTATGTCGCATTAAACAAACTTCGCGCAATATCTTGTTTTAACGGTTTAGAGATAGTGTTCTACGAAACGGCCGCTATAATACAATTCAATGGCGACTCGGCTACTCACCTGCCGAGTCCACCATTGGGTGGCGCAATGTTCCATTGTCGCCCCCAGCAGCAAGCGCCTGCCGCTGATCACTGGATTCAACGCCAACGCGCTCGCTGAAACTGGAGACTGATGCTACGTCAGCTGTTTATCTCTGGTGCCGTGGCCGCCTGTAACCTGTATTGAATGCTCTCGCCAACGAAAACCTCCCGGGTTGACGCCGACTGCACTCGATACCGCTGTGCAGTGCGTTTCACCAGAATCAATCTCAACTCATACAGGTAGCACTGTGACGAAAGACGAACTGCGCGCGGAACTTGAGCGCCAGGAACAACGTTACAAGGAAGTTTACGGCGGGGAAGTCACCACCTACGCCGCACAGCCCGAACCGGAACGTAAACCCTGGCGTAAACGCGCCACCGTTCAGGATCAGGCGTTCAGCCAGGAACTGCAAAAGATGGAAAAGGAACTCAAAGCCGAAGAGCCATGAATCGCTAGGCTTTGATCTTTCCAGGGGTCTGGATGCGGGCCTGCTAAAAGCGGCTTGAGTCGATGATGCCTTCGCGCCCGCTACGAGCGGGCAGCGGCTACCTTGTCCACCGGATGAGGTGACAGGTTCATTTCTGACCCTTATTTCAGAAATTTCCTACGGGTGTTCATATTTTTCCAGCTGCTCGGAGAAACCCCTGTGTGTGCAGCCTTTACCTTAAGATTCAAAGACCTGCAAAACCCGCCGAGGCACCGCCAAGCGCAAACTAAATCGTTGAAGAATGTTACCGATGAGCAGCTAGTGCATCGATTTCCATCCTTTTCTGGCATAATCGCGCCCCCTTACGACCGGGTCAGAAAACCTTCATGATCGATTTATTCAGCGGACTGGATGCTTGGGTGCTCGTGAGCCTCTTGCTCGCCCTGGCCTTTGTCCTCGCCTTCGAGTTCATCAACGGCTTTCATGACACCGCTAACGCGGTGGCCACCGTTATTTACACCAAAGCCATGCCGCCCCATCTGGCGGTGTTCTTTTCCGGTGTGTTCAACTTTCTCGGCGTGCTGCTGGGCGGTGTCGGCGTGGCGTATGCCATCGTCCACCTGCTGCCGGTAGAACTGCTGATCAATGTGAACACCGGTCACGGGCTGGCCATGGTGTTCTCGCTGCTTGCCGCGGCCATCACCTGGAACCTGGGCACCTGGTACTTCGGTATCCCGGCCTCCAGCTCCCACACGCTGATCGGTTCGATTCTCGGTGTCGGCCTGGCCAACGCCCTGATCAACGACATTCCGCTGGCAGACGGTGTGAACTGGCAGAAAGCGATCGATATCGCCGCCTCCCTCGTCTTTTCGCCAATGGCTGGTTTCCTGATCGCCGCGCTGATCCTGATCGGCCTGAAATGGTGGCGCCCGCTGTCGAAGATGCACAAGACGCCGGAACAGCGCCGCAAGGTCGACGACAAGAAACACCCGCCTTTCTGGAACCGCCTGGTCCTGGTTATTTCGGCCATGGCCGTGAGTTTCGTGCACGGTTCCAACGACGGCCAGAAAGGTATCGGCCTGATCATGCTGGTGCTGATCGGTATCGTCCCGGCGCAGTTCGTACTTGACCTGGGCAGCACTACATACCAGATCGAACGGACTCGCGACGCGACCCTGCACTTGAGCCAGTTCTACAAGCGCAATGCCGATACCCTGGGCGAGTTCCTGGCCCTGGGCAAGAGCGTGGAAGGCGATCTGCCGGAGAAATTCCGGTGCAACCCGCAACAGACCGAACCGACCATCACCGCCCTGCTCGGCACTTTGAAAGGTGTTTCCGACTACCACTCGCTGCCGTCGGACAGTCGCATCGAAGTGCGTCGCTACCTGCTCTGCCTGGATGACACGGCGAAGAAAGTCAGCAAATTGCCTGGCTTGGCCGCACGTGAAAAGGCCGACCTGGACAAGCTGCGCAAGGACTTGACCACCACCACCGAATACGCCCCGTTCTGGGTCATCCTGGCGGTCGCCCTGGCGCTGGGCCTGGGCACCATGGTTGGCTGGAAGCGCGTGGTACTGACCATCGGCGAGAAAATCGGCAAGCAGGGCATGACCTATTCCCAGGGCATGTCGGCGCAGATCACCACCGCGAGCCTGATCGGCATGGCAAACATCTTTAGCCTGCCGGTTTCCACCACTCACGTACTGTCCTCGGGCGTGGCCGGTACCATGGTCGCGAACAAAAGTGGCCTGCAAGGCGGCACCGTGAAAACCATCCTGCTGGCCTGGGTGTTGACCCTGCCGGCAACGGTAGGCTTGTCGGCCGGCCTGTTCTGGCTGGCGTCGAAGGCGCTGGGTAGCTGATAGTCAGCGGCACAAAAAAGGCGCGTCCCGTGAGGTTCGCGCCTTTTTTATGCCTGCAAACAACCGCCAATCTTGGGAAGCCCCGGCCTTTTCGCGGGCAAAAAAAAAGGGCAACCGAAGTTGCCCAAAATGCCTTGCGTGCTCATTGTTTCCAGAAAGACCTACGGTTTTTTCCGTTTGTGCGAGTCTTGCCAGATGAAAAATCCAAACCCTGCAAAAAACAGAACCATGAGGCCGACTGTCAGCACTCCGGCGATCACCACGTTGTCGAAAAACATGACTGGCCTCCAGCACTTGCCCTGTTGCGATAGGGCTAAGTTAACCAATCGGGCAGGAGAGAAAATTGACCGGGATCAATGTCGCCCGAGACTGGGCGTAAAGGAGAGGCAAAACTGACCTGCATCAAACAATGCAGGGGGGGGCTTAACGCTTTTTCGGCTTGTTCTTCGGCTTCTTCTTGGGTTTTCCCAAAGGCATGGCCTGCTCGAATGCCTGGCGCACTTCATTGAGGCGCTTCTCGTTGAGGTCATGAACCCGCTTGGCGCGTTCAGTGTTGAGATCGATCAGTTTGTCGTCCTGGCTCATGTTTTTTAATACATCGCATCGTTTAAAGGTGCTGCGCTTGCACGCATGTTCCCGCCAATAATGGAGCCTGACGACGGCGCTGACCAGTGCTGGCATCAGATCTCGATATCGACCCACAAACCCTGCCTCGGCTCGTCTTCGATCAACGGCGCCACTGGCACCGTGTTGTCCGCGTTCAACTCATAGCCGGGAATCGGCAAATGCTGATCAGATTGGCCATCGGCTTCTCGCCGACGCTTTTCTCGCTGCTGCTGACGGCGCTGTTCTTCGCGCAGCTGAAATGCTGCTTCCTCGGGGTCGCGCTGCTGCAGGTCGATCGTGCTGTCGCTGGAGGTCTGCTGTACCGGGGTCACGGGCGCGATGTCCGGGCGCTGGCGAACCGGGTCCTGCTGTGAAGTGATCGGCACGGCACTCAATGGGAGCATCGGTGGCAGCATGATTTTTGTTCTCCTGTCAGCAGGCTGTCGGCTGCGGGGACCGCGACTTGAGCCAGCTCACGCAAACTGTGACCCGGTTGGCACTTGCGCGGTGGCGGCGGGCTTGGGGGATTGGACTGTCATTTATCGGACAACGTCTGACCCAGACGTTCCACCAGGATCAAAAAGATCGCCGCTTGCGGCAGCGCCTGCGCGCGTTATCCTTTGGCCTGGAGCCCTCATTCCGTTAAGATAGCCCGCTTTTTCAAGGTGGGAGTCAGGCAGCATGGCGCAGCAGTATCAACCGGGGCAACGCTGGATTAGTGACAGCGAAGCCGAGCTGGGTTTGGGCACCGTTCTGGCACAGGACGGCCGCTTGTTGACCGTGCTCTATCCGGCCACTGGCGATACCCGCCAGTACGCGCTACGGAATGCGCCCCTCACCCGCGTGAGGTTTTCTCCGGGTGACTCGATCACTCACTTCGAAGGCTGGAAACTGACCGTACAGGAAGTCGACGATGTCGACGGCCTGCTGGTCTACCACGGCCTCAACGCGCAGAACGAAACCGTCACCCTGCCGGAAACCCAGCTGTCGAACTTCATTCAGTTCCGCCTGGCCAGCGACCGTCTGTTCGCCGGCCAGATCGACCCGCTGGCCTGGTTCTCCCTGCGCTACCACACGCTGGAACACACCAGCCGCCAGCTGCAGTCCTCTTTGTGGGGCCTGGGCGGCGTTCGGGCGCAACCGATCGCCCACCAGCTGCACATTGCCCGCGAAGTCGCTGACCGCATCGCCCCTCGGGTTCTGCTGGCGGACGAAGTAGGCCTGGGTAAAACCATCGAAGCCGGCCTGGTGATCCATCGCCAATTGCTCTCGGGCCGCGCCAGCCGTGTGCTGATCCTGGTTCCGGAAAACCTGCAGCACCAGTGGCTGGTAGAGATGCGCCGCCGTTTCAACCTGCAGGTCGCGCTGTTCGACGAAGAACGCTTTATCGAAAGCGATGCGACCAACCCGTTCGAAGACACCCAGCTGGCATTGGTTGCGCTTGAGTGGCTGGTGGACGACGAAAAAGCCCAGGACGCGCTGTTTGCTGCCGGCTGGGACCTGCTGGTGGTCGATGAAGCACACCATCTGGTCTGGCACGAAGAAAAGGCCAGCCCTGAGTATTCCCTGGTCGAGCAACTGGCCGAAGTCATTCCCGGCGTCCTGTTGCTGACCGCCACCCCGGAACAACTCGGCCAGGACAGCCACTTCGCACGCCTGCGCCTGCTCGATCCGAACCGTTTCCATGACCTGCACGCCTTCCGCGCCGAGAGCGAAAACTACCGCCCGGTGGCCGAAGCCGTTCAGGAGCTGCTGGACCAGGGGCGTCTGTCGCCTGAAGCGCACAAGACCATCCACGGTTTCCTCGGTAATGAAGGCGAAGCGCTGCTGGCTGCGGTCAACGATGGCGACACCGAAGCCAGTGCGCGCCTGGTTCGCGAACTGCTGGATCGCCATGGCACCGGACGCGTGCTGTTCCGTAACACCCGCGCCGCCGTGCAGGGGTTCCCGGAACGCAAACTGCACCCGTATCCGCTACCGTGCCCGGACGAATACCTCGAGCTGCCCCTGGGCGATCACGCCGAGCTGTATCCGGAAGTGAGCTTCCAGGCCCAGCCGGATGCCAATGAAGAAGAGCGCTGGTGGAAGTTCGACCCACGTGTCGAGTGGCTGATCGATCAACTGAAGATGCTCAAGCGCACCAAGGTTCTGGTGATTTGCGCCCATGCCGAAACCGCGATGGACCTGGAAGACGCCCTGCGCGTGCGTTCCGGCATCCCGGCGACGGTGTTCCACGAAGGCATGAACATCCTTGAGCGTGACCGCGCCGCCGCCTATTTCGCCGACGAGGAATTTGGTGCCCAAGTCCTGATCTGCTCGGAAATCGGCAGTGAAGGTCGCAACTTCCAGTTCTCGCATCACCTGGTGCTGTTCGACCTGCCTGCGCACCCGGACCTGCTGGAGCAACGCATCGGTCGTCTCGACCGGATCGGCCAGAAGCACATTATCGAGCTGCACGTGCCCTACCTGGAAACCAGTCCGCAGGAGCGTCTGTTCCAGTGGTACCACGAGGCCCTGAACGCGTTCCTCAACACCTGCCCGACCGGCAACGCGCTGCAGCATCAGTTCGGCTCGCGCCTGCTGCCGTTGCTGGAAAATGCCGACGACGGCGAGTGGCAAGCGTTGATCGACGAAGCCCGCGCCGAGCGCGAGCGCCTGGAAGCCGAGCTGCACACCGGCCGCGACCGCTTGCTGGAGCTCAACTCCGGCGGTGCCGGCGAAGGTGATGCACTGGTCGAGGACATTCTTGAGCAAGACGATCAGTTCGCCCTGCCCATCTACATGGAAACCCTGTTCGACGCCTTCGGCATCGACAGCGAAGACCACTCGGAAAACGCGCTGATCCTCAAGCCGAGTGAAAAAATGCTCGACGCCAGCTTCCCGCTGGGCGACGACGAAGGCGTTACCATCACCTACGACCGCAACCAGGCGCTGTCTCGCGAAGACATGCAATTCATCACCTGGGAACACCCGATGGTCCAGGGTGGCATGGATCTGGTGCTGTCCGGCTCGATGGGCAATACCGCCGTGGCGCTGATCAAGAACAAGGCGCTCAAACCTGGCACCGTGTTGCTGGAACTGCTCTACGTCAGCGAAGTGGTGGCGCCGCGCTCACTGCAGCTGGGGCGCTATCTGCCGCCAGCAGCCCTGCGCTGCCTGCTCGATGCCAACGGCAACGACTTGTCGGCTCGCGTAGCGTTCGAAACCCTCAACGACCAGCTCGAAAGCGTTCCTCGGGCCAGCGCCAACAAGTTCATCCAGGCCCAGCGTGACCAGCTGACGCCACGGATCAACGCCGGTGAAGAAAAGATCTTCCCGCGCCATGCCGAGCGCGTCGCCGAAGCCCAGCGCCGCCTGGCCGCCGACACGGACGAAGAACTGGCACGCCTGACCGCCCTGCAAGCGGTCAACCCGACGGTACGCGACAGCGAACTGGTAGCACTGCGCAAACAACGCGAGCAAGGCCTGGCCATGCTCGACAAGGCTGCGTTGCGACTGGAAGCGATTCGGGTGCTGGTGGCGGGGTAAGTCCCCTGCCCCATCGGCAAACGGAAAAGGCCCGCAGCGATGCGGGCCTTTTTTATTCCTGTTTGTTGTGGTGTTGCTGATGGCCTCTTCGCGGGCAAGCCCGCGCCCACAGTGGATTTTTGAACGCCACAGATCCGCTGTGGGAGGGCTTGGTCGGGGCGGCGTTCCGACGCAGGCGATTACGCAGTCGCCGTACAACCCCCTGGCTCAACCACAGCCACCAGCCCATCCTTCATCCGCTTCGCATCCCGCACAAAACACCGCGAAGCCATGAACAGAAACACCATGGTGAAGAACAGTGCCACCGGTATCAGGTACATCGCATCGTGCAGGCCTACCGCCTTGAACGCTTCGGTCATCTGCCCGGCGCCAGCCGCCAGCATCGCCGTGTGGGCGAAGTGATCGGACAGCCCACCTACCACCACCGGCCCCATTCCGCCGCCCAGCAGGTACAAGCCGGCAAAAAACAGCGCCATCGCCGTTGCTCGCAAGCGCGGCTCGACCACGTCCTGGATCGCGGTGTAGACGCAGGTGTAGAAGTTGTAGGCAAACAGCCAGCCCAGGCTGAATACCCCGACAAAGAGTCCGATCTCGATTCGCCCGGCGTGCAGGGCCCAGGCAGTGCATACGGTCGAGACAATCAGGCTGAAGGCTGCAAACAGCAGCCGCCCATTGGCGACCCGCTGGTGGATCTTGTCAGCGACCAACCCGCCCAGGGTCAGGCCGAACAACCCGGTGACACCGACAATCACCCCGGTCGCCACCGCAGCGTCATGCAGTGGCATCAGGAAGTAGCGTTGCAGCATCGGCACCAGGAATGAGTTACAGGCATAAGTCGCGAAGTTGAAGCACAACCCCGCCATCACCAGCCACAGGAAGGTCGGCACGGCCAATACCCGACGGATTGGCCGCTCGACGCGCTCCTGGGACACCTGCACACTTTCCGCGGCACCACGCTTGGGTTCCTTGATGAAAAACATGAACACCGCCAGAAGCAGGCCCGGCACTGCGGCAATGAAAAACGGCGCACGCCAGCTGTCGAATGTCTTGACCATCCAGCCGATGGTGAAGAAAGCCAGCAACAGACCCAGTGGCAGGCCCAGCATGAAGATACCCATGGCCCGGGCACGCCGGTGCGCCGGGAACAGGTCGCCGATCAACGAATTGGCTGCCGGTGCATAACTGGCTTCGCCAATACCAACACCCATGCGCACGAGCAAAAACGTCCAGAAACTGCCGACCAGGCCATTGACCGCTGTCAGCCCGCTCCAGGCCGCCAGCCCCCACCCCATCAACTTGGCCCGTGAACCGGTATCGGCCATTCGCCCAAGGGGCAGGCCGGCGATTGCATAGACGATGGTAAATGCCGTACCGATGATCCCCAGCTGAAAATCACTCAAGTGCCATTCCATGCGGATGGGCTCGATGATGATGGCCGGGATGGTGCGGTCGAAAAAGTTGAACAGGTTGGCCAGGAACAACAGGAACAGAATGCGCCACGCATTCGCCGCTTGGGTCGAGTTCTGCATGCTTCCGTCTCTTTTATTGTTATGGGGCTTAACTGCCCCCGGAACATGCAATCTAGTCACGCCCGCACAAGCTGTCTGTAATTATTCGTTAAGCTGATAGGCGGCCATGAAGAGCCAACTGCCGGCGCGATTTGGTTATTGCCAAACGCTCTAATACTCATTCCAAATCGATTGACGCCAAACTGCCACCACGGCTTGCGCTTCCGCCGTGCGCTCTATACTCCAAGGCAACCCGCCTGCAGCAGTGGCGGCAGCCAGGATGACGACAAACGGGAAATGCTATGGAATGGCTTGGTTTGCCTTTCATTACCGGCCTACCAGACAGTGGACAGGTAATCCTGGCTTGCACCCACAATCCTTTTCTGGTGCTGCTGGCATACGTGGTTGCGTGCGTTGGCAGCTTTGCCATGCTGGACATGGCCGAACGGGTGGATCATGCACAGAAGGCGCAATCCCAGCGCCTGTGGCGCCTGACAGGAACCGCCTGCCTGGCAGGTGGAATCTGGGCCATGCACTTCATTGGCATGCTAGCGTTTCAAGCGCCTGTCGAAGTCCATTACGCCCTGCCCATCACCCTCGCCTCCCTGATGATTGCCCTGCTCGCCTCATGGCTGGTGATGCTCACCCTCAGCCAGGCGCAACAAACCCTGTGGTGTTACGTAAAAGCCTCGGTGTGCATTGGCCTGGGTATCGCCGCCATGCATTACGTCGGCATGGGTGCCATGCGCTCCGAAGCCGCCGCTTACTTCGAGCCGACGTTGTTCACACTGTCTGTGCTAATCGCCATGCTGGCCGGCCTTGCCGCCCTGCTGATCGCCCGGCAGTTGCGCGGCGGCATGGGCCTGCCCCATCAACTGAAGAAATACACCGCCAGCCTGGTGCTTGGCGCCGGTCTCTTCAGCATGCACTTCACGGGCATGGCCGCGTTCAATCTGGTGCTGCCTGCAGGCAGTGTCCTGACGCCGCCTGGCGAAAACGATCACCTGCAACTGGGACTCACCCTGGCCGTCATTACGCTGCTGATCATCGGCAGCAGTATCAGCGCGGCCTTGGCCGACAAAAAGCTGCAACACAAGGAGCACGACCTGCAACGGGTCAATGCCTTGCTCAGCCAACTCGACCAGGCACGGATGTCGTTGCAGCAGGTAGCGCATTACGACGCCCTGACCAGCCTGGTCAACCGCCGCGGGTTCAACCAACTGTTCGCCGAGAAGCTCAGCGAAAAGACCAAGGAAGGCGGCATGCTCGCGGTAGTGTTCCTGGACATCGACCACTTCAAGCGTATCAACGACAGCCTCGGCCATGACGCCGGCGACGAATTGCTCAAGGTCCTGGCCAGTCACATCAAGAGTTCGGTACGCAGCCATGAAGATGTGGTGGCACGCTTCGGCGGTGATGAGTTCTGCATTCTCATTGGGTTGCAGGACCGTGAAGAAGCCCGGCAAATGGCCCAGCGCATCATGATGAAAATGAAGGAACCCATCGAGCTGGCGGGACGGCGCATGGTGATGACCACCAGCATTGGCATCAGCCTGTTTCCCGAAGATGGCAGCACCTGCGAAGAACTGTTGAAAAACGCCGACCTGGCGCTCTACCAGTCCAAGGGCAATGGCCGCAACGGCCTGAATTTTTTCAGCGCGAACCTGAAGACCCGTGCAACGCTGGAATTGCAACTGGAAGAAGAATTGCGTCATGCCCTGCGCGAGAACATCGGACTGATGCTGTATTACCAACCGATCTTCGACCTCAAGACCGGGCTGGTGAGCAAGCTCGAAGCCCTGGTGCGCTGGCAGCATCCGGTGCATGGCCTGCTCTCGCCAGAGCGGTTTATCGCCATCGCCGAAGCCAACGGCCTGATTGCGGAACTGGACAACTGGGTGCTTCGCAAAGCCTGCGAAGACTTGAGTGAATTGTCCCGCCAGGGCTGCGAAGCACTCAGGATTGCGGTGAACTGTTCACCCCTGAACCTGGCGCGCGAGGAACTCGCCGATGAAATCGAACAGGCGTTGCGGGTCGCCGGCGTAGCCCCGCAACGGCTGGAATTGGAAGTCACGGAAAATGCGCTGATGGGCAACATCGCCAACACGCTGGTGTTGCTGCGCCAGATTCGTGCGCTGGGGGTATCCCTGTCGATCGACGACTTCGGCACCGGGTATTCCTCCCTTGCCTATCTCAAACGCCTGCCGCTCAACACCTTGAAGATCGATCGGTCATTTATCCAGGAGATTCCCGAGTCGACCCAGGACATGGAAATCGTCCAGGCGATCATTATCATGGCCCATACCCTGCACTTGCAGGTTGTCACCGAGGGCGTCGAAACGCTGGAGCAATACGAATTCCTGGAGCGCTACGGCTGTGATTTCGTCCAGGGCTACTTGCTCAGTCGCCCGGTTCCGCTGGCCGAACTGCGCCCCGTCCTTAACGAAATCAACCAGCGCCAGTATTCGAGCCCGGTCATTCCCTCGGGCCAGGCTCGCGGTACATCTGCACTAACGTCGACGGATCCTTTTCCAGGAAGCCCTTACTCCCGTGCAACCGCATCAATTGCGCGGCCAGTGCGCTGAGGGGTGTCGCTGCCCCCTGCTCGCGGGATAATTTCACTGCCGTGTCGAGATCCTTGAGCAGTGTGCGAACGTGCCATTTCACCGGTTCGAAACGGTTGTCGGCCATTTGCGGCGCAAGTATCTGCAACGGCTTCGAATCGGCGAACCCCCCTGCCAGCGCTTCGGCAATCAGGCTGGCGTTAACGCCGGACCGCTCGGCCAAGGCCACCACCTCGGCAATGACCAATGCATTGCAGGCAACGATCATCTGGTTGCAGGCCTTGGTCACCTGCCCCGCACCGACGCCCCCCATGTGGGTCACCCGCTGACCGACGCTCAGCAATGCAGTCCTGACCCGTTCGAGGTCTGATGCCGCGCCGCCGACCATGATCGCCAGCGACCCCGCTTCGGCGCCCACCACGCCACCAGACACTGGCGCGTCCAGCCATTGCATGCCGCTTGATGCGTTCAACGCAGCGGCCATTTCCCTGGTGGCCGCAGGCTCCAGGCTGGAAAAGTCCACCAGCAACTGGCCGTTTCTCGCACCCTCGGCAATGCCTGCCGCGCCAAACACCACTTCGCGCACCACTGCAGTATCCGCCAGGCAAAGCATGACCACGTCCGCGTGCGCACACAGCTCGGCCGGCGTCGAAACCTGTCGCGCCCCGGCCTCGACCAGCGGCAAGCACTTGTCCGGATTGCGATTCCACACAGTCAACGCAAAGCCCGCCGCCATCAATCGTTGGCACATCGGCAAGCCCATCAGGCCGATACCGGCAAATCCCAGGGAAGGTAAAGTTGCCACGGGTGGTTCCTCCATTTGAATAGCGGTAAAAAGCCTGGTGCGCTCGAACTGGGCCAACATCTGGAAACAATTAAATAGACCAATGGCGGGTCAGCCAACTGTTCCCGTTACGTGCACGTCACCCTCGCCAGGCATTCGATGTGGCCTTTCTCCACGGCAACATGCCATCACGCTACGGGCCTACACACTTTCCAGCAAGCAGCTCATGCACCAAAAAAGCGCAGAGGATTATTCGCCCGCCCTTTCCTGGATCAGAATCCACGGCGAAACCACCACGGCCCACAGCTCTGGATCTCGCTCGAAAAGATCCAGCGCCCGCGATTCAGAGACCTTGGCGAGTTTGTCGTCGGCCAGCCAGGCAGCCACTTTCTCACCTTCGTCAACCGCCACCGCCTCGGCCGCGGCGATCAAATCCAGAGCCGGGTCGACCCATAACAGGGCACCCTTGGCAAAGAAGGGTTCAAGCTCTTTCCAGGTAATAGATGCGGTCTCACCAAGCAGCTTGGCATAGAGGGTGCTAGGTTCTTGATTCATGGGTTCTGTCCGGAAAAGAAATCGACGCGAATGATAAACGTCGATGGTCTGGCAGCAAAACCCGGATGCAATTTGCTTCACCGATTGAAAACCGCAGGAAAGCCAAGGAATGCAGGTGAATCAAGCTATTAGCCAGCTAACATCCCGCCGCGATTCTGTATTTTTCTTTCAATTAAGCGACACCCTCTGGTTTTGCCCCCCGGCGCTGCCTTCCCAGGCTGACAATCGGCGCTCTACACTGTACCGGTACAGTTGTCGGGGGCATTTCCGGAGGGTATCGACGATATCTGACCCGGTTCTGCTGCTACGGCGCCAGGACTATAAAAACTACAACAGTAAGAGTGGAGCACTATGACTAAGGCTACTAAGCAGATTTCCAAACTGTTTGCCGCTATGGTTCTGGCCGGGGTTGCCAGCCATTCGTTCGCAGCTGACACCATCAAGATCGGCATCGCCGGCCCTAAGACCGGTCCTGTAGCCCAGTACGGCGACATGCAGTTCAGTGGCGCCAAAATGGCCATCGAGCAGATCAACGCCAAAGGCGGCGTAGACGGCAAGAAACTCGAAGCCGTTGAATACGATGACGCCTGTGATCCAAAACAAGCGGTAGCGGTTGCGAACAAAGTCGTCAACGACGGCGTCAAGTTCGTGGTCGGCCACCTGTGCTCCAGCTCCACTCAACCGGCTTCGGACATCTACGAAGACGAAGGCGTGATCATGATCACTCCGGCCGCCACCAGCCCGGACATCACCTCCCGTGGTTACAAGATGGTGTTCCGCACCATCGGTCTCGACAGCGCCCAGGGCCCTGCAGCCGGTAACTACATTGCCGATCACGTTAAGCCGAAAATCGTTGCCGTCCTGCACGACAAACAGCAATACGGTGAAGGCATCGCTACCGCCGTGAAACAAACACTCGAGAAGAAAGGCACCAAGGTTGCCGTGTTCGAAGGCATCAATGCCGGCGACAAGGATTTCTCCTCGATGATCGCCAAGCTCAAGCAAGCCAACGTCGACTTCGTTTACTACGGCGGCTACCACCCGGAGCTGGGCCTGATCCTGCGTCAAGCCTCGGAAAAAGGCCTGAAAGCCAAGTTCATGGGTCCGGAAGGCGTGGGTAACGACTCCATTTCGCAGATCGCCAAGGACGCCTCCGAAGGCCTGCTGGTAACCCTGCCGAAATCCTTCGACCAGGACCCTGCCAACATTGCCCTGGCTGACGCATTCAAAGCCAAGAAAGAAGATCCGAGCGGTCCGTTCGTGTTCCCTTCCTACTCGGCTGTTGAAGTCATTGTTGGTGGCATCACTGCCGCCAAGAGCGAAGACCCGGCAAAAGTGGCTGAAGCCATTCACGCTGGCACTTTCAAAACCCCGACTGGCGACCTGAGCTTCGACGCCAAGGGCGACCTGAAAGACTTCAAATTTGTGGTTTACGAGTGGCACTTCGGCAAACCTAAAACTGAAGCTTCGCCTCAGTAAGGCCTTGCCTGACTGACTGCCCACAAAGCCCACGGCGTGCCGTGGGCTTTGTTTTACAAATGTACTGGGCCGCGCTTGCGTGATCCGCAAGTCTCCCCACCTGAAAATCTCAAAACCGTCATCAGCGGTTCGCTGGCAAACCCCGAATTCGAAGTGGATGCAGATCCGCGGGATCGGGCGGGAAAATGACTCCACCAGTGAAATGCGTATCAGGTTTTTAGGAGCGCTGTAATGCCTGACATCTATCACTTTTTCCAACAGCTGGTTAACGGCCTGACCGTTGGCAGCACGTATGCCCTGATCGCCATCGGCTATACGATGGTTTACGGCATCATTGGAATGATCAACTTCGCCCACGGCGAGGTGTACATGATTGGCTCCTACGTGGCGTTCATCGCCATCGCAGGCCTGGCCATGATGGGACTCGACAGCGTCCCGCTGCTGATGACTGCCGGTTTCATCGCGAGCATCGTCGTCTGCAGTGCCTACGGTTACAGCATCGAACGGATTGCCTATCGCCCCTTGCGTGGCAGCAACCGTCTGATTCCGCTGATCTCGGCCATCGGCATGTCGATCTTCCTGCAGAACACCGTTCTGCTGTCGCAAGACTCCAAGGACAAATCCATCCCCAACCTGATCCCCGGGAATCTCTCATTCGGGCCAGGTGGTGCACATGAAGTGCTGATTTCGTACATGCAGATCGTCGTGTTCGTGGTGACCCTGGTCGCCATGCTCGGCCTGACGATGTTCATCTCCCGTTCCCGACTGGGTCGCGCCTGCCGCGCCTGCGCCGAAGACATCAAGATGGCCAACCTGCTGGGTATCAACACCAACAACATCATTGCCCTGACCTTCGTCATCGGTGCGGCGCTGGCAGCCATTGCAGCCGTGTTGTTGAGCATGCAATACGGCGTGATCAACCCGAACGCCGGCTTCCTCGTTGGCCTCAAGGCCTTTACCGCTGCGGTACTTGGCGGCATCGGCAGCATTCCCGGCGCCATGCTCGGCGGACTGGTGCTTGGGGTGGCGGAAGCCTTTGGTGCCGATATCTTCGGCGACCAGTACAAGGACGTCGTGGCTTTCGGCTTGTTGGTTCTGGTTCTGTTGTTCCGGCCGACCGGCATCCTGGGCCGTCCGGAGGTTGAAAAGGTATGACTAAGAATCTTAAGCAAGCGCTCTTCAGCGCGCTCCTGGTCTGGGCAGTTGCCTATCCGGTGCTCGGCCTCAAACTGACCATCGTTGGCATCAACCTGGAAGTCCACGGCACCAGCAACATGACCCTTGCAATCATCGCGATCTGCTCGGCACTCATGTTCTTGCGGGTACTGTTCGACGACCCTATCAGCAAGGCCTGGAAATCCTCGCCGTCCATGCCGTTGATTCCGGCCAAGGCCAGCAACTTCCTGACCCTGCCGACCACTCAGCGCTGGATCATCATCGCGTTGATCATCGGTGCCCTGGTCTGGCCGTTCTTCGGCTCCCGTGGCGCGGTGGACATTGCGACCCTGATCCTGATCTACGTGATGCTGGGCCTGGGCCTGAACATCGTGGTCGGTCTCGCAGGCCTGCTCGACCTGGGTTACGTCGGTTTCTACGCCGTCGGTGCCTATAGCTATGCGCTGTTGTCGCACTACCTGGGCTGGAGCTTCTGGGTCTGCCTGCCGGTCGCCGGCCTGATGGCAGCCACCTTTGGCTTCCTGCTCGGCTTCCCGGTTCTGCGCTTGCGGGGTGACTACCTGGCGATCGTGACCCTGGGTTTCGGTGAGATCATCCGTCTGTTCCTGCGTAACCTCACGGACATCACTGGCGGCCCGAACGGCATCAGCAACATCGAGAAGCCCACGTTCTTCGGCCTGACCTTCGAACGCAAAGCGGCCGAAGGCATGCAGACGTTCCATGAGTACTTCGGGCTGCAATACAACTCGATCAACAAGGTGATTTTCCTCTACCTGGTTGCGCTGTTGCTGGCCCTGGCGGCCCTGTTCGTCATCAATCGCCTGTTGCGCATGCCAATCGGCCGTGCGTGGGAAGCGTTGCGTGAAGACGAGATCGCTTGCCGTGCACTCGGTCTCAACCCGACCGTCATCAAGCTGTCGGCCTTCACCCTGGGCGCCAGCTTCGCCGGTTTTGCAGGCAGTTTCTTTGCTGCCCGCCAGGGCCTGGTCACGCCCGAGTCATTCACCTTCATCGAGTCGGCGATCATCCTCGCCATCGTCGTTCTGGGTGGCATGGGCTCGCAGCTGGGGGTGATCCTGGCTGCCGTGGTGATGATCCTGCTGCCGGAAATGATGCGTGAATTCAGTGAATACCGCATGTTGATGTTCGGTGCCTTGATGGTGCTGATGATGATCTGGCGTCCTCAGGGACTGCTGCCCATGCAACGTCCTCACATGGAGCTGCGCAAATGAGCCGCGAGATCCTGAAAGTCGAAAATCTGAGCATGCGCTTCGGCGGCTTGCTGGCGGTCAACGGCGTGGCCCTGACCGTCAAGGAAAAACAGGTCGTCGCCTTGATCGGCCCTAACGGCGCTGGCAAGACCACGGTGTTCAACTGCCTGACCGGCTTCTACAAGCCGAGCGGTGGCAGCATCCTGCTCGACGGCCAGGCGATCGAAGGCCTGGCCGGGCATGAGATCGCCCGTAAAGGCGTGGTGCGAACCTTCCAGAACGTGCGGTTGTTCAAGGACATGACGGCGGTCGAGAACCTCCTGATCGCCCAGCATCGTCACCTGAACACCAACTTCCTGGCGGGTCTGTTCAAGACCCCGGCGTTCCGCAAAAGCGAGCGCGAGGCGATGGAATTTGCCGAGTACTGGCTGGACAAGGTCAACCTCAGGGAATTCGCCAACCGAACGGCTGGCACGCTGGCCTACGGTCAGCAACGTCGCCTGGAAATCGCCCGCTGCATGATGACCCGCCCGCGGATCCTCATGCTCGACGAACCGGCTGCTGGCCTGAACCCCAAGGAAACCGAAGACCTCAAGGCGCTGATCGGCGTGTTGCGTGAAGAGCACAACGTCACCGTGCTGTTGATCGAACACGACATGAAGCTGGTGATGAGTATTTCCGACCACATTGTCGTCATCAACCAGGGCACTCCCCTGGCCGACGGCACGCCGGAACAGATCCGCGATAATCCTGAAGTGATCAAAGCCTACCTGGGGGAAGCGTAATGCTGCAGTTCGAAAACGTTTCCACCTTCTACGGCAAAATCCAGGCCTTGCACGGCGTCAATGTGGAAATCCGCCAGGGTGAAATCGTCACCCTGATTGGTGCCAACGGTGCCGGCAAGTCCACCTTGCTCATGACGTTGTGCGGTTCACCTCAAGCTCACAGCGGCAGTATTCGCTACATGGGCGAGGAACTGGTCGGGCAGACTTCGGCGCAGATCATGCGCAAGAGCATTGCCGTGGTGCCGGAAGGCCGTCGAGTGTTTGCTCGCCTGACCGTGGAAGAAAACCTCGCCATGGGCGGATTCTTCACCGACAAGGGCGATTTCCAGGAACAGATGGACAAGGTCCTCGGACTTTTCCCACGCCTGAAGGAGCGCTTCAGTCAACGCGGCGGCACCATGTCCGGCGGTGAACAGCAGATGCTCGCCATCGGCCGCGCGCTGATGAGCAAGCCCAAGCTGCTGCTGCTGGACGAGCCGTCACTGGGTTTGGCGCCGATCATCATCCAGCAGATCTTCGACATCATCGAACAGCTGCGCAAGGATGGCGTCACGGTCTTCCTGGTGGAGCAGAACGCCAACCAGGCGCTGAAAATCGCTGACCGAGCGTACGTTCTGGAGAACGGTCGGGTGGTGATGCAAGGCACTGGTGAAGCGCTGCTGACCGATCCGAAAGTGCGCGAGGCTTATCTGGGCGGCTAAGCACAATACCCTGTAGGAGCTGCCGGAGGCAGCTCCTACAGTGGTCATGTGTCGTGCCTCAAAGCTTGTCCAAGGCCTCACCACTGCGCTTGAACCACCCCATCAGATAGTCCGCCAGCACCTGCGTGCGTTTCGGCAAACCGCCCTGATACGGATGCACCAGATACATTGGCATCCTGCGGGTCTGATAATCACGCAACAACCAGCGCAAGCGCCCGTCGGCCAACTCCGTTTGCAATAAATACGACGGCAACCGCGCAATCCCCGCCCCCGCCAGCGCCGCTTTCTTCAGCAGACTGTAATGATTGCTGGCGAACGGTCCCATCACTCGCACCCGCAGCAACTCGTGCTGCTGGTGATAGAGCCATTCTTCGCGACCGCTGTAATGGCTGTTGAGCAGGCAGCGGTGCTCTGCCAGTGCCTGCGGTGTTGTGGGCTCACCATAGTGTTCAAGGTACACCGGGCTGGCGCAGGTCATCTCATGCCAGGCCAACAGCGGTCGGGCCACCAGCCGCTCGTCGTTACCAACCTCGGAGCGCACTGCAAGATCAAAACCCTCTCGGGATAAATCGCGGAATTCGTTACTCAGGTCCAGCTCGATTTGCACCTCTGGGTACTGTTGGGAGAATTCCAGCAACACCCCATCGAAGAAAGTTTCGCCCAGCGACACCGGCACAGTCATGCGCACTGGCCCGGCCATATCGTCCTTCAATCGCGCCAATGCCTGCCGCGCCCTCTCCACTTGCACCACCAGTGCCTGGGCCTGGGGCAATAGCGCAGCGCCGGCCGCCGTCAAACTCAGGCGGCGGGTGGTGCGCTGCAGCAGGACTACGGAAAATCGGCTTTCCAGCAGGCTGATGCGCTTGGACAATTGCCCCTTGCTGCAACCCAGTTGCTGCGCAGCCAGGGTAAAACTCCCCGCCTCGATCAATACCGCGAACGCCGCAAGGTCATCCATTTCGCTCATTGATTGTTTCCGTTTAAAAACCAAAGGTTGCCTATTAGCACGCTTATCAGCGAAAAAAACCACCCCTAGACTGGAGCCTCGTTTAAACCACCCGGGGATCAGGGCATGAAAATTCTGTTGATAGGCGCAGGCGGCACCATCGGTTCAGCGATCGACAAGGAGTTGTCGCAACGTCACGAAGTCATTCGCATCGGTCGTAACAGTGGCGATCTGCAGGTGGATATCAGCGACAGCGCCTCGATTCGCAAACTGTTCGAGCAGACCGGAAAATTTGACGCCCTGGTCTGTGCCGCTGGCAACGTGACATTCGCGCCGCTGGATGAGATGTCCGAGGAGAGTTTTGCACTGGGGCTGAAGGACAAACTGATGGGGCAGGTCAACCTGCTGTTGATCGGCCGCGAGTTCGCCAATGATGGCGCCTCGTTCACCTTCACCACTGGCGTCCTGAGCCATGACCCGATCCGCAGCGGCGCTTCGGCGGCCCTGGTCAACGGTGCGCTGGACAGCTTCGTGCGCGCGGCGGCTATCGAATTGCCTCGCGGGTTACGCGTGAACTCCATCAGCCCGACCGTGCTGCTGGAGGCGATGGGCAGTTATGCGCCGTACTTCCGCGGGTACAAACCGGTTCCTGCGGCCGATGTGGCTTTGGCTTACGCCAAAAGCGTAGAAGGCTTGCAGACGGGTCAGACTTTTCACGTGGGCTGAGCCTGAAATAATTTGCGGGAAGCTCGCCAGTGACCTGTGGGGCCTTGCCAGTGAATCTGTGGGAGCAAGGCTCGCCCGCGATGGCGCCCTTGAGATCGCTATCGCGAGCAAGCTTTGCTCCCACAGTTGATCCAGGTTGATCCAGTTTGATCCGGTTTCAGGCAGTGGGAGCCAGGGGGGCCCACTGCATCGCCGGGGTTGTGATGAGCGGTCAGGCTGCGTAACGTGGCGGCACTTGTCTGGAGAACCAAAGATGCGTGTTGCCCGTTCCCTTGTCCTTGTTGCCTTGCTGCCATTGTTTGCCGCGTGCCAGTTGTTCGATGGTCCGCGGCAAAGCGCCTCCCACGTGGGCCAGACCCGCATGCAGGGCCAGTTGACGGCGGCGGATGGCAAGCTGGTGTTCCAGCCGTGCAATCAATCGAGCAGTTTTGTGGTCAACGACACCGGTGGCACCAGCGTGCTGCAGGAGGCTGCGACCCTGGCAGACAATCAGGGCAAGTTGTTTGCCGACGTGCGCGGGCGCATCGACGGCAACCGCCTCGACCTGCAGCAGTTGTACCGCGTCGAACGCTCGGGCACGGCCTGTGATGATCCCAACTTCAAATTGCTGATCCTGCGCGCCGCCGGCCAGACGCCGCCGTGGAGCGTCAAGGTCAGCGGCAAGGGCATGGTCATTGACCGCGCCGGCCAGCCACCCCTGGCCCTGCCCTATGTCGAGGAACAGCTGGGTGACGGCCGCTTCAATCTCAGCACTGAAGCCAATGACCAACGCATAGAGCTGTGGGTCGCGCCGCAACGGTGCGTAGATGCCACCACGGGCGCGGTCCAGCACATGAGCGCCGAACTGCGTATCAACGGCCAGGTCCAGCGTGGTTGCGGGTATTTCGGCGGCGCGCGTGACGACTGATCGTTTTAGCCTCACTGATTCGGGTCTTTGGGGCTTATAATCACCGGTTTGTGCTATTCCGCCCTGGCGCAGTCAAGCGCCCCGCGAACCGGATCCTGTCATGTTACGAATCACCGAACTCAAGCTGCCGATCGACCATCCCGAAGAAGACCTGCGCCCTGCCATCGTGCAGCGCCTGGGCATTGCCAGCGATGACCTGCTCGATTTCACCTTGTTCAAACGCAGCTACGATGCGCGTAAAAAGTCTTCCGAACTGTGCTTCATCTACACCGTCGACCTCAACGTGCGCGATGAAGCGATGGTGCTGAACAGGTTCGTCGATGACCGTAACGTCAATGTGGCGCCGGATGTCAGCTACAAGGTCGTCGGCCAGGCGCCGGCGGATCTCGAACAGCGCCCGGTGGTCGTGGGTTTTGGTCCGTGCGGGATTTTCGCCGGTCTGCTGCTCGCGCAGATGGGTTTCAAGCCGATCATTCTCGAGCGCGGCACCGAAGTTCGTCAGCGCACCAAGGACACCTGGGGCCTGTGGCGCAAAAACGTGCTCAATCCAGAGTCCAACGTACAGTTCGGTGAAGGCGGCGCCGGGACGTTCTCCGACGGCAAGCTCTACAGCCAGATCAAGGATCCAAAATTCATCGGGCGCAAGGTCCTGCACGAGTTCGTCAAGGCCGGCGCGCCGGATGAAATCCTGTACGTCAGCAAACCGCACATCGGCACCTTCCGGTTGACCGGGGTCGTGGAGAATATGCGTGAGCAGATTCGTGCCCTGGGAGGCGAAGTGCGCTTCCAGCAGCGCGTCACTGACGTGCTGATCGAAGACGGACAGCTGACCGGCGTCGAGCTCGATGGCGGCGAACAGATACATTCCAGGCACGTGATCCTGGCCCTCGGCCACAGCGCCCGTGACACCTTCCGCATGTTGCACGGCCGTGGTGTGTTTATGGAAGCCAAGCCGTTCTCGGTGGGTTTCCGCATCGAACACCCGCAATCGCTGATCGACCGCGCGCGCCTGGGCAAGTACGCCGGCCACCCGAAACTCGGCGCCGCCGACTATAAACTGGTGCACCACGCCAAGAATGGCCGCTCGGTCTACAGCTTCTGCATGTGCCCTGGCGGCACCGTCGTAGCCGCGACGTCCGAGCCGAACCGGGTGGTGACCAACGGCATGAGCCAGTATTCGCGTAACGAACGCAACGCCAACTCGGGCATCGTCGTGGGCATTACCCCGGAAGTCGATTACCCGGGCGGCCCGCTGGCAGGGATCGAGCTGCAGGAACGCCTGGAGTCCCACGCTTTCGTGCTGGGGGGCAGCAACTACGAAGCCCCGGCGCAACTGGTCGGGGACTTCATTGCCGGCAAGCCGTCCACCGCACTGGGGAGTGTCGAGCCGTCCTATAAACCCGGAGTCGCCTTGGGGGACCTGGCGCTGGCGCTGCCAGCGTTTGCCATCGAAGCGATTCGTGAAGCACTGCCTGCCTTCGAAAAACAGATTCGCGGCTACTCGCTGCACGACGCGGTGCTGACCGGAATCGAAACCCGCACGTCCTCGCCACTGCGCATTACCCGCGACGAGTCGATGCAGAGCCTCAACGTCAAGGGTCTGTTCCCAGCGGGTGAAGGCGCCGGTTATGCGGGCGGGATTCTCTCGGCAGGTGTGGACGGGATCCGGATCGCCGAAGCAGTGGCTCGCGACATCCTCGGCCTCGAGGCCTGATGCTCTAAGCCACTACAAAAGCTTGTGGAAAAACCTGTGGGAGCGAGCCTGCTCGCGATTGCATACGATCAGCCAGCATATCGGGTGAATGTTAATCCGCAATCGCGAGCAGGCTCGCTCCCACAGGGGACTACCACATAGGTTCTTCAGTGCCGCAGCGCCTTCAGATATTGGCGCGCAGCACGCTCGCCGGCAACGGTTCCCCACGCTCGGCACTCGCCGCGACCGCATCGATCAGGCCACTCAACTCATACCCCTGCGCCTTGAGCCAGGACTGATCGTAGTAGGTGTCGGCATAGCGTTCGCCACCATCACATAAAATCGCCACGATCGACCCCGACTCCCCCGCCGCCGCCATCTGTTGGGCTGCCATCAAAGCGCCAATCAGGTTAGTCCCGCTCGATCCGCCGACATGCCTTCCCAAGCGTCCGGCAAGGTAATGCATGGCCGCCAGAGACAGCGCGTCCGGCACCTTGACCATCGCATCAATAACCTTCGGCAGGAACGACGCTTCTACCCGGGGCCGACCAATACCTTCGATGCGCGAACCGTGGTCCAGGCGCAGGCTCGCGTCGCCAGTCTGGTAGAAATCGAAGAACACGGAACGCTCGGCATCGGCGCACAGTACGCGCGTGCAGTGCTGACGATAACGCACATAACGCCCCAGGGTCGCCGTGGTACCGCCCGTGCCGGGGCTGGAAATCAGCCAGCTCGGTTCCGGGTGCTTTTCGAAGCGCAGCTGGTGGAAGATTGATTCGGCGATGTTGTTGTTGGCGCGCCAGTCGGTCGCGCGCTCGGCATAGGTGAACTGATCGATGAAGTGGCCATCGTGCTCGCGCGCCAGGCGCTCGGACTCGGCGTAGATCTGCGTCGGATCATCCACCAGGTGACTCTTGCCACCGTAGAAGGCGATCTGCGCGATCTTCTCCCTGGACGTAGTCGCCGGCATCACCGCAATGAACGGCAGGCCCAGCATCCGTGCGAAATAAGCCTCGGAAATCGCCGTCGAACCGCTGGACGCCTCGATCACCGGCGCCCCCGGCTTGAGCCAGCCATTGCACAATGCATACAGGAACAAAGAGCGGGCCAGTCGATGCTTGAGGCTCCCCGTGGGGTGGCTCGACTCATCCTTGAAATACAGTTCGATGCCGGTAAACCCGGGCAACGGCAAAGGGATCAGGTGAGTGTCGGCACTGCGCTGGAAGTCCGCCTCAATGATCCGAATGGCTTCTCGGGCCCACTGTCGGTTGTCGCTCATGGTGGTTTTCTCGTCGGATCGGGTTTTGGCAGACCTTTTTTGAGGCCCAACATGCAAGCTTAGGAAAAAACCTACATCACGCACAGGTACAGCTGAGGTTCAATAAGTTTGGCAACTGCTAGGCTCAGCCTCGGGTCCAGCACCCATAGCTGTAACGCTATATAACAAAATAGAATATAACTTTTGTTTTAACAACTAACGGCACGGGTTAGGGTGTGCCACCTTCGAACCTATCAATGGAGAGTGACCTTGCCACTGCGTAGCACTTTCACGCGTTTCTTTCAGCTGGAAGCGGCCAGCGGTCTATTACTGATCGCCGCCGCAGTCCTGGCCCTGATCATCAATAACTCCCCGCTGTCGTGGCTGTACACCAGCTTTCTCGACACTCCGGTGGTGGCGCAGATCGGTGCGCTGCAAATCGCCAAGCCGGCGCTGCTCTGGATCAACGACGGCCTGATGGCGTTGTTCTTCCTGCTGATCGGCCTGGAAGTGAAGCGCGAAGTCCTCGACGGCCAGCTGTCAAAACCTTCCCAGGTCGTCCTGCCCGGTGCCGCGGCGATTGGTGGCATGGTCATTCCCGCGCTGGTCTACTGGTTCTTCAACCGGGATAACGGCGCAGCCCTTGATGGCTGGGCCATCCCGATGGCCACCGACATCGCTTTCGCCCTGGGCGTGCTTGCCCTGCTGGGCAAACGCGTACCGGTGTCGCTCAAACTGTTCCTGATGACCCTGGCGATCATCGATGACCTGGGTGCAATCATCGTCATCGCGATCTTTTACTCAGGCACCTTGTCGACCCTGTCCCTGGCTCTGGCAGGGGCCTGTATAGCGGCACTCATCGCGATGAACCGGCTGGGTGTGGTCAAGCTTGGGCCGTACATGATCATCGGTCTGATCCTCTGGGTTTGCGTGCTGAAAAGTGGCGTCCACGCCACGCTCGCCGGCGTGACCCTGGCCTTCTGCATCCCGCTGCGCACGAAAAATGCCGAGACTTCGCCGCTGCTGACCCTGGAACATGCCCTGCATCCCTGGGTAGCCTATGGCATCCTGCCGCTGTTCGCCTTCGCCAACGCCGGCTTGTCGCTGAGCGGCGTGACCGTCGAAAGCTTTACTCATCACGTACCGATGGGCATCGCCATCGGCCTGTTGCTGGGCAAGACTGTCGGGGTGTTCGGCCTCACCTGGCTGGCGGTTAGAACCGGCATCGCAGCCCTGCCCCAAGGTGCCAACTGGGGCCAGGTGCTAGGCGTGGCGATCCTCTGCGGCATCGGCTTCACCATGAGCCTGTTCGTTGGCTCACTGGCGTTTGAACCGGGCGTCAGCGAATTCGCTGGCATGGACCGCATGGGTATTTTGACCGGGTCGATCCTGGCGGCGCTGATTGGTTATGCCGTGACAGCAGCGGCAAGTCGCAAGAATGCTGCGCTGGCCCACGCCTGACACAGGTTTGCAGCAAAATAAAAAACCCCGACCAGTCTCCTGGTCGGGGTTTTCTTTTGAGCGGTTACGCTTAGTGCGAAACGCGGCTCGTACCATCCACGGTGGCGATCCGCACTCGCTCGCCGACACGGAACACTTCGTTTTCCTGAACCTGCTGCACGTAGGCGCGCATGCTGCCGTCGTCTTCGCGCACGGTGATTTCCACGCCCTGGGTACGGGTCAGGCCCTCTTCGGTGGCAGACCCCAGCAAGCCGCCGGCAACTGCGCCGATCACGGCTGCAACGATGCTGCCGCGACCGCCACCAATGGCGCTACCGCCGACGCCACCGACGACCGCACCGGCGGCACCGCCGATCGGGGTCTTGGTGCCTTCAATTTTTACCGGGCGCAGTGCTTCGATGGTGCCCATGCGAATCGTCTGCACGCGACGCGCTTCGTCACGGGAATAGGAGTCACCGGTCAGGCTCGATTGGCAGCCAGTGAGCAACATCGCCATCGTCGAAAAGGAAGCAACCAACAAAACAGACTTACGCATAGCATCAACTCCAAAGGACAGGTATTCATTAAACTCCGCAGCATGACGCCTGTCACGGCATCGCCCGGATAAAAGTGGTTTGATTCAGGGCATGTACAGGCGCCCCTCGAATTCACCACACAGTAGCGTCAAATTACGAGATCTGCGTCACCGACCCAAGGATTTTCATGGATTACTTCATCATTGTCGTCACCACTGTCGCCGGTTTGTACTTCCACTGGTGGCTGTACGTACGGATCAAACGCTGGATGGACCGTGACCTGGCGTTAGCCCTGGCCGAAGGCGACGAAGGCAAGAAAGTCTTCATGCTCCAGCAACTGGCGAACGCTCAAGCGCAGGGGATCAAGCGTCGGGAATTGCCACAGTGGCTCAAGGCCGCTGCGGCGAGCTATCCCGCTCGGTAGACTGCTCAGGGTGCCAGACGTTCAAGAATCCAGTCGGCGCCCTGCACGCGGTAGTTGAGGCGATCGTGCAGACGGCTCGGACGGCCCTGCCAGAATTCGACGCGCTCAGGCAACAGGCGATAACCCCCCCAGTGCTCGGGACAATGCGGCTGCGTATCGCTGAAACGTTGCTCGGTGTTCTTGAGCAGCGCTTCCAGCTCGCCACGGTCGGCGATCACCCGGCTTTGCGGCGAAGCCCAGGCGCCCAGACGGCTGCCCAACGGCCGAACCTGATAGTAGGCATCGGACTCCTCGGGAGAAACCTTGACCACCCGCCCCTCGATACGCACCTGACGCTCCAGGGCCGGCCAGAAGAAGGTCATGGCAGCGAACGGATTCGCCGCCAGATGCTGACCCTTGGCACTTTCGTAGTTGGTGAAAAACGTGAAGCCTTGCTCGTCCAGCCCCTTGAGCAGCAGGATCCGGCAATGCGGGCGCCCGTCCGGATCGACGGTGGCCAGGGTCATGGCATTGGCCTCCACCGGCGCCTGTTCGGTTTTCACCGCCTCGGCGAACCATTGATGGAACAACCCGAACGGTTCTGCCGGAGCTTGCGCCTCGGTCAGGCCGTCCCGGGTGTAGTCGCGACGCATATCAGCCAGGCCCTGGGTCATGGCGCATTCCTTTTGGTTAACGAATCACTTTTTTGCAGTGTCAGCAGCCGCGACTTTCTTGTCAGTGGCTGTCGCCTTGGCTTTGGCCGGCGCAGTCTTCTTGGCCGGCGTAGCGGTTTTTGCCGGGGCCTTCTTCGCGGGCGCCTTGGCGGCAGCTTTCTTGGCCGGGGCCTTCTTCGCGGCCGGGACATCGGCTTTCTTCGCCGCAGGGACCGGAGCGACCGGCGCCACCGCTGGTTTGACGTCCTGGGCCGCGACCATGCGCACGGGTGCCGGAGCCGGCATGTTGTACTTGCTCAATAAGGCAACCATGGTGTTCTGCGGAGTCACCAGCAGTTCCACGCGACGGTTCAAGGCGCGCCCTTCGACGCTATCGTTGGCTGCCCGTGGCGCTTCACTGCCCATGCCGCGCAGCATCAGGCGATCACGTTGCAGGCCGCTGAGACGGAAGATCGCTGCAACAGCCTGGGCCCGTTCCTGGCTCAACTTGACGTTGGCCGGATTGGCGCCGGAGGTATCACTGTGGCCGAGCACCAGGACCGCAGTCTTGGGATCGACTTCGAGAATCTTAGCGACGCGGGTGAACGGGCCCAGGGTGACTGGTAGCAGCATGGCCGGGCGATCCGGGTTGAACGAACCTTCGACAGGCGCGGTGACTACCAGCACGTTTTCACGACGCTCAAGTTGCAGGTTGCTGTCCTTGATAGCAGTGCGCAGGCGCGGTTCGTAGTCATCGAGCCAGGCTTGGGTGACTTTCGGATCAGGCATCGGTACGGCCTTGGCGACAGGCTGATCCTTGCCGCCAAACGGCCACCACCACTTGCCACCTGCTTCGGCTTGGGCCTTGGCCACTTCGACCGGCTTGGCTTGAGC
The DNA here is from genome assembly GCF_040310305.1 of Pseudomonas sp. HY13-MNA-CIBAN-0226. Taxonomy (NCBI): domain Bacteria; kingdom Pseudomonadati; phylum Pseudomonadota; class Gammaproteobacteria; order Pseudomonadales; family Pseudomonadaceae; genus Pseudomonas; species Pseudomonas sp. HY13-MNA-CIBAN-0226. The sequence continues at coordinate 39,543 of NZ_JBEOPS010000028.1, forward strand.
TTTCACGTCGGGGTTCTTATCCAGAACTTCTTCCGAACCGAACGGCCAGTACCAGGGATTGGAGCTTTCGGCCTTGGCGACCGGTGCAGTCGCTGCTGGTTTGAGCGGGGCAGGCGCCGGGGTTGGCTCTTTTGCGGCAACTTTATCGGAGGAGCCAAATGGCCACCAGCTACCGCCATCTGCGTCATTTTGTGGGGTCTGTGCGCAACCGGTGATGGCGAAGCACAGGGCCAGGGCGAAAGTTTTATTGGACGACATTGGATATCCACAAAATGAATTAACAAAAATCAGACCAGAATGGCCTGCATAAAGACACGCTTTGAAACCAGAAACGCTGTCAGGTTCCGCCCTGGAAGCCTGACGACCGGGTTTACAGACAAGTGGCCAGTACTCGCGCAAGGTTTTGCGCGCGGGGATCCATCAAGACGTACGGCCCCAGTGTATTTGTCACAAATCCGAAAGCAACATCATGTTCCGGGTCAGCAAAACCGATGGAACCGCCGGCACCCGGATGCCCGAACGCGCGCGGGCCGAGGCCATAGGTGGCATTGGGAACGTCCGGTTGATCGAGCATGCAGCCCAGCCCGAAACGGGTCCGGGTCAATAAAGTCTTGTCGTCGCCGACGCTGTGTTCGCGAGTCAGCTCGTCGAGCATTTCGCTTTCGAGCAGGCTGCCATCCAGCAGGCCGGCGTAGAACCCGGCCAGGCTGCGCGCATTGCCATGCCCATTGGCGGCCGGCTGCTGCATCCGGCGCCACTCCGGTTTATTGGTGCTGGTCAGGACCGACGGCGGATTGGTGAACGCGCGAGTGGTCATCGCCGTGGGTTCGCGCATCGTCACTTGCAGCAGGCGCTGGGCCGCGGCATCGCCGACATTGCCCTTGCCGCGGGCGATATGCGCCACCCGATGGAATTCTTCGTCGGCCAGGCCGACATGAAAATCCAGCCCCAACGGCTTGGCCACTCGCGCCACAATCGACTCTCCGGGGCCACGACCGTCGGCCCGCCGCAGCAATTCACCGACCAGCCAGCCATAGGTGATCGCGGCATAGCCGTGGCCAGTGCCCGGGGTCCACCAAGGTGCTTCGGCGGCCAGGGCGTCGACCATGGCTTGCCAGTCGTAGAGGGCCTGCGGGGCCAGCACCTCGCGCAAGGCTGGCAAGCCTGCCTGATGGCACAGCAGTTGGCGCAGGGTTATCGATTCCTTGCCCGCCGCAGCGAATTCCGGCCAATAGCGAGCCACCGGTGCATCCAGTTGCAGCTTGCCTTCGGCAACCAGTTGCAGGGCAGTGACTGCGGTGAAGGTCTTGGTGCAGGAAAACAGGTTGGCAATTGTATCGCTATGCCAAGCCTCGCTGCCGTCCTTGTCGGCGCTGCCGGCCCAAAGATCGACCACCGTTTCCCCGCCAACCTGGATACACAAGGCTGCGCCACGTTCCTGGGGATCGTCGAACAATGCCGCGAATGCCTCGCGCACGGCTTCGAACCGGAGTTCGTAATGACCCTGAATCTGCACCCGCAACTCCCCTGACTCATGTTCTAAAAAGTGGCCGCATTGTTCCAGCCATTGACGGTTTTGGGAACAGGTGCGGGCCGGGCGGTCGATTACTTGGCCGCCTTGCCGGCCTCGCCTTTACGCCCGCCTTCGGCATCATGGCCGGCCTTCTGCGCCGCGCCCCGGGCCTTTTCAGCTTCTTTGGCCAGTTGATCGACAGTCGCCAGGTTACTCTTGCGCACGCTGTCGACAAATCCCTGGAACGGTAGATCGGTGATGCCCACCAACCCGAAGTGGCCATTCTCACCGTCCAGCAAGCGCCCGGTAACGGGTTGATCCAGGTACTGGAACCAATGCACCCCGACAATTGAGGGTTCCTTCAGCGCCTGCTTGAGGAAGTTCGCATAAGCCGGCCCGCGGTCCTCTTCTCTCGCCAGCTGTGTCACGCCTCCCCAGAACGGCCCGCGATCAGCCGAACCGAAGTTGAACTCGGTAATCAGCACGGGCTTGTCCAGGCTGCGCAGTTTCTCGAAGTCATAACCATCCTGCGCCTGCAGCGTGTACATGTTGAAGCTCAACACATCGCAATACTGGGCGCAGGATTCGACCGCTTCTGGCGTGCTGACGGCAAATCGGCCGCCCAGCAACAGCTGGTTGGGGGCGTGCCACTTCAGCGAGTCGGAGATGGTCTTGAAATAGGTGTCGGCGAAAACTTTCTGGAAGTATTTGAAGTCCGCCTCAATCTCGGGGTACTCCGCGCTCGGTTGCGGCGGTACGAACCCCGGGTCCTCCATCAGTTCCCAGGCCGGCAGGTCGATCCCCCAGGCTTTGGACAGGCCTGCCTGGTTGCGATACTTGTCACGCAGCTGCTTGAGGAACGCACGTTTGGCCGGGACATCGGTGGTCATTTTCAGGGTGCCGTATGCCAGCGCATAGCGGGCTTTCGGGTCATCGCCGGGGCCGGCCCAGGCCAGCTCGTTATCGGCGAAATAGCCAATCAGCCATGGATCATCACGGTGATCGCGCGCAGCGATGGCCACGGCGCGTTCGGTGGCCATGGCAAACCGCGGGTCAAACGGATCGGGCATGCCTCCCCACCAGTCAGTGCCCGTACTGATGCTCGCGTAATCGCCGACGATCGATAAGGGCACGGTGTAGGGCACTCGTTCGGCATCACCCAGCATCGGCGCACTCCAGTTGCCCACGGTATTGAAACCCCAGGCTTGCAGGCGATCGAGGGTGTGGGCCGTCCAGCGTTTGTCGTCGAAGACTTGCGGCGCGCAAGGGGCGGCGGCAGGTTTCTCGGCCGCTTCGGCGTCGGCCTTGGCGGCATCGGCAACCCCGGCCTTGGTTTCGCTCGTCACAACGCACGGCTGGCCATACAGACGCTGCAGGTTGGCACCGTAAAAATCGTACCAGCGTCCGGCGTTGTTACCACGCCCCTGGTCGGCGCCATTGCCCCCGCGGTTGTCGCCTTCGCCATAATGGCTGGCCAGCGGCTCATCGGGCTTGGGCAGGGACTCGAACATCCACTCGCGACCGGCAATGTAAGTCTGATTGACCTCCGGGGTCACAGTGTTCACGCCCAGGGAGTAGAACGGGTGGCCTTCAGGAGTGACCAGGTACCAACGCCCCTCTTGCTTCTCGCTGCGGAAAAATCCGCTGGCCTTGAATTGCGGGCCCTTGGTCCAGCCTCCGAACTTGTCCAGGGAAGATTTCTCGCGCTCTGCCAACCAGGTTTTCAGCAGTTGCTGTTCCTTGGCAGCGGCGCTTTTCAACTGCTCATCGCCAGTGACTTTTTCCGGCCATTTGGCACGAGTTGACTGACCGTAGGCATCCACCAGACCGCCATACGCCGCCTGTACCACGCCCTCGCCGTCCTGAACGCCAAAGCGTTCCAGCAGAATGCTCTGGGCAACTTTCGGTTGATCCATCGACAAGGTCACCGACACCACCTGGCTGCGATCCAGCTCTCCGGCGCTACTGGCCAGCAGTACTCGCTGACCATCGACGGTGATCGGCATCGGTGGCCCGGCTTTCATGCCCAGGCTCAGCGGCGAGCTCGGTTGCAGCGGCACCATCAAGGTCTGCGCAGGGCCAGCCGGCAGGTCGACCCGGCTGACCAGGGTCTTTCCATCATTGCTCTGGATTTTCACGTAGAGGGTCAGTGCCCAGCTCATTGCACTTTGGACGCGCAAGCTCATGACGCCCGACTGCGACCAATCCCATGCACCGCTTTGCGGGGTCAGGCGCAGCGTCGGTTGTGCCACCGGATTGAATGTCACCCTGCGCAGTACTTCACCTTCGGCCGTCTGCTCCGCGTTGGACTGCGGCAAGCTGGCGTCCTGGGTCGCTACCTGAACAACGTCAGCGGGGCGCACAAAGTTGAACAGCGTCTGTTGACCGGCAGGGGCTGCCAGCAAAGGGGCTGTGAACATCAGGGCAAAAACCCCAGCAGGTAACGAATGGCGCAGCGAACGGCGAATCATGGGAACGAAGTTCTCCCTAACGACCAAAATGGGCCAGTGGAATATCGGTGGCAGAGAGATAGACAACGCGGCGGGCGAAATTGCCCACCGGTGCCTCAGGAAATTTCACGACGGAATGGCGGCAACGCATTGAGAATGGCCTTGCCGTAACGCTGGGTAACCAGACGTCGATCGAGCAAGGTGATGGTGCCGCGATCCTCTTCGGTTCGCAGCAATCGCCCGCAGGCCTGGACCAGTTTGAGCGAGGCGTCCGGCACCGAGATTTCCATGAACGGATTACCGCCACGGGCCTCGATCCATTCCGCCAGGGCCGCTTCAACCGGGTCGTCGGGCACCGAGAATGGAATCTTCGCGATCACCACGTGTTCGCAGTAGGCTCCGGGCAAGTCCACGCCTTCGGCAAAACTTGCGAGACCGAACAGCACGCTCGAATCCCCGCCATCAACCCGCGCCTTGTGCTTGTTCAGGGTTTCCTGCTTGGAAAGGTTGCCCTGGATAAACACCTGCTTGCGCCAGTCGCGATCAAGCCCGTCGAACACGTCCTGCATTTGCTTGCGCGAAGAAAACAGGACGAGGGTGCCGCGCGAACCTTCCACCAACTGCGGCAGGTCGCGAATGATCGCCGCAGTATGCGCTGGCGCGTCCCGTGGATCGGCTTTCAGGTCGGGAACCCGCAGCACGCCGGCGTTGGCATGATGGAACGGGCTGGGGACCACCGCCGTCACGGCTTTTTTCGGCAGCCCGGCACGCATGCGAAAACGGTCGAAGGTGCCCAGGGCGGTCAGTGTCGCCGAGGTCACCAGGGCACCGTAAGCCACATTCCAGAGGTTGCGTCGGAGCATTTCCGCCGCCAGGATCGGGCTGGCGTTGACCTCGATGTCGAACAGCGAGCCGCTTTCGGCCAGGGTCAGCCACCGCGCCATCGGCGGGTTGTCTTCAGGGTCCTCGACGGTGAACGCGGTCCACAGTTCCCAGTTGCCCGTACAGCGGGACAGGAGGCTACCGAACAGCGGGTACCACTCTTCGGCCTGGTTGCTGGCGATGCCGATGTTGACTTCGCCGTCCATGCCTTCCTTCAACAATTCGGTGAGACGGGTGAACACGTCATTCAGGCGGGCGAAGCCCTTCTTCAGCTCGATGCCCATTTCCCGCATGTGCTCGGGAATCACTCCGCCGACAAAGCGATGCCGTGGCCGCTCACGACCTTCGACGTCTTCGCCTGGTTTGAAATCGGCCACCTGCTCACAGGCGGTAAACATGAACTGCTGCTGGGTCTTGATTTCCCGCGCGAGTTCCGGCACCTGCTCGATCAGCTTGCCGAGGTCGCCTGGCAGCGGGTGCTGGGCGAGTAATTTGGTGAGGTTCTTGGCGGTAGTCTCCAGCCAGTCGGCCGTGGAGCGCAGACGCGTGTAATGGGCGAAGTGACCAATCGCCTTGTCTGGCAGGTGGTGACCTTCGTCGAAGACGTAGATGGTATCGCGAGGGTCCGGCAGGACGGCACCGCCCCCCAGTGCCAGATCGGCCAGCACCATGTCGTGGTTGGTGACGATCACGTCGACCTTACCCATGCCTTCGCGGGCCTTGTAGAAGGCGCACTGGCCGAAGTTGGGGCAATGGCGGTTGGTGCACTGGCTGTGATCGGTCGTGAGGCGGGCCCAGTCGGCGTCTTCCAGGGCGGTGGACCAGCTGTCGCGATCGCCATCCCACTTATTGCCGGCAAGCTTCTCGATCATGCTGGTGAACAGCTTCTGGCTGGCTTCGTCGACCTCGATGCGAAAGCCTTCCTCTTCGAACAATTGCGCCGTAGCCGTTTGCGCGTGGCCTTCCTGCAACAGCATGTCGAGCTTGGACAGGCACATATAGCGCCCCCGGCCCTTGGCCAGGGCGAAGCTGAAATTCAGCCCGCTATTGCGCATCAGGTCGGGCAGGTCCTTGTAGACGATCTGCTCTTGCAGCGCCACGGTCGCCGTGGCGATCACCAGGCGCTTGCCGGCGGCCTTGGCCGTCGGTATCGCCGCCAGGCTGTAGGCCACGGTTTTACCGGTACCGGTGCCGGCTTCCACTGCGACAATCGCAGGGTCGCCACTGCGCCGGCCCTCGTCGTCGGTGTCGATATCCCCGAGGACTTTGGCAATTTCGGCGATCATCAGGCGTTGGCCGTAGCGCGGCTTGAGGCTCTTGGCCTCGAGAAAACGCGAGTAGGCGCCCTGGATCGTGGTTTTGAGTTCGGTGCTGATCATGGATAGTCGGGCGCAAAAAACGCTGGATAAATTTTCAGTGGTTCGGTTCGGCCGCTATCATACCCCGCTAATTAATCCCGCGCAGAACGGAGTACCCAAATGACACTTTTTGCCATCGTTTACAGCCTTCATGTCCTGTCGGCCCTGGTATGGGTCGGCGGCATGTTTTTCGCCTGGATGGTCTTGCGCCCGGCGGCCATGAAGGCGCTGGAGGGCCCTGCCCGGCTGAAACTGTGGGTCGAGGTGTTCAGCGGTTTTTTCCGCTGGGTCTGGGTCGCGGTAGTGGTGTTGCCGATCAGCGGCGTGGGCATGATTCACCTGCAATATGCCGGTTTTGAAAGCGCGCCGCGTTATGTGCAGGTGATGATGGGGTTGTATGTGGTGATGACGGCGCTGTTTATTCGCATCCAGGCGCTGATGTTGCCCGAGCTGCGCACGGCCGTGGCGGCGCAGGACTGGCCGGCTGGCGCCGGGATTTTGGGAAGGATTCGCCGACTGGTGGGGATCAATCTGCTGGTCGGGTTGCTGCTGGTTGCAATTGCGGCGGCTCGACCGATGTTCTGAGTCAGCAGGGCGGACGCCATCGCGGGCAAGCCTTGCTTCCACGGGTTTTCATCAACCCTGTGGGAGCAAAGCGTGCTCGCGATGACCATCACAGGATCACAACAATCCTACAACCGCTGCACAGTCACCGAACCCGCGGCCCCTGCAGGCCCAGGTTGACCATCGACACCCGGACGACCGGCCTTGCCGCCATCGGCGCGATAAACAATGCAGCCTTTGGATTTGCCGCCCGCACCTGGCTTGCCACCGGGGCCCGCGAGACCACCCGCACCGCCGGCCACCTCGACCTTGATCTGCTCGACCGGATAATCGCGCGGCACTTCCAGCCTGACCAGCGCACCGGGCGCACCAGCCTGACCGTCGCTGCCATTACTGCCGTCCGCCCCGCGACCAGCCTGGCCCCAGGTGCACCCCGGTGCCTGGCCGTTGGCGCCATCAAGCCCGACGAACCCTGGCGCCCCCGCCCCACCACGGGCGTCCACCGCCAACTGCGGGGCATTCAACGCCTTGATCTGCAAGTTGAGGTTGCGCCCCGACCGGGCTGCCTTGAGGTAGGTACCCGGCGCACCGCGGGCCGTGATCTGGCTGCCCTCGGACAACTCGGCACGACTGACCTTCAGGTCGAGCGCCTGCTCGCTGGGCACAATGGCGATCCGCGCTTCGCGCCCCAAATGCAGTTCGCCCACCGTGACTTCGGTAACGTTCGAGGGAATCAGCAAGGTGCCGTAGTCGGCTACTTCCAGTCGTTCCAGGGACAACGTGCTCGCGGTGTTGGGCAAGCGCATCAGCGAGTTGGTTTCGACGCTCACTACCTGGGCGCAAGCCAGTGGACTGATAAATGCGGCGAGCAGACAGAGATTACGCATGGGAAGCCTTCGATACGGTCGGAGCCGGAATGGTTTGCAGGTGGTATACGCCGAAAAACACAATCTTCAGGCGATCACGCCACGGATGGGCGCGACCTTTGAGGCTGCGATTGCACAGCAGCACCTCCAGAAGATGCAGAACGGCCAGCAGGCCGCCGGTCGCGGGGACCAGCAAATTCAGCGGGAAGACGAACGGCATTAGCCAGTTGACTGCCACTACCGCCCAGAACAACAGGGTCAGCAGCTTCCATAGCCCCCAGAACACCTTCATACGCTCTCCCGATGAGAATTATTCTTTGCGCGCACAGTAACGGCTTCCGCGCGGGATAAGCCATAGGGCAATCGAATTTTCTTCATGATGGGCGCCGAAAGGGCCGCCCGGACGCTGGTTGGCATCGGCGGACGGCTCTGTTTCGGGCATTAGCGGTTTATGTGCAGTTCCACGCGGCGGTTTTTCGCCCGCCCGTCGTCTGTATCGTTATCGGCGACAGGCTCACGCTCACCTCGCCCTTCACTGGTGAGTTTGTTCGGCGCCAGGCCCTGGCTCAGGAGATAATCGGCGACGCTGCTGGCGCGACGTTCCGAGAGCCCCTGGTTGTAGGCATCAGACCCTACGCTGTCGGTATGGCCGATGACCTTGATGCTGACCACGTCGGCGTTCTGCAGTTTACTCATCAGTGAATCCAGTTCGCTGCGGGCCGCTGGCGTCAGGTCGGACTTGTTGAAAGCGAACAGAACGTCATTGGCATCGCTCAGCGTCACCACTTCAGTCGAGGTCGGAGCAGGTTCGGCTGGTTTCACGCTGGCCGGGTACTGCGGCAGCGGGCAACCATGGTGTTCGACAGGGGTATTGGCAGGCGTATCCGGGCAACGATCACGGCGGTCGAATACACCGTCGTCATCTTCATCGCCATCCTGGGAGTAGCAGATCAGGCCACCGGTCAGGATGCCAAGCGCTGCGCCACCTCCCGCCCAGCCGGCACTTTCAATGGCGCCCAGGCCTCCGCCGACCAGGCCGCCGATAAGGCTGCAGATTGGCCAGGTACGTTGATTCAAGGGGGCAGTGCCATCGCTGTGGGTCGCGCAACCGGTCAGCAGGCTGCCAAGCAGCAGAACCGGTAGGACGGTCCTTGTGAGAACACTCATGTTGAAAGCTCCTGTGTTACCGGCCCATACCGGTTACACAGGAGTAAAGACCGGCATCCGCGACTGCACAAGCCGCGGAGTGCGAGGGGCATCAACGATTGATTTTGATTTCCGTGCGACGGTTCATCGCGCGGCCGTCTGCCGTTTTGTTATCGGCCACTGGCTGGCTCTCGCCTGCACCGGTCACAGACACGAAGCTGCTACGCGGTACGCCACTGGAAATCAGGTACTCAACCACCGAATGTGCGCGTTTATCCGACAGTTTCTGATTGTAGGCATCGCTGCCCACACTGTCGGTGTGACCGGTCACAGTCAGTTGTGCGCTGGAGGATTCCTGTTTCAGGCGAGTAGCAATCTTGTCGAGCACTTGTTTGTCGGAAGGAGTGAGCGTCGCCTTGTCGAACTGGAAGTGCACATCACGCACGACGATGACTTCTTCCTTGACGACTACCACCTCTTCGACCACGGGTGCTGGCACCGGTGGCGGGCAACCGTCAGCATCGACCTGCACGCCTCTAGGCGTACCCGGGCACTTGTCGCGACTGTCCGGCACGCCATCACCGTCTTCGTCGCCATCACCGTGAACCCAGCAATAGGCCGCTGCCGTACCACCGATCAACAGCGCGCCATAGCCTGCCCACGCCGAGCTCTCGGTTGCACCAAGACCCGCACCGACGACACCACCGACCGCCGCACAGGTCGGCCAGTCGGTTTTCTGCAAACCTGCGCAACCAGTCAACACACTGGTTAGCAGAACCAAGGGTAATGCTGTCCGAACTATGCTCATCTAGTTTTCTCCTGAAGGATCGGCTTAGAACCGATTCAGGGAGTAAAGACCGGAGTTTTAATCTCCGCCAGCAATAGGCCAACGCTGATTTGCCTCGCGTTCTCCGTGGATCGATGCATTTGCCTCAATAGAGCGCTAGGCCCGGACCTTTGGGCAGGCTAGTCTTGGCGGACGCTGATTGAGGATCCTTGATGATTGCCGGTATTTCTTCGCGCACGCCGCAACAGGCGCTGGCCGCCTTGCTTGATCGATACGCCCCCGCACGCCTGCTATTGATAGGTGCCAGTGAGTTTCCCGCGCTCGAGGCCTTCAAGCTCGCGCACCCCGACAGTTGTGTGGCCCACGCCGCACCGGGTCTGTTGCCTGCGGAACTGGCGGCACGCCGGTTCGACCTGGCGCTGGTGGTCGATTGCCTGGAACACCTGCCCAAACGCGACGGTCTGAATTTGCTTGGAGGCATCCGCAATCTCAACGCCAGTCGTATCGCGGTGCTGGCTGACCTGCACGCCAGCGGCTGGCAGGAGACGGACTTTTTCTCCCTGGCCCTGCAAGCCAGCGAGCGGTTCCAGCGCGACGATCAGGTGGTGACGTTGTTCACCTATGATCTGCTTGACTACAAACAGGTACCCGACTGGCTCAACTCGAGGTTCTGGGCCAATCCGGAGAACTTCGGGAAATATTGGTGGTAACGCAATGAGTACATCGATTTGCCCTTGCGGCAGCGGCACCCTGCTGGATGCTTGCTGCGGTCATTATCACGCAGGCCACCTGGCCCCTTGCGCCGCGGCCTTGATGCGTTCGCGCTACAGCGCCTATGTGTTGGGCCTGATCGACTATCTGGTGGCCACCACCCTGCCCGCACAACGGGCTGGCCTGGATCGCCAGTCCATCAGCGACTGGAGCGCCAACAGCACCTGGCTGGGTCTTGAGGTTGAGAGCTCGGAAGTCTTTGGCGGGCAACCGGAACATGCTTTCGTGACCTTTACCGCGCGCTGGCATGACAGCACCGGGGAGCACAGCCATCGCGAGCGCTCCTCATTTGTGCAGAACGCCGGGCACTGGTATTTCATCGATCCGACCGTGCAACTCAAGGCCGGCCGCAACGATGCCTGCCCCTGTGCCAGCGGCCAGAAATTCAAGAAGTGCTGTGCGGGCTATTTCGGCAGCTGAGGCATGACCTGCATCACCTGCAGGCCCAAGGGAAAACCATCATGATCACCCGGCGCATCGTCCTCCACCTGCTGACCTTGAGCCTCGTTCTCGGGCTGGGCGGCTGTGCGTCCTGGTTCAGCAGCGACGAGCCGGAACCGCAACTGCATCTGGTGAAGGTGGAAGTGATCCGCGCCAAATTGCTGGAGCAGAAATTCCTCCTGCACTTTCGAGTGGACAACCCAAACGACAGCGACCTGACGGTACGCGGCCTCGAGTACCGTATTCATCTGGGTGACATGCTGCTGACCGAGGGTGAACACGAACACTGGTTTACCGTGGGGCCCAAGCGCAGCGCGTATTTCAAGGTGCCGATCCGCACGAATCTGTGGCCAAAAATCCGCGGCCTGGTGAAATTGCTGAAAAAACCCGGTCAGCCCATCCCTTACCGTCTGGAAGGAGAGATGGAAACGGGTTTATTCATCGCTCACTACGTGCACATAGCGCGCAATGGCGTGATAATCCCCGCCGATTTAATTCCGGAGTAAACCTGATGACCCAGCAACCCCATGTTCATGGCCCCGACTGCAATCACGATCATGATCATGATCAACACGATCACCATGATCACGACCATGGCCATGTCCACGGCCCGAATTGCGGCCACGCCCACCAGGAGCCGGTGCGCAACGCCTTGAAGGACGTCGGTCGTAACGACCCTTGCCCATGCGGCAATGGCAAAAAATTCAAGAAGTGCCACGGCGCCTGATCGGGTCGTTCACCGCTACCCTGTGGGGGCGAGCCTGCGCGCGACAGCGTCGAACCCGACGCACCGCGTCGCGGCGATCGCCAGCAAGCCGTCCCCTGCAGAATTTGCGCTGTCGCCACCTCCATGGTGGATTCGCCGCGCCCCGTGAACGTCCTTAATCAGACAAATCCAGAAATAACCTGACACCCCGCTTGCGCGCCCCTCTCCTGCTCACTAACGTAGCGGCTTTATTGCGTTAATACCCCGCAGGAGCTTTGCCATGGCCTCGCCAGCCCTTACTCATTTTCTTCCCCGGTTCGGCGTTGCCGCAGCAGTGGCCGGTGTTCTGGGCCTGACCGGTTGTCAGACCCTGAACACTCAGGACACCCTCCCGCCCACCACCGGCGTGCAGCCGCTTAAAGGCCTGGCGCAGAACGTCTCGGTGCGGCGCAACGCCATGGGCATGCCGCTGATCGAAAGCAACAGCTTCCACGACGCGCTGTTCGCCCTCGGCTACGTGCATGCCAGCGATCGCATCACGCAAATGGTCACCCTGCGCCTGCTGGCTCAAGGCCGCCTGGCAGAAATGTCCGGCGCCGACTTGCTGGACGCCGACCGCTACATGCGCGCGGTCAACCTGAAGAAAAGTGCTGGTGAGCTGTACAAGGCGTCCTCCCCGCGGCTCAAGCGTTTTTTTGAAGTCTATGCCCGGGGCGTCAACGCCTACCTGTTCCGCTACCGCGACAAGTTGCCGGCAGACCTGATGGCAACCGGCTACAAGCCCGAATACTGGCAACCGGAAGATTCGGCGCTGATTTTCTGCCTGCTGAACTTCAGTCAGTCAGCCAACCTGCCGGAAGAAATTTCCTCGCTGATGCTGGCGCAGACCGTCAGCACCGACAAACTCCCCTGGCTGACGCCTTCAGCCCCCGACGAAAAACTGCCAGTGGCCGAGGCCGAGAAACTCCAGGGCATCAAGCTCAACGGGCAGATTCCGGGGCTGGTTGACATCAGCAAAGCCGCCAGTCAATTGTCCGACCTGAATTTGCTCGGCGCCACGTCCTCCAATAACTGGGCGATCGCACCGCAGCGCAGCCGCACCGGTAAAAGCCTGCTGGCCAGCGACAGCCACGGCCCGCTCGGCGTGCCATCGCTGTTCAGCTATGTGCAGATTCGCGCGCCGAAATACCAGGCTTCTGGCGTGACCATCGCCGGCCTGCCGCTGGTGCTGGGTGGCTTCAACGGCAAAGTGGCGTGGAGCATGACCACGGTCATGGGCGACAACCAGGACCTGTTCCTGGAAAAAATCAAGCGCCAGGGTAACGGCCTGACTTACGAGGCGGGCGGCAAATGGCAGCCGGTCATGGTTCGTAACGAGACCTACTTCGTCAAAGGCCAGCGGCCGACTCGCGAGGCGGTGTATGAAACCCGCCATGGCCCCCTGCTCAACAGTGCCAAGGGAACCGCCCTGGCCAACGGTTTTGGCCTGGCACTGCAGGCGCCGAGCTTCACCGACGACAAGACCCTGGACGCGTTTTTTGACTTGTCCCGGGCGCAGAATGTCGAGAAGGCCTCAGATGCCAGTCGTGAAATCCGCGCGATTGCGCTGAATCTGGTGTTCGCCGATGCGAGCAACATCGGCTGGCAGGTCACCGGGCGTTATCCGAACCGGCGCGAAGGCGAAGGCCTGTTGCCCTCGCCGGGCTGGGAAGGTCGCTACGACTGGGACGGTTACGCCGACCCGATGCTGCACCCATACGATCAAGACCCCGCCCAGGGCTGGCTCGGCACCGCCAACCAGCGGGTCATCCCCCATGGTTATGGCATGCAGCTGTCCAACTCCTGGTCCGCACCGGAGCGCGGCGAACGCATGGCTGAACTCGCCGGCACCGGCAAGCACGACACGCGCAGCGTGATCGCCATGCAATACGACCAGACCACCACCTTCGCCCCCAAGCTGAAGAAAATGTTCACGGCGCCGGGAATGGCCCAGCCGCTCAAGCAAGCCATCGAAGCGTTGCCGACGGCCGACGCGGTCAAGGCTCGCGAGGCCTATGCCCGCCTGATGGCGTTCGACGGCAAGCTCAGCCCGACTTCCGCCGATGCAGCCATCTACCAGCTGTTCCTGCAAGAAAGCACGCGGCAGATCTTCCTCGATGAGTTGGGGCCGCAAGACAGTGCTGCGTGGAAAACCTTCATCGCCAACGGCAAGCTTTCCTACGCCGCCCAGGCCGATCACCTGCTGGGACGCGAGGACAGCCCATTCTGGGATGACACGCGCACGCCGCAAAAAGAGGACAAGGCAGTGATCCTGGCCCGCAGCCTGGCAGCTGCAATCACCGCGGGCGACAGCTTGTTGGGCGCCGATCACAAGGCCTGGCAATGGGGCAAGCTGCACCGCTACGAATGGAAGAACGCCAGCGGCCAGACCGTCCGCGGTCCGCTTGCAGCCGGTGGTGATCACACCACGTTGAATACCGCCGCGTTTGCCTGGGGCGAAGATTTCAACACTACCCTGGCACCGTCCATGCGTCTCATCGTCGACTTCGGCCAAGCCGAGCCGTTGATGGGCCAGAACGCCACCGGACAATCAGGCAACCCGGCCAGCCCTAATTACCTCAACAGCATCGATCCGTGGCTGAAGGGGCAATACATGAGCCTGCCGATGCAGCCGCAAAACTTCGACAAGGTGTATGGCAAAGCCCGACTGACACTGACTCCCGGGAAATAGTCTTCCCCAGTTGATCATGCCCTGTGGGAGTAAGCTTTGCTCCCACAGGGCATGATGTGTCACCGACACAAATCGATAGAACTTCTGACCTCACGCCGTCCTCATAGCTAACAAGTCCCCCTGCCTGGTCATCCACATGGACCTTGTTATCGCTCGCCCCGAGGGCCTGTACTGCCCCGCCGGGGATTTCTATATAGACCCCTGGCGTCCAGTCGAGCGCTCGGTCATTACCCATGCCCATGGCGACCACGCTCGCACCGGCAATCAACATTACCTGGCTGCGGCCCCTGGCGAAGGGATCCTGCGATCACGCCTGGGCCAGGACATCAACCTGCAAACCCTGGCGTATGGCGAACGGCTGCTGCACCACGGCGTAACCTTGAGCTTTCACCCGGCCGGGCATGTGCTCGGCTCGGCCCAGGTGCGCCTGGAATACGGTGGCGAAGTCTGGGTGGCCTCAGGGGATTACAAGATCGAACCCGATGGCACCTGCGCGCCTTTTGAACCAGTGCGCTGCCATACCTTCATCACCGAATCGACGTTCGGCCTGCCGATCTATCGCTGGCAACCCCAGGCCGAGATATTCGCCGAAATCAATCAGTGGTGGCAGGCCAACGCTGCCGTGGATAAAACCAGCGTGCTGTTCTGCTATTCCTTCGGCAAGGCCCAGCGCATTCTGCATGGCATCGACGCGAGCCTCGGTCCGATCCTGACCCACGGCGCGGTGGAGCCGCTGAATCGGGTCTACCGCGAAAGCGGCGTGTACATCCCGCCGACGATTTACGCCGGCGATGTAAAAAAAAGCGATCCGGTCATGCGCAAGGCCCTGGTGATCGCCCCGCCTTCAGCCGGTGGCAGCACCTGGATGCGTCGATTCGGTGACTACAGCGACGGCTTCGCCAGCGGATGGATGCGCCTGCGCGGGACCCGGCGCCGGCGCGGCGTCGATCGCGGTTTTATCCTGTCCGACCACGCTGACTGGCCGGGCCTGCTTTGGGCCATTGGGCAGACCGGTGCCGAACGGGTCATGGTGACTCACGGCTCGGTCGCCGTCCTCGTCCGCCATTTGCGCGAGCAAGGCCTTGATGCCCAGGGCTTCAGCACTGAATACGGTGACGACGAAGAGGAAGCGACGAGCGCCGAGGCGCAAAGCCCAGAGGTCCCCGCATGAAAGCCTTCGCCGAACTCTATGCCGAACTCGATGCAACGACCTCCAGCAACGCCAAGCTGGCGGCCATGCAAAACTACTTCGCCCAGGCAGCGCCGCAGGATGCGGCGTGGGCGGTGTATTTCCTGTCTGGCGGGCGACCCCGGCAACTGGTCCCGGTTCGCGTCCTGCGCGAGTTGGCAGTTGCATACTCCGGTCTGTCGCCCTGGCTGTTCGAGGAGAGTTACCAGGCGGTGGGTGACCTGGCGGAAACCATTTCGCTGGTACTGCCCGAATCCAGCCACAGCTCCGATGCTGGCCTTGCGGTCTGGATCGAGGAAAAGCTGCTACCTCTGCGCGGGGACCCCCCCGAAGCGCTTGCCCTGGCCCTGCCTGCCCTCTGGTCGCAACTTGACCGCTCCAGCCTGATGTTATGCATCAAGCTGATTACCGGCAGTTTTCGCGTAGGCGTTTCCAAACTGCTGGTGACACGCGCCCTGGCATCCATGGCGGGGCTGGACAGCAAGCGGGTGGCCCAGCGCCTGGTGGGATACACCGACCTGTCCAACCGCCCGAGCGCCGCCAGTTACCTGAAGCTGATCGCGCCGGAATCAACCGACGAACATGCGCAGCGCGGCGGGCAGCCCTATCCGTTTTTCCTGGCCCATGCGCTGTCGCAACCGGTGGACCATTTTGAAGCCCTGCTTGGCCCTGCCAGCCAGTGGCAAATCGAATGGAAGTGGGATGGTATTCGTGCACAGGTGGTGAAACGCGAGGGCCGGCTGTGGATCTGGTCTCGCGGCGAAGAGCTGGTGACCGAGCGTTTTCCGGAACTGGAGAGCCTGGTGCACGGCCTGCCCGACGGCACGGTGATCGACGGTGAAATCGTTGCCTGGAAAGCCGCGCCAGCCGGGACCGAGGATGCCTTCGACCCGCAAGCGCCCTCGGCACCCTCGGTCCAGCCTTTCGCTTTGCTGCAACAGCGCATCGGCCGCAAGACCCTCGGCAAGAAAATCCTCGACGAAGTTCCGGTGGTGGTACTTGCCTACGACTTGCTGGAATGGAATGGCGAAGATTGGCGCAACCAGCCTCAGGCCCGGCGGCGGACCCAGCTGGAGCAGGTTCTCGCCGACTGCAACAACCCGGTTTTGCTGGAATCGCCGGTACTCACCGGCGAAGACTGGCTGGACCTCGCACGCCAGCGCGAAGCTTCGCGCAGCCTCGGCGTCGAGGGCATGATGCTCAAGGCGCGGGACTCGCTGTATGGCGTCGGCCGGACCAAGGACATGGGCGTGTGGTGGAAGTGGAAAGTTGACCCTTACAGCGTCGATGCAGTGCTCATCTACGCCCAGCGCGGCCACGGTCGGCGCGCCAGCCTTTACAGCGATTACACCTTCGCGGTGTGGGACGGCCCGGCGAATTCAACCGAACGCACGCTGGTGCCTTTCGCCAAGGCGTACTCCGGCTTGACCGACGAAGAAATGCGCCAGGTCGACAGCATCGTACGCAAGACCACAGTGGAGAAATTCGGCCCGGTCAGCAGCGTGAAACCGAGCCTGGTGTTCGAACTGGGCTTTGAGGGCATCGCCCTGTCCAAGCGCCACAAGAGCGGGATCGCGGTGCGGTTTCCTCGGATGCTGCGCTGGCGTCGGGACAAGTCAGTGGATGAGGCGGACAACCTGGCCACGCTGCAGGACCTGCTGGGCTGAGATGAACCAATCTGGTGCGCGCACACGGTGATGCCCGCTTGCGTGCACAAACGCCTGCGCACCGTTCCTCACGGCACCTTTTAAAACGCTTGTTCGGGACTATGGTTCAGAAATTGCTACCTTATTCAGGTCTTACGCTTTCCAGTAACAAATTTTACGCGCCACAAGCGCTCAAATTGGTTTTTAGGGATTGAATAATGAAAAAAGCATTGCTGACCCTTTCTGCACTGGCGTTGTGCATGGCTGCCGGCTCCGCGGTGGCAAAGGAATACAAGGAATTGCGTTTTGGCGTTGACCCTTCCTACGCACCGTTCGAGTCGAAAGCGGCTGACGGCAACCTCGTGGGCTTCGACATCGATCTGGGTAACGCGATTTGCGCCGAGTTGAAGGTCAAGTGCAAGTGGGTCGAAAGTGATTTTGACGGCATGATTCCAGGCCTCAAGGCCAACAAATTCGACGGCGTGATTTCGTCGATGACCGTGACCCCGGCCCGTGAAAAGGTGATCGACTTCTCCAGCGAGCTGTTCTCCGGCCCAACCGCCTACGTATTCAAGCAAGGCTCGGGCCTGAGCGAAGACGTCGCGTCGCTCAAAGGCAAAACCATTGGCTACGAGCAAGGCACTATCCAGGAAGCCTACGCCAAGGCCGTGCTGGACAAGGCTGGCGTTAAAACCCAGGCTTACCAGAATCAGGACCAGGTGTATTCCGACCTGACTTCCGGCCGTCTCGACGGCGCCATCCAGGACATGCTTCAAGCCGAACTGGGCTTCCTGAAGTCGCCAAAAGGCGCAGGCTACGAAATCAGCAAGCCGGTCGACAGCGAATTGCTGCCAGCCAAAACAGCGGTGGGCATTAAGAAAGGTAACACCGAGCTGAAAGCACTTTTGGATAAAGGTATCAAAGCGTTACACGACGATGGCACCTACGCCACCATCCAGAAGAAACACTTCGGCGATCTGAATCTGTACAGCGGCAAATAATGCCCGGCGCCCATCTCTGGATGGGCGCTTTTTTTATCCGATCAGGTTGCTGATTTATGTTCGAAAACCTCCTGCAAAATCTGGGGCTCTCAGCCTTCAGCCTCCAGGGCTTTGGCCCGTTGTTGCTGGAAGGCACCTGGATGACCATCAAATTATCGGCATTGTCGCTGCTGGTGGCCGTGTTGCTCGGCCTGCTCGGCGCCACGGCCAAGCTATCGAAAGTCAAAATGCTGCGGGTGCCGGCGCAGGTCTACACCACGCTGATCCGCGGGGTGCCGGACCTGGTGCTGATGCTGCTGATTTTCTACAGCCTGCAGACCTGGCTGACATCGTTTACCGATTTCATGGAATGGGAATATATCGAGATCAACCCGTTCAGTGCCGGGGTCATTACCCTGGGCTTCATTTATGGCGCCTACTTCACCGAGACCTTCCGTGGCGCGATCCTCGCAGTGCCCCGGGGCCAGGTCGAAGCCGCCACCGCCTACGGGCTCAATCGCGGCCAACGCTTTCGTATCGTGGTGTTCCCGCAAATGATGCGCTTTGCCCTGCCAGGCATCGGCAACAACTGGATGGTAATGCTCAAGGCCACCGCACTGGTGTCGATCATCGGCCTCGCCGACCTGGTCAAGGCCGCACAGGACGCCGGTAAGAGTACCTACCAACTGTTCTATTTCCTGGTGCTGGCGGCACTGATCTACCTGCTGATTACCAGCGCCTCCAACTTCGTCCTGCGCTGGCTCGAACGCCGCTACGCCGCCGGCTCGCGGGAGGCCGTACGATGATCGAACTCCTGCAGGAATACTGGAAACCCTTCCTTTATACCGACGGCTATAACATCACAGGCCTGGCAATGACCCTGTGGTTGCTCAGCGCATCGATCTTCATCGGCTTCCTGGTGTCGATCCCGCTATCGATTGCCCGGGTCTCGCCCAAGGTCTACGTGCGCTGGCCGGTGCAGTTCTACACCTACCTGTTTCGCGGGACGCCGCTCTATATCCAGTTGCTGATTTGCTACACCGGCATCTACAGCCTGGCGGCGGTGCGTGATCAACCGGTGCTGGACGCGTTCTTTCGCGATGCCATGAACTGCACGATCCTGGCGTTTGCCCTGAACACCTGCGCCTACACCACGGAGATTTTCGCCGGGGCCATTCGCAGCATGAACCACGGCGAAGTCGAAGCGGCCAAAGCCTACGGCCTGACGGGCTGGAAGCTGTATGCCTACGTGATCATGCCTTCGGCCCTGCGCCGCTCGTTGCCCTATTACAGCAACGAAGTGATCCTGATGCTGCACTCGACCACCGTGGCGTTTACCGCAACTATCCCGGATGTCCTGAAAGTCGCGCGGGATGCCAACTCGGCGACCTTCCTGACCTTTCAGTCGTTCGGCATCGCCGCCCTGATCTACCTGACCGTTACCTTTGCATTGGTCGGCCTGTTCCGCCTCGCCGAACGCCGATGGCTGGCCTTCCTCGGGCCGACCCACTAGGACTTTGCACCATGCGCCACCAGATCCATGACTTGCTGGCCCCGCTACCGGGGACCGCACGGCAGATTCACAGCTTTCACTTCGGCCCCTCGTCGGCCAGCGGCAAGATTTACATCCAGGCATCCCTGCACGCCGATGAAATGCCCGGCATGCTGGTGGCCTGGCATCTCAAGCAGCGCCTCAGGGAGCTGGAAGCCGCCGGCCGCCTGCGCAGCGAAATCGTACTGGTACCCGTGGCCAATCCGGTTGGCCTCGAACAGGTTCTGATGGATGTCCCCCTCGGTCGCTACGAGCTGGAAAGCGGACAGAATTTCAACCGCTGGTTCGTCGACCTGAGTGAAGAAGTCGGCAACGAAATCGAAGGGCAACTGGGCGACGATCCACAACGCAACCTGCAGGTGATCCGCAGCAGCCTGCGCCAGGCCCTGGCGCGACACACGGCGACGACCCAGTTGCAATCCCAACGCCTGACCCTGCAAAGGCTGGCCTGTGATGCCGACCTGGTACTGGACCTGCATTGCGATTTCGAAGCCGTTGCGCACCTTTACACCACCCCCGAGGCCTGGCCTCAGGTGGAGCCACTGGCCCGCTACATCGGCGCCGAAGCCAGCCTGCTGGCCACCGATTCCGGTGGCCAGTCGTTTGACGAATGCTTCACGCTACTCTGGTGGCAATTGAAAGAGCGCTTCGGCGAGCACTTCGACGTCCCCTTGGGCAGTTTCTCGGTCACCGTCGAATTGCGCGGCCAGGGTGACGTCAATCACCCCCTGGCCAGTCTCGACTGCCAGGCAATGCTCGACTACCTGATCCACTTCGGCGCCATCGTCGGCACGCCGGGGCCATTGCCCGAATTGCCCTACCCCGCGACACCGCTGGCCGCGGTGGAGCCTGTAACGACGCCGGTTGGCGGCTTGCTGGTGTTCGCGGCGCTGCCTGGGGAATACCTGGAAGCCGGGCAACTGGTGGCTGAAATCATTGATCCGGTGCTTGACCAGGTCACCCCGGTCCATTGCGCCACCGCAGGGCTGATGTACGCCCGGTCACTGCGACGCATGGCCACGGCCGGCATGGTGATCGCCCACGTTGCGGGCACTGAAGCCTATCGCAGCGGCTACCTACTTTCGCCTTGAGGATGCATTGCCCCATGTACAAACTGACCATTGAAGGCCTGCACAAAAGCTATGGCGATCATGAAGTGCTCAAGGGTGTTTCGCTCAAGGCAAAAACCGGCGACGTCATCAGCCTGATCGGCGCCAGCGGCTCGGGCAAAAGTACCTTTCTGCGCTGCATCAATTTTCTCGAACAGCCCAACGACGGTGCGATGAGCCTCGACGGCCAGAGTATCCGCATGATCAAGGATCGCCACGGCATGCATGTCGCCGACCCCGATGAACTGCAAAGGATTCGCACGCGCCTGGCGATGGTGTTCCAGCACTTCAATCTGTGGAGCCACATGACGGTGCTGGAGAACATCACGATGGCACCGCGCCGGGTGCTGGGCTGCGACAAAAAGGAAGCCGAGGACCGCGCCCGCCGTTATCTGGACAAGGTGGGCCTGGCGGCGCGGGTGGCCGATCAGTACCCGGCCTTTCTCTCGGGCGGTCAGCAGCAACGCGTCGCCATTGCCCGCGCGCTGGCGATGGAGCCGGAGGTGATGTTGTTTGACGAGCCGACTTCAGCCCTGGACCCGGAATTGGTCGGTGAAGTGCTGAAAGTGATCCAGGGCCTGGCCGAAGAGGGCCGTACGATGATCATGGTGACCCACGAAATGAGTTTTGCGCGCAAGGTGTCGAACCAGGTGCTGTTTCTGCACCAGGGTCTGGTCGAGGAGGAAGGCGCGCCCGAGGATGTATTGGGCAATCCGCGCAGCGAGAGGTTGAAGCAGTTCCTGAGCGGAAACCTGAAATAACGGGAGCCCGATTGCCTGGCCCCCAGATCATTTCTGCGGGGGCGCCTGCGTAGGAGCTGTCGAGTGAAACGAGGCTGCGATCTTTTGAACTAGTTCAGCAAACGCCTGCTCGAAAGATCGCAGCCTCGTTTCACTCGACAGCTCCTACAGGGCGCAGCAGCCGGCATGGGATCCTCTCCAGACTTTGCAAAAAAATGGTTCAGCGCTCGCGGCTGGAAGCCGTTCGCTTTTCAAAAGCAGGTCTGGGCCGCCGTCAAGCAAGGCCAGTCGGGACTGTTGCACGCCAGTACCGGCGCCGGCAAAACCTACGCCGTCTGGTTTGGCGCACTCAACCGCTACGCCAGCACCCTCTCCCCGGTCGAAACCCTGCGCAAGCGCAAACCTGTAGCCGAACCCTTGACCGTCCTGTGGATTACCCCGATGCGCGCATTGGCGGCGGACACCGCGCGAGCATTGGAGGGGCCTCTGCAGGACCTGCAGATACCCTGGAGCGTCGGCCTGCGAACCGGTGACACCAGCAGCAGCGAACGGGCCAGGCAAAGCAGGCGGCTGCCCACCACGCTGATCACCACCCCGGAAAGCCTCACTCTGCTGCTGGCCCGGGCCGACGCGCAAAGCGCCTTGTCGACCTTGCGCATGATTGTGGTGGATGAATGGCACGAACTGCTCGGTAACAAGCGCGGAGTGCAGTTGCAACTGGCCCTCGCCCGCCTGCGCCGCTGGCAACCCGACCTGGTGGTCTGGGGCGTGTCCGCCACCTTGGGTAATCAGGCCCACGCCGAGCAAGTGCTGATCCCTCAAGGCGGCGGCATTAGCGTGCAGGGTCAAAGCGGCAAAGAACTGCGAGTCGATTCACTGCGCCCTCGCGCCATCGAACGCTTTCCCTGGGCCGGGCATATTGGCCTGAAAATGCTGCCGCAGGTGGTCGCCGAACTCGAGTCCAGCCCCAGCACCCTGGTGTTCACCAATACCCGCGCGCAATCGGAAATCTGGTATCAGGCGCTGCTGGAGGCTCGGCCGGACTGGGCCGGGATCATTGCGCTGCATCACAGTTCACTGTCCCGCGATACCCGGGACTGGGTTGAACGGGCCCTCAAGGATGGGCAGCTCAAAGCCGTGGTCTGCACCTCCAGTCTCGACCTGGGGGTGGATTTCCTGCCGGTGGAAAGGGTGCTGCAAATCGGCTCGGCCAAAGGCGTCGCGCGGCTGATGCAGCGGGCAGGCCGCTCCGGCCACGCGCCGGGGCGGGTGTCACGAGTGACACTGGTACCGACTCACAGCCTTGAATTGATCGAGGCAATTGCGGCGCAAGACGCCGTAGCGCAGCGGCGCATCGAGCCTCGGGAATCGCCGCACAAGCCGCTGGATGTGCTGGTGCAACATCTGGTCAGCATGGCGTTGGGAGGTGGTTTCATACCCGAGGAATTGTACGAAGAAGTACGCGGTGCCTGGGCCTATCGCGACCTCAGCCCGGCGGACTGGGTGTGGGCGCTGGCTTTCGTACGTCACGGCGGGCTGTCTCTGACGGCCTATCCGGATTATCGCCGGGTCGAACCGGATGAGCATGGCGTGTGGCGGGTACCCGACGCGCGCTTGGCGCGACGCCATCGCATGAGCATTGGCACCATCGTCAGCGATGCGAGCATCCAGCTGAAGTTCTGGAGCAAGGGCGGTGGCGGCAAGCAACTGGGCAGTGTCGAAGAGGGATTCATAGCCCGGCTCAAGCCCGGCGACGGCTTCCTGTTCGCCGGGCGCTTGCTGGAGCTGGTGCGGGTGGAAAACATGACCGCCTACGTCAAGCGCAGCACGGCGAAAAAAGCCGCGGTGCCGCGCTGGAATGGCGGACGCATGCCGCTCTCCAATGAACTGGCCACGGCGGTGGTTGCGCGTTTCAGCGCAGCCGCGTCAGGCGAGTTCATCGGGCCGGAAATGAAAGCGTTGCGCCCCTTGCTGGAAGTGCAGCAACAGTGGTCCGGGTTGCCAACGGATAAAAGCCTGCTGGCCGAAGCCCTGAAATCCCGCGAGGGCTGGCACCTGTTTCTCTACCCATTTGCTGGACGCCAGGTGCACCTGGGCCTGGCCAGCCTGCTGGCGTGGCGGGTCAGTCAACGCCTGGCGGTTACGTTCTCCATTGCGGTGAATGATTACGGGCTGGAGTTGCTGAGCGCCACCCATGTGGACTGGTCTGAGCATCTCGACCCGGCGCTGCTCAGTCCTGAGCGCTTGATGGCTGATGTGCTTGCCAGCCTGAATGCGGGCGAGCTGGCCTTGCGCCGTTTTCGCGAGATTGCGCGCATCGCCGGCCTGGTGTTTGCCGGTTATCCCGGCGCGCCGAAAAGTACCCGGCAGGTACAGGCCTCCAGCGGCCTGTTTTTCGAAGTCTTCAAGCAATACGATGCTGACAACCTGCTGCTGGCCCAGGCAGGGGAAGAAGTGTTGCGCGAGGAACTGGATATACGGCGCCTGGAAGAGACACTTGAACGAATCGGCCGACTCAGGCTCGACCTGCACCCGATCAAACGTCCTACACCGCTGGCCTTCCCACTGCTGGTGGAGCGCATGCGCGAAAGCATGAGCTCGGAAAAACTTGCCGACCGCATCCGCCGCATGGTCAGCGACCTGGAAACGACTGCAGAGAAAGGGAAAGCCTGATGAGTACACCCTACCCCGTCCGGCTCGCGGGTGAAGAGCTGTGGCTGCTACCGGAAAAAGCCATCTACTGGCCAGCGCAACAGGCATTGCTGGTGGCCGATGTGCACTTTGGCAAGGCTGCCGCGTATCGGCGCCTGGGTCAGCCCGTGCCTCAGGGCACTACCACGCAGAACATCCGTGTGCTGGACGCGCTGCTGGCGCGACTGGCGTGTCGGCAACTCATTTTCCTGGGTGACTTCCTGCACGGCCCTGGCTCCCACGCACCGGCTACTTTGAGCGCCCTGGCGCAGTGGCGTGCGCGGCACATCGACCTGCCAATGACATTGATCCGCGGCAATCACGACAAGCGCGCCGGCGACCCGCCCACCTCACTGAACATTCGCGTAGTGCCGGAGCCAATGTTGCTCGGGCCCTTTACGCTGCAACATGAGCCTGACCCGCACCCCGACCGGCACGTGCTGGCCGGTCACGTCCATCCGGTGTATCGGCTTCAGGGTCGCGGGCGACAAAGCTTGCGCCTGGCGTGCTTCAGGCTTGCAGAGGCTGTCAGCCTGCTACCTGCCTTCGGCGCATTTACCGGCGGGTACCAGGTCGAGCGGGATGACAGTTGCAGATTGTTCGTGATTGGCGACAACGAGATATGGCCGGTGTAGGAGCTCTCGCTCCCACACAGCAATGGCCGGCGCATCATGCAACAGGCGCTGGAGGCGGCTCATCCGGCAAGGTGGGCTCGCCAGGTTCGGTCGGTTGTTCGTTGGGGGTATCAGGATCAGGCTGGCCGGGGATGCCCCCGGCCATGCTGAGTGGCGGGTGCGCCAGCAGTGACCAGGCCAAAACGCCAACCTGATTGGGCTCAAGCCTTGCCAGTTCGGCACTTATTTGCGGATCGATCTTCATAGAGCACTCCTGAGCAGTGGCCCGGTTCACTGTGCGCGAACCGGGCAGTACACCCAATAGAGTGTGTTCCCGCCGAAGAATTCCCACGACCCGTCAGATGGATGACTCAGGTGCGCGGCAGGGTAACGCCGCGCTGGCCCTGATACTTGCCGCCACGGTCCTTGTAGGACACTTCGCACTCTTCGTCGGATTCGAAGAAAAGCATCTGTGCGACACCTTCATTGGCGTAGATTTTTGCCGGCAGCGTGGTGGTGTTGGAGAATTCCAGGGTCACATGGCCTTCCCACTCCGGCTCGAGCGGCGTCACGTTGACGATGATGCCGCAACGGGCGTAGGTGCTTTTACCCAGGCATATGGTCAGCACGTTGCGCGGTATGCGGAAAAATTCCACGGTGCGGGCCAGTGCGAACGAATTGGGCGGAATGATGCAGACATCGCTCTGGACGTCGACAAAGCTCTTCTCATCGAAGTTTTTCGGATCGACGGTTGCCGAGTTGATGTTGGTGAACACTTTGAATTCATCGGCGCAGCGCACGTCGTAGCCGTAGCTCGACACACCGTAGGAAATCAGGCGCTCGGCACCTTCACCGCGCATCTGGCGCTCAACGAAGGGCTCGATCATGCCGTGCTCTTGCGCCATGCGGCGAATCCACTTGTCCGATTTGATGCTCATGGCGGGTGTCCTGAATAGCGAGGTGGAGAAAATCTGTCCGGCATCTTACCGGGGGCGGGTCGCCGGTTCAAAGAGCGCAATTAAATTCTCCCGCGCGCGCCCCCCGAATTTCCGGGCCCTCACTGTATTTTGATGCACCGTCAGTCACGAAATAAGAGAAACCTTCGCAAGAAGCATTGGCACATTCCAGAAAAAGGGTTAAGGTGGCGCCACTGTGCTGCTTGTGTCACTGAGAATCTCTACACGATATGTTGAATTTCGATCCAACCATCTACAAGAATTTTTCCTGCTCTTTGCACTCAGTCTCGGCCAGGGTTCTTCCTGCGTCGCAGTTATCTTTGTTCAAGGAGTTACACCATGTCTAATCGCCAAACCGGTACCGTTAAGTGGTTCAACGATGAAAAAGGCTTCGGCTTCATCACTCCACAATCCGGTGACGACCTGTTCGTTCACTTCAAAGCTATCCAATCCGACGGCTTCAAAAGCCTGAAAGAAGGCCAACAGGTCTCTTTCATCGCTACCCGCGGTCAGAAAGGCATGCAAGCTGAAGAAGTTCAAGTTATCTAACTTGTACTTGCTTTAGTAAAAAGCCCCGCCCTCAAAAGCGGGGCTTTTTTGTGCCTGTGTGTTTTTGCCAGGCAAAGAAGATCGTCCTATCGGACGATCTTTTGATCTTGAGCTTAAGCGCTTATTACCAGGCCACACCGAACCCAGCGGTATAACGGGTCTTCTCCAAATCAGCATCATCAGTACCACTGATGACATCTCGCTCAGCCTTCAGGTTAAGCGAAGCCCAATCGGTTACCTTGTAACGCAACCCCACTTCGGTATCCAGCGCGTAATCCGCAACGCCTGACAATGGCTTGCCCACCTCGCCGTTGGTGAAGAACTCGACCTTCTTGCCAATCAGGTAGCGGTTGTAGTCCCACTTCATGGCCAGGGAATAGAAGTTTTCCTTGCCACCGTCCGCGTACTCATAATCCGTGCGGTTGACCAGTGATCCCAGCGAGAACGCGCCCAGCTCGTCATCCCAGAACTGATAACCAGGACCGGTACCGACGGTGCGCTGACGGGACAGGTCTTCGACCTTGTCGCGCTTATAGACAGCGCGACCTTGCCAGAACCATTTCTCGGTCAGGAACCGATCGAGGGAGTACTCACCGCGCCAGTTATCCGTGGTGACCACGTCGTCCTGGAATTCGCGGTTGTATTCGCCCTCCGCCGTATGCCGCCACTTGCCATGACGCGCACTGGTCTTGAAGTCGATATCGTAGTCATCGGTGTCTTTCTCGGCCCGCTGGTAGTCCAGCGCCATGTCGACATTGCCCTTCCATACCAGGTCCTCAACCACCGGCTTGGGCTTGAGGATCTGCTGGATACTGGCAAGCTCCACGGTCTTCGGCGCATCGCCATTGGCCAGCGTCACCTTGCCATCGTCTGCCGCATGCAGTGACTTGGCCTTTTCCCCGGTGTAAGCATCCTGCTTGACCAGTAACTCCTGATCGCTTTCCAGCGTCTTGACCTGTTTCCAGTCGATCGGGATCGCGCCGGCGTACTCGGTCTGGATCAACAGCTTGCCGCCGTCGAACAGGGTGATCTTGCCGCTCAGCTTGTCACCGTTCTTCAACCAGACGGTGTCGGCGAGCAAGGGTGTGGAAGCACTTAGTACAGCGAGGCACAGCAGGGATCTGGACACCATAAGCAAATACAGGCTCAAGTTTGCGAAAAAAAGTCGGCATTATCCTTACGAATAAGACCCTAGCAAGCACTGACACGACTATTTCTATTGAGTTCATTTCTCAATTGGCCATTCTCGACTTACTCTGGTGACCGTAAATACCTCGACCCGCAGGAATTGCGCACGTGACAGACCCGCTCAATGAAAACGACAGCGCTGCGCAAACCCGACGCACGGCGCTCTACATGACGCTGGCGCAGGTGCCGCCGGGCAAGGTCGTCAGTTATGGGCAGCTTGCCGAGCTGGCAGGACTGGGGCGCGCCGCTCGTTATGTCGGCCGAACCCTTAGCCAGCTTCCCGGTGACAGCAAATTACCGTGGCACCGGGTACTCGGCGCGGGCGGGCGCCTGAGCCTGCCAGCAGGCAGCGCTTGCGGGGATGAACAGCGCGCGCGATTGCGCGAGGAAGGCGTCAGCATCCTGAATAATCGTGTTGATATTCAGCGCCATGGCTGGCGCCCGGTAGAGCACAGCGGTTAGAGTGCGCGCTTTGTTTCCGTAATCTTGAGGCAGACTCCAGCCCATGCCCCGTAAAACCTGGCGCGCCGCGCTCGCCGCCTATGCCAGCCCTTCAACGCTCGTGCTGTTGCTGCTGGGTTTCGCCGCCGGCCTGCCGTACATGCTGGTGTTTTCAACACTTTCGGTCTGGCTGCGCGAAGCCGGTGTGGCTCGCGAAACCATTGGCTATGCAAGCCTGATCGGTTTGGCCTATGCCTTTAAATGGGTGTGGTCGCCGCTGCTCGACCAATGGCGCCTGCCATTGCTCGGCAAGCTGGGGCGTCGACGTTCCTGGCTGGTCCTTTCCCAGGCACTGGTCATTCTCGGCCTGATCGGGATGGGTTTCTGCGACCCGCAAAAACACCTGTCCTGGTTGATCGCGATCGCCGTGGTTGTGGCCTTCGCTTCGGCGACACAAGACATCGCGGTCGACGCCTATCGCCTGGAAATTGCCGACGACAGCCGCCAGGCTGCCCTCGCCGCCAGTTACATGTCCGGTTACCGTATTGCCGCATTGCTGGCCACGGCCGGCGCACTGTTCTTCGCCGAAGGCTTTGGCTCGACAGGCTTCAACTACCAGCATTCAGCCTGGGCCGGCACCTACATCCTGTTCGGCGCCCTGATGATCCCGGCGTTGCTGACCTCCTTCTTCATGCGTGAACCGCCGGTGCCCCTGCGCACGCAACTGCAGGCCGGGCGGTACTCCTTCGCGCATCAACTGGCTTCCGTGTTCGTACTGATCGTGTTGCTGGTGTCTGTGCCTGCCATGTTCACCCAGCTGTACAACACCGATTTCGCCAGCGTGCTGTTCGAAGGCCACAGCGTGCTCGACCTGCTGCTGGAAGACCGCGCGTTCCTGCGGGCCATTCTCTATACCACGCTGACCTTCATGTGCCTGTCGGCCATGGGTCGCCGCGGCCTGGCACCGGTGCTGACGCCGGTCAACGACTTCATCCTGCGCTACCGCTGGCAGGCGCTGCTGCTGCTGGGCCTGATCGCCACCTATCGAATGTCCGATACGGTCATGGGCGTGATGGCCAACGTGTTCTACATCGACCAGGGTTTTACCAAGGATCAGATCGCCAGCGTCAGCAAGATCTTCGGCCTGATCATGACGCTGGTGGGCGCCGGCATGGGCGGGTTGCTGATCGTGCGCTTCGGTATCCTGCCGATCCTGCTGATCGGCGGCATTGCTTCAGCCGGCACCAACCTGCTGTTCCTGATGCTCGCGGACATGGGCGCCAACCTGAACATGCTGATTGTCACCATTTCCCTGGACAACTTCAGTTCCGGGCTGGCGACTTCGGCGTTCGTCGCCTACCTGTCGAGCCTGACCAACCTCAAGTTCTCCGCCACCCAGTACGCCCTGCTGAGCTCGATCATGCTCCTGCTGCCACGCCTGATTGGCGGCTACTCAGGGGTCATGGTGGAGAAATTCGGTTACCACAACTTCTTCCTGATCACCGCGTTGCTGGGCGTCCCGACCCTGCTCCTGATCATGCTGCACTGGTATCAGGAAAGCCGCCGCGCAGGACCGACACCGGAACCGATTCCTGCACCTGCGGCCGAAGAACCCCTTTAGCTGGAAAGCGCGCAGGAGCGGGGTAATTCCCGCCCTGCCGCGACACCACCGACCGCACGCCTGTACGCCAGCAGATCTCGCCCGTACAATGCTCCGTCATTTCTCGTCATCAGCAACCGACAACGGCCAACCATGCGCACCAGTCAATTTTTGCTCGCCACACAGAAAGAAACGCCTTCCGACGCGGTCGTGATCAGCCATCAGCTGATGCTGCGCGCCGGCATGATCCGCAAACTCGCCTCGGGCCTGTACACCTGGCTGCCCATGGGCTTGCGAGTGATGCGCAAGGTTGAAGCGATCGTTCGCGAAGAAATGAACGCCGCCGGCTCTCTCGAAGTGTTGATGCCGAGCACGCAACCGGCTGAGCTGTGGCAGGAATCCGGGCGCTGGGAAGAATACGGCCCTGAATTGCTGCGCTTCAAGGATCGCCATGGTCGTGATTTCTGCGCCGGCCCGACCCACGAAGAGGTCATCACCGACCTGATGCGCAGCGAGTTGAGCAGCTACAAGCAGCTGCCGATCAACCTGTATCAGATCCAGACCAAATTCCGTGACGAGATCCGTCCACGCTTCGGCTTGATGCGCGGTCGCGAATTCATCATGAAGGACGCCTACTCGTTCCACGCGGACCAGGCTTCGCTGCAGGTCACTTACGACCGCATGCATCAGGCCTACTGCAACGTGTTCACCCGTCTGGGCCTGAAATTCCGCCCTGTGGAAGCCGACAACGGCTCCATCGGTGGTGCCGGCTCCCACGAGTTCCACGTACTGGCCGAATCCGGCGAAGACGATATCGCCTTCAGCAACGGTTCCGACTACGCCGCGAACATCGAAAAAGCCGAAGCCGTGCCCCGGGAAACCTCCCGCCCGGCGCCAACTGAAGAGCTGCGCCTGGTCGACACCCCGGACACCAAGACAATTGCCGCCCTGGTGGAAAAATTCAATCTGCCGATTGAGAAGACCATCAAGACCCTGATCGTGCGCGCCGAGGAAGAAGGCAAGCTGATCGCCCTGGTCATTCGTGGCGACCACGAACTCAACGAGATCAAGGCTGCCCAGCAACCTGGCGTGGCGAGCCCGTTGGTCATGGCTACCGACTCCGAACTGCGCGACGCCATTGGCGCCGGCGCTGGTTCGCTGGGCCCGCTGAACCTGTCGCTGCCTATCATCATCGACCGCTCGGTGGAGCTGATGAGCGACTTCGGCATTGGCGCCAACATCGACGACAAGCACTACTTCGGCGTGAACTGGGAACGCGACCTGCCGGTTCCGACCGTTGCCGACCTGCGTAATGCAGTGACCGGCGACCCAAGCCCGGACGGCAAAGGCACCCTGGAAATCAAGCGCGGCATCGAAGTCGGGCACATCTTTCAGCTGGGCAACAAGTACAGCAAAGCGATGAAGTGCGAAGTGCTGGGCGAGAACGGCAAGCCGGTCACCCTGGAAATGGGCTGCTACGGCATCGGCGTGTCCCGCGTGGTGGCTGCGGCCATCGAACAGAACAACGACGCCAACGGGATCATCTGGAGTGACACACTCGCTCCATTCCAGATCGCGCTGGTACCGCTGCGCTACGATAACGAACAGGTCCGCGAAGCCACCGACAAGCTGTACGCAGAATTGACGGCGGCCGGTTTCGAAGTGTTGCTGGACGACCGCGACAAGAAAACCAGCCCGGGCATCAAGTTTGCCGACATGGAGCTGATCGGCATTCCTCACCGGATCGTGGTCAGCGACCGCGGCCTCGCCGATGGCAACCTGGAATACAAGAGCCGCACCGAACCTGAAGCACAGGCATTGCCGGTCGCTGACGTGCTGCCCTTCCTCCAGGCCCGTATCCGCCGCTGACACCAGATAGAGAAGTCATGTTCAAGCGAAACACCTTAGGCCTCGGTGGTGCCGCCCTGTGCGGCACCCTGCTGGTCAGCGGTTGTGCCAATCAAATGTCACAACGCAGCGAGCACGAGGAACGTGTCGAGCGCAAATTGCTCGATCACAGCCTGCAGGTCGATGTCGGCGAGCCCAAGGTGCTTGAGCTGCCGCAACGCCGGGTGAAAATCCACGAGCAGAAGACCTTCGAAGTCACCGAGTTCGAGGTCACTCGCCATTACGACCGCTACACGCCCTACCAACCCTGGCGAGAGGCTTACGAAATTCCGCTGGGCGCCGTGGCTGTGGTAGCCGGCGTCGGCGCGAACGTGGTCAATGTGTTCGCCCTGGGCAATCTGCCGGACAGCGTGACCAAGGACTGGCTGAGCTACGGTTTCGCCGGGCTCAATCCGTTCATGAACGTGCAATCCCATGGTCGCGCTCAGCAGAACCTGGCGGGTATCGACGAAGTCCAGCTCGACAAGCGCACCGAGTACTCGAGCCTGCCATGGAGCGAGCGCCCGGTGCAGGTCAAGGCCGGCAAGGAGACGTTCGAGCTGACTACCGACAAGAATGGCGTGCTACGCCTGAACCTGCTGGACAGCCCGTTCGCTGAACATGACATCAATCATCTGACCCGCTTGCTGATCAGCGTCGCGGACGGCCAGGACGAGATACACGTCAATACGTCCCTGGCCGTCAGCAGTTCACTGCGCGGCAAACTGCTCGAAGCTCACGGACTGATCTACGACGACCTGGAAGACGACGAAGTAAGCCAGTGGGTGCACCGGGTCAAGCGCCTGTCGGAGCTGGGGCTGGAGGAAGAAGCCACTGAACTGGAACAGAGCCTGATCGAACTGACTCGCAATGATCCCGAGCTACAGACCGAATTCCTCAAGTCTTTGACCAAGGATGCCGGGCGGCTGGTGGCGGATCCGGGGCCGAATTCGAATTAAAGTCTCTTCAAAGATCGCAGCCTTCGGCAGCTCCTACCAGGGCGGCGCGCTTCCTGTAGGAGCTGCCGAAGGCTGCGATCTTTAGACCTTGAAAAACTACCGCTCAAACAACTCCATCTGCTCAAACCCACCCCGCATATCCTCAAGCCGCACCCCGACCCCCAACAACCGCACCGGCTTGCCGCCACGATTGAACGCCTGGGTCAGCAGCAGCTGATAACTCCCCAGATCCCGCCCTGCCCCGGCCTGCTCCAGCGTGGTCTGGGTGAAATCGTGGAATTTCACTTTGACGAACGGCTTGCCCGGCCGATAGCTGCTGTCGATCCGCGCCATGCGCCCGGCCAGCGTCTCCAGCAATTCGGGGAGCTTGTCCAGGCAACTCAGCAGGTCCGGCAAGTCCACGTCGTAGGTGTTTTCGACACTGATCGACTGACGCCGACTGTCATTGTGCACCAGGCGATCATCGATCCCACGGGCCAGGCTCCACAATCGCTCACCAAAACTGCCGAATTCGCGGACCAGCGCCAACTTTTCCCACTCACGTAAATGCGAGCAATCGACAATCCCAAGGCGCCCCAGCTTGTCCGCAGTCACCTTGCCCACCCCGTGCAATTTACTCACTGGCAAGCCACTGACAAAGTCCTCGACCTGATCCGGAGTGATGACAAACAGCCCGTTGGGTTTCTTCCAGTCACTGGCGATCTTGGCCAGGAACTTGTTGGGCGCCACGCCGGCCGAGACCGTGATGTGCAACTGGTTGGAGACCCGCCGGCGGATTTCCTGGGCGACCCGGGTCGCGCTGCCACCAAAATGCGAGCTGTCCGACACATCCAGATAGGCCTCATCCAGGGACAGTGGCTCGATCAGGTCGGTGTAGTCACGAAAGATCGTGTGAATTTCCTTCGAGGCTTCTCTATAGGCGTCCATGCGCGGCTTGACGATCGTCAGGTCCGGGCACAGCTTCAGCGCGTGCCCCGAGGACATGGCCGAGCGTACTCCATAGGCGCGCGCCTCATAGTTGCAGGTCGCGATCACCCCTCGCCGATCCGCTGAGCCGCCCACGGCAAGAGGTTTACCGGCCAGGCGCGGGTCGTCACGCATCTCGATGGCGGCGTAGAAGCAGTCACAATCGACGTGGATGATCTTTCGCTGGGTCATGTAGAAGCGACGTTCATTGTGCGAAAAAGGTTTTTAGCGAGTCAGATCAACAGTATCTCATCGACACCTGTATATAGCACCAGTAGTAGGCATGTTCTTTTTCAAGGGTCGGAAAAAAGATGAATTTGTTTTTTCAATCGAAAACCTACTACCAATAGAGCTGTAACCCTTGCCACGCCTGCGCTGCAGCCATTTCAGCCACCGAGGTTTTGCGCTAAGCGATTGAACAGGAAGAGTTTTCTTCGTGAATGGCGGTTGACAGCCCCGCCATCCTCTGTAGAATGCCGACACACAGACGCGGGATGGAGCAGTCTGGTAGCTCGTCGGGCTCATAACCCGAAGGTCGTCGGTTCAAATCCGGCTCCCGCAACCAAACATCAAAAAAGGCTACTCGAAAGAGTGGCCTTTTTTGTGCGCGTCAGTTTTGCATCCCTCGAAGATAAATGAGTCGGCGCACTCAGGCTGCGCAAAAAACATAAATCGTTCTGATTCCGAAACTTAGCGCTGAATCTCCCCTGCCCATCGCTGTTTTACGCTTATTTGGCTTGTTTGAGGATTAACGGTTGACACCCCGTCGTTCCTCTGTAGAATGCCGCCACACAGACGCGGGATGGAGCAGTCTGGTAGCTCGTCGGGCTCATAACCCGAAGGTCGTCGGTTCAAATCCGGCTCC